>JAIOIA010000107.1:0-17808 GCA_019912745.1 Comamonas sp. | reverse complement strand
GCTCGCACTGCGCGCGCGTCATCGCCGGACCTGCACTACTGTCTTGCGTGCCTGGCGCGATCTTGCGGATCAGCAGGCCCGGCGCAGGCGCAAAGTCGCGCCGCACGCCGCAGTCCACCACGGTTTGCGTGACGCCATGCTGACGCGCCAGCACGCTCACCGCCGCGCCCCCGGCGAGAAAGTTGCCCACCATCTGCCCCGTCACATCGCTCGGGTAGGCCGACACGCCGCGCGCGGCGATGCCATGGTCGGCGGCGAACACCACGAGCTGAGGGTCGATCAGCCGGGGCTCGGACGTCCCCAGAATCCGCCCGAGCCGGCACGCCAGCGCCGCGATGCGCCCCAGCGCGCCGTGCGGCACGGTCTTGCGGGCTATCTTGTGCTGCAACCGGGCATCCAGTTGAGCGTCTTGCAGAGCGGGAACGGCGAAAGTCATGGGAATGCGCAACTCGGCGATTCAATCAGGGGCAGCGAGCATATCAAGCACCCCGGGCGCGAACGCCGCCTGCACCTGCGCGGCCAGCGCGTCGAACACCGCGTCGAGCGAACGTGCCTCGACGCCGAACAGCGCACGCAGCACCGCCGCGTCCTCTAGTAGGCCGTGCACGTAGCAGCCCAGCACGTTGCCCGCCGCGTTCTGCCACGCCAGGCCCGCCAGCAGCTCGCGCGCCACGTCGCCCTTGCGCGCCATCGCGGGGTGCTGCACCGTCTGGCCGCTGTGGATTTCGTAGCCGCCGAAGGCCACGCCGGAAAGCGGCGCCCAGGCGCCCGCCACCTCCCCCAGGCGCCAGGCGCCGCGCCGCAGCGTCTTCTCGGGCGCAAACTGCGTCACCAGCGGCAGCAGCCCCAGGCCCGGGCCGCTGCCGCCGGGCTCCACGCCGTGCGGATCGATCAGCGCCTCGCCCAGCATCTGCAGGCCGCCGCAGATGCCCAGCACCGCGCCGCCCGCGGCCGCATGGCGCGCGATGGCGCCATCCATGCCGCGTGCGCGCAGCCAGTGCAGATCCGATGCCGTGGCCTTGCTGCCGGGCAGGATGATCCAGTCCACCCCATCGAGCTGCGCCAAGCTGCGCGCCCAGACAAGCGAAACGCCCGGCAGATTTTTCAGCGGCTGGAATTCATCGAGGTTGCTGATGCGTGGATACGCCACGATGGCGATGCGGCGTATTCCTCCCTCGCCCCTTTGGAGAGAGGGCTGGGGTGAGGGGCCTTCATCGAACACCCCATCCTCCTCCGGCAGCCCGTGGCCGAAGCGCATCGGCACCACGGCCACCGTGGGCACGCCGGTCAGTGCCTGCAACTGCTCGGGCGCGGGCGCAAGCAGGTCGGCGTCGCCACGGAACTTGTTGAGCACGAAGCCCCGGATGCGCGCGCGATCGGCCTCGGGCAGCAGCGCCCAGGTGCCGTACAGGTGCGCGAACGCGCCGCCGCGATCGATGTCGGCCACCAGCAGGCAGCGCGCATCGGCGTGGCGTGCCACGCGCAGGTTGACCACGTCGCTTTGCATCAGATTGATCTCGGCGGGCGAACCCGCGCCTTCGATCACCACCACGTCGTTCTCGGCTCGCAGCTGCTCGAGCGCCTCGGCGATCCGCGGCCACACCCGCTCGCTGCGCCCGCGCCAAGGCAGCGCCGAAAGCGCTTCGTGCACCTGCCCCAGCAGCACCACCTGGCTGTGCGTGTCGGCCTCGGGCTTGAGCAGCAGCGGATTCATGCGCACGTCGGGCTCGGCGCGCGCGGCCAGCGCCTGAAAATACTGCGCGCTGCCGATCTCGCCCACAGGGGCCTGGGCGTCCGCGCTCGCCAGTCCCGCCACCACGCGCGCGTTGTTGCTCATGTTCTGCGCCTTGAACGGCGCGACCTTCAGGCCAAGGCTGGCGTAGTGGCGGCACAGCGCGGTCGCCATCCAGCTCTTGCCCGCGCCGCTGCTGGTGCCCAGCACCATAACGCAACGCGCTTTCATTTCAATAGCGCCACTGGCGCAGGTGTCAAGGAATCGATCGACGGACAAGGCATGCCGGAAAGTCTTTAATGAACGCAGCCCGCAGCGTAACCGACGAACGAGGGAGCTTTTCTGAAACGCCAGCGATGCCGCTTGCATCCAATGTTGCAACTCGGCCGGTTACCACAAAGAACGAGTTGCCGCGATGAACGATTCATCACGGCGTCATCAATGATTTGGAGAATTCGTGATGAACATGAAGATGCAAACACTGTCGATCGCCTGTGCCGCCCTGCTGGGCCTCGGGTTCACCGCGGCCACGCCCGCGCTCGCGCAGGGCCACGCGCACGCGGCGACGGCACCGGCACCGACGGCCGCGCCCAACCTGCACAAGGCGATGCGCGGGCTCTGGCATGGCCACGTCGTGACCACGCGCGACTACGCGCTCGCGGTGTTCGCGGGCAACAAGGCCGGCGCCGACAAGGCGGCCGATGCCGTCGTCGCCAACGCCAAGGACATCGCGCAGGCCGTGGCCGGGTTCTACGGCCAGCCCGCCGGGGACGGACTGCTCAAGCTGCTGGCCGGGCACTGGGGCGCCGTCAAGGCGCTGACGGATTCCGCCCATGCGGGCAACGCCGCGGGTGAGGACAAGGCGCTCAAGGACGCCGTGGCCAACGCAGGGGAAATTGCCAAATTCCTCGCCGGTGCCAACCCCAACTGGAAAGAAGCCGACCTGGATGCCGGGCTGGTGGCCCACTTCGGCCACCACAAATCGCAGGTGGACATGATGGCCGCCAAGGCGCCCAAGGACAAGCAGGAAGCCGAATGGACGGCCATGCAGCAGCACATGGATGCAATCGCCGACGTGCTGACCGACGGCATTGCCAAGCAGTTTCCCGACAAGGCCAACTGAGGCGAGTCCGGCCTGAGCCGTCGCGGCTCACCGGGCATGCCGCGTGAGGAAAATTTCTTCCGCACGCGGCTTTTCTTCTCGACAAGGCGGCAGACGTGTCCGCTCCTTGCGGGAGCGCTATTGCACCAGCGGTGACGTGGCCGCTTCCAGCTGAACGCCTTCGATCTCGGCGTCGGCCGCCAGCAGCTGCAGGTACTGGCGCAGCGCATTGACCCACGATTGTTGGCGCAGCACCAGCGCGATGCTGGCGCGCACGTCGTCGAACGCGGTCGGCTGGGCCGCATCGCGTCCGCAGACCTGAACGATGTGCAGGCCGAAGCGGCTGTGCACGAGGCGCGAGAGCACGCCCACCTCTTGCGAATCGAAAATCTCGCGGCCGAATTCCGGCGCGCAGTCTTCGGGCGCGAGCCAGCCGAGATCGCCACCCTCGGCGCCGCTGGGGCAGTTGGACCACTGGCGCGCTGCTTCGCCAAACGCCGGGCCGCCCTCGTCAGCGCAGCGCAGCTCCATGAGCAGCGCCTCGGCGCGCTGGCGCAGCAGGCCCACGTCGATGCCCGGCGTGACGGCAAAGAGCACATGGCGCAGGTGCGCGCGCGCGCCCTGCCCGCCGAACGCGGGGTGGGCCGCGTGGTAGCGGCGGCAGGCGTCTTCCGAGGGCTCGGGCACCTTCAGCGCCTGTTCCAGCAGCGCCTCGATGGCAGCGGTCGCCGCTTCGCTCGTGGCTCCGTCCAGGCCTGGGGCATCGCCAGCGGCCAGCAGACCCTCATGCTGCGCCTGCTGGCGCAGCAGTTCAGTGCAGGCGCGCTGACGCAGCAGCTCCGGCGCGAGGGTTTCGCCCGGCGCATGCAAGGCCACGCCATTGATGTGGGCCGCCGGCAGGGTGGCCGCTTGCGGCTCGCTGCAGCCGCACGGGCCAGAGGTGCAGGATGAGGTCGTCATGGTTACTCTCGCTTCAATAGCTGATCGCGTTTGTCCACATTGGGTTTGATGCCAATTTGACTCAAATACCGCGTTGCGGACGGTTGTGGCCCCGCGGCAGATTCAGGCGCCGCGCGCGCACCAGCTGGTATGGGCGCAGCACATAGGCCAGCGTGCCGAAGCCGCTCCAGATGTGCACCAGACGCGTGAACGGGAAGATCAGGAACACCGTCATGCCCAGGAACAGGTGGGTCTTGAACACCCAGCCGGCGCTGGCCAGCATCTCGACGGCACCCGAGCGGAAGGTGACGATGCGCTGGCCCCACTCGGCCAGCAGCAGCATCATCGAACCATCGAGGTGCTGCGCCGACAGCGGAATGGTCGCCAGACCCAGCGCGAGCTGGGCCCAGAAGATCCACAGCAGCACGATGTCGCTGGTCTTGCTGGTGGCGCGGATGCGCGCGTCCGACAGGCGCCGGTACAGCAGCATGGACACCCCGACGAAGCCCAGCACCCCGGCCACGCCGCCCGAGACCATGGCCAGCAGCTGCTTGTGGCCCGCGCTGATGAAGGGCTCGTAGAGGAAGTGCGGCGTGAGCAGCCCGACGAAGTGGCCGAAGAACAGGAACAGCACGCCGATGTGAAAGAGGTTGTTGGCCCAGCGCAGGTTGCCGCTGCGCAAGAGCTGCGAGGAATCGCTCTTCCATGTGTACTGATCGCGGTCGAAGCGGATCCAGCTGCCCAGGAAGAACACGGCCAGGCAGATGTAGGGGTAGAGGCCGAAAAGGAAGTGGTCGAGCCAGGCGGTCATGGTGCAACTCCTTGGGAAGTCTTGGGATGCGCCCTGCGCACGAAGCTCATGGGCTGGGGCTTGCCGGGGCGGCTCTGGCCGCGCATGTCACAGCCGTCGAAGGCCTCGGGCTCGGCCCAGGCCTCGTCCATGTCCGGCTCGGGCGCGATCTGCACCGCCTGCGCCTTGTGGCCCGCGGCTTCCAGCACCGCGGCGATGACACTGGCGTAGGGGTTGCCCCGCTCCTGCAGCGCGGTGAACAGCGCGCTCATCACATGCGCCATCTCGCCGAGGAATTCGCGCGCCACGGCCACGGGCTGGGTGGAGGCGAACTCCAGCACCACGCCCAGGTGGTCAGGCAGCTCGCCCTCCTGCATCCTCAGGCCCGCCTGTTCGTAGGTCTGCGTCAGGTTGACCAGCGCCGAGCCGCGTTCACGCGAATCGCCGTGGATGTGCTCGAACAGGTACAGCGACGTCTGGCGGCCGCGGTCGAAGGTGTCGACGTAATGCGCCTGCGCCTCGTAGGGGTCCATCGCGGCGATACGCCGCGTCAGCGCGTCGAGTTCGGCCAGGCGCGCGTCGGGCAGCACCCGCTCGGCGCGCAGCACCTCGGCGAGCGCGGGCATCTGCGCGCACACGTCTTCGTCGGGATAGGCCAGCAGGCGCGCCAGCGCACGCAGGCTCAGGCGCAGGGATGGGGTGGATGTCTGGAACATGCGGGCCTCCCTCAGATCGTGGCGCGCACGGTGACGGTGCGCTTTTTCTTGCTGCCGAAGACGCTGAGCGTGCTCGCGCCGTCCGAGCAGCCATTGCCGAAGGTGAAGCCGCAGCCGCCGCGCACGTCGAAGGCGTTCTCGGCGTACTCGCGGTGCGAGGTCGGCACGACGAAACGGTCTTCGTAGTTGGCGATCGCCATCACCTGGTACATGTCCTGCACATCGTGCACGGACAGGCCCGCCTGCCTCAGCACCGCGTGGTTTTCCACCTTGTCCACGTGCAGACCGCGCTGCCAGGCGCGCATGGCGAGCATGCGCTCGAGCGCCTGCACGATGGGGATGGTGTTGCCGGCCGTGAGCAGATTGGCGAGGTACTGCACCGGAATGCGCAGCTGCGACACATCGGGCAGTTCGCCGTTCATGCCCACGTGCCCGGCGTTGACCGCCGAGGTGATGGGCGAGAGCGGCGGCACGTACCAGACCATGGGCAGCGTGCGGTACTCGGGATGCAGCGGCAGCGCGATCTTCCAGTCCACGGCCATGCGATAGACCGGACTCTTCTTGGCCGCCTCGAGCCAGTTGTCGGGAATGCCATCCAGACGCGCCTGGGCGATCACCTCGGGGTCGTGCGGGTCAAGGAAGATGTCGAGCTGCGCCTGGTACAGATCCTTGTCGCGCTCCACGCTCGCCGCCTCCTGGATGCGGTCGGCGTCGTACAGCAGCACGCCCAGGTAGCGGATGCGGCCCACGCAGGTCTCGGAGCACACGGTGGGCTGGCCCGCCTCGATGCGCGGGTAGCAGAAGGTGCACTTTTCGGCCTTGCCGCTCTGCCAGTTGTAGTAGATCTTCTTGTAGGGGCAGCCCGAGACGCACATGCGCCAGCCGCGGCACTTGTCCTGGTCGATCAGCACGATGCCATCTTCCTCGCGCTTGTAGATCGAGCCGCTGGGGCAGGACGCCACGCAGGCCGGGTTCAGGCAGTGCTCGCACAGACGCGGCAAATACATCATGAAGGTGTTTTCGTACTGGCCGTACATCTCCTTCTGCACCTGCTCGAAGTTCACGTCGCGCGAACGCTTGGAAAATTCGCCGCCGAGGATTTCCTCCCAGTTCGGACCCCACTCGATCTTTTCCATGCGCTCGCCGGTGATCAGGCTGCGCGGGCGCGCCGTGGGCGGCGACTTCATCTCGGGCGCCGACTGCAGGTGGTCGTAGTCGAAGGTGAAGGGCTCGTAGTAGTCGTCGATCTGCGGCAGGTTGGGGTTGGCGAAGATCTTCATCAAAAGCTGCCACTTGCCGCCCTGGCGCGGCGCGATGGAACCGTCGGCGCGGCGCACCCAGCCGCCGTTCCATTTGGCCTGGTTCTCCCACTCCTTGGGGTAGCCGATGCCGGGCTTGGTCTCGACGTTGTTGAACCAGGCGTATTCCATGCCGGCTCGGCTGGTCCAGACGTTCTTGCAGGTGACGGAACAGGTGTGGCAGCCGATGCACTTGTCCAGGTTCAGCACCATGCCGATTTGCGCGCGAATCTTCATTTTCGATCTCCTTGTTCAGGCATGGGCGCCGGCGGTGGAGCCAGCCTCTTCGTCCATCCAGTCCACGCGGCGCATCTTGCGCACCAGCACGAACTCGTCGCGGTTGGTGCCTATCGTTCCGTAGTAGTTGAAGCCGTAGCTGTACTGCGCGTAGCCGCCGATCATGTGCGTGGGTTTCAGGACCACGCGCGTGACCGAGTTGTGGATGCCGCCGCGCGTGCCGGTGATCTCCGAGCCCGGGGTGTTGATGGTCTTCTCCTGCGCGTGGTACTTCATCACCATGCCGGGCTTGACGCGCTGGCTCACCACCGCGCGCGCCGCGATCGCGCCATTGGCGTTGAAGAGTTCCACCCAGTCGTTGTCCACGATGCCGCCGCGCCGCGCGTCTTCCTCGCTGAGCCAGACCACGGGACCGCCGCGGTTCAGGGTCAGCATGTGCAGGTTGTCGCTGTAGGTGCTGTGGATGCCCCATTTCTGGTGCGGGGTGATGAAGTTGAGCGCCAGCTCGGGGTGGCCGTTGGGCTTTCTGCCTTCGACCGCGCGCAGCGCCTTGAGGTCCACCGGCGGGCGGTACGAGCACAGGCCCTCGCCGAAGTCGCGCATCCAGCGGTGATCCTGGTAGAACTGCTGGCGGCCCGTGAGCGTGCGCCATGGGATCAGCTCGTGCACATTGGTGTAGCCGGCGTTGTAGCTGACCTTCTCGCTCTCCAGCCCGCTCCAGGTGGGCGAGGAGATGATCTTGCGCGGCTGCGCCTGGATGTCGCGAAAGCGGATCTTCTCGTCCTCGCGGTGCAGCGCCAGGTGCACGTGCTCGCGCCCGGTCTGCTTGGAGAGGGCCTCCCAGGCCTTGCAGGCGACGTGGCCATTGGTCTCGGGCGCGAGCATCATCACCACCTCGGTGGCGTCGATGTCGGTCACGATCTTCGGGCGCCCCTGCGTCACGCCCTCCTCGCGCACGCGGCCGTTGAGCTCGCCGAGCTGCTCGACCTCGGTCTCGGTGTTCCAGGCGATGCCCTTGCCGCCGTTGCCCACCTTGTCCATCAGCGGGCCCAGCGCCGTGAAGCGCGCGTAGGTGTTCGGGTAATCGCGTTCGACCACGGTGATCTGGGGCGCGGTCACGCCGGGAATCAGATCCACCTCGCCCTTCTTCCAGTCCTTCACGTCATAGGGCTGCGCCAGCTCGCCGGCGGTGTCGTGCATGATGGGCGTGAGCACCACCTCCTTTTCCACGCCCAGGTGCCCGACGCAGACCTCGCTGAACGCCTTGGCGAAACCCTTGTAGATTTCCCAGTCGCTGCGCGCCTGCCAGGCCGGGTCCACCGCCGCCGACAGCGGGTGGATGAAGGGGTGCATGTCGCTGGTGTTGAGGTCATTCTTTTCGTACCAGGTGGCGGTGGGCAGCACGATATCCGAGTACAGACAGGTCGTGCTCATGCGGAAGTCCAGCGTCACGATCAGGTCGAGCTTGCCCTCGGGCGCGCTCTCGTGCCACTTCACCTCCTGCGGTTTGGCCTCATCCCGGCCCAAGTCCTTGCCCTGCACGCCGTTTTGCGTGCCCAGCAGGTGCTTGAGGAAATACTCGTGCCCCTTGCCCGACGAGCCCAGGATGTTGGAGCGCCACACGAACATGTTGCGCGGCCAGTTCAGCGGGTGATCCGGATCTTCACAGCTCAGGCTGAGCGAGCCGTTTTGGAGCGACTGCACGACGTAGTCCCGCGCATCCATGCCATTGGTCTGCGCGTCGCGCACGACCTGCAGCGGGTTGGCCTGCAACTGCGGCGCGCTGGGCAGCCACCCCATGCGCTCGGCGCGCACGTTGAAGTCGATCATCGAGCCCTGATATTCGTTGCGATCGGCCAGCGGCGAGAGCACCTCCTCCACGCCCAGCTTCTCGTAGCGCCACTGGTCGGTGTGGGCGTAGAAGAAGCTCGTGGAGTTCTGCTGGCGCGGCGGGCGGATCCAGTCGAGCGCGAAGGCCAGCGCCGTCCAGCCGGTCTGCGGGCGCAGCTTCTCCTGGCCCACGTAGTGCGACCAGCCGCCGCCGCTCTGGCCGATGCAGCCGCACATCATCAGCATGTTGATGATGCCGCGGTAGTTCATGTCGCAGTGGTACCAGTGGTTCATCGCCGCGCCGATGATGACCATGCTCTTGCCCTGCGTCTTGTCGGCGTTGTCGGCGAACTGGCGCGCAATGGTGATGACCTGATCGCGCGGCACGCCAGTGATCCTCTCCTGCCAGGCCGGGGTGTAGGGCGCGTCGGCGTCGTAGCCGCCATCCTCGCCCTCGCCCGCGAGACCTCGATGCACGCCGTAGTGCGCGGCTTGCAGGTCGAACACCGTGGCCACCGTCACGCGGCCGGAGACGCCCTCGCCCTGCAGTTCGAGCGTGGCCACCGGCACGCGGCGCACCATCACGTCGCCGCCTTGGTCGTTGGCGTCGAAGTGCGGTGTCGCGATGCCACCGAAGTAGGGGAAGGCCACGTCCACCACCTCGTGCGGTTGCGTGCCGTCCTCCAGCACCGAGAGCTTGAGCCTGGCGGTGTTGCCTGTGCGCGCGTCCTTGTCCTCCAGGTTCCACAGGCCCTGGTCACCGCGCCCGTCCTTGCCCCAGCGAAAGCCGATCGAGCCGTTGGGCAGTACCACCTGGCCGTCGAGCCCCCAGGCCACGGTCTTCCAGTCGGGGTGGTTGCTCTGGCCAAGCTGTCCCTCGAAGTCGCTCGCGCGCACGTAGCGTCCCGGCACCTTCACGGTGCGGCCGTCGGGCAGCACCTTGTCTTCGAGCACCACCAAGAGCGGCAGGTCGGTGTAGCGGCGCGCGTAATCGTCGAAGTAGGCCGAGCGCTTGTCGAAGTAGAACTCCTTGAGGATCACGTGGCCCATGGCCATGGCGACGGCCGCATCCGTGCCCTGCTTGGGGTGCAGCCACAGGTCGGAGAGCTTGGCCACCTCGGAATAGTCGGGCGTGACGGCCACGACCTTCGCACCCTTGTAGCGCACCTCGGTGAAGAAGTGCGCGTCCGGCGTGCGCGTCTGAGGCACGTTGGAGCCCCAGGCGATGATGAAGTTGGAGTTGTACCAGTCGGCGCTCTCGGGCACGTCGGTCTGCTCGCCCCAGACCTGCGGCGACGAGGGCGGCAGATCGCAGTACCAGTCGTAGAAGCTCATGGGCACGCCGCCGATGAGGTTCAGATAGCGCGAGCCCGCGGCGTAGGAGATCATGGACATCGCCGGGATCGGCGAGAAGCCGATGATGCGATCGGGCCCGTACTTCTTGATGGTGTAGACGTTGGCCGCGGCGATCATCTGGTTGACTTCATCCCAGGTGCTGCGCACGAAGCCGCCCAGCCCACGCTGGCGCTGCCACTCGCGGCGCGTGTCCTGGTTCTCGACGATGGCAGCCCAGGCGGCGACCGGGCTCCTGGCCACGGCCAGCGCCGCGCGCCAGTGCTTGAGCAGCCGCGCGCGCACCATGGGGTATTTCACGCGGCTCGCGGAATACAAGTACCAGCTGTAGCTGGCGCCGCGCGCGCAGCCGCGCGGCTCGTGGTTGGGCAGGTCGGCTCGCGTGCGCGGATAGTCGGTCTGCTGCGTCTCCCAGGTGACGATGCCGCCCTTGACGTAGATTTTCCACGAGCAGGAGCCCGTGCAGTTCACGCCGTGGGTGGAGCGCACGATCTTGTCGTGCGCCCAGCGGCCGCGGTAGGCATCCTCCCAGGTCCGATCCTCGCCATTGGTCTGGCCATGGCCATTGGAAAATTCCTCACGCGGCTGCGAGAAATAGGTCAGTCGGTCGAGCAAATGGCTCATCGTGCGCTCCTTGAATCGGATTTCTGGGTCGGGGAAATGAAGGGGGCGTGCATCAGCAAGGCATCTCGGCATTGCGCCGCGCGTAGTACCACCAGGTCACGGCCACGCACAGCAGATAAAAGGCCACGAAGGTCCACAGCGCGAGCTCTGGACCGCCCGTGGCGGTGATCGAGCTGCCGTAGCTCTTGGGAATGAAGAAGCCGCCATAGGCCCCCAGCGCTCCGGCAAAGCCCACGGCCGCAGCGCCTTCGGTATTGCCGTCCTTGATGGCCTGCGCCCGCGCCGCGTCGGTGTCCTCGGTCAGCTCGCGCATCTTCTGCGTGAGGAAGATCACGGGAATCATGCGGAAGGTGGAGCCGTTGCCGATGCCGGTGGTGCAGAACAGCACCAGGAACATCAGGAAGAAGCCGGTGAAGCTGCCCTCGGCCGGGCCGAACGGCATGGCAAAACCGGTGGCACCCTTGGGCAGAAAATACAGCACGCCGAGCACCGCCAGCGCCATCACGATGAAGTTCCAGAAGGTGACGACACCGCCGCCGAGCCGGTCCGCGAGCCAGCCGCCGAAGGGCCGCGTGAGCGCGCCCACCAGGGGCCCGAGCCAGGCGTAGGCGAGCGGATTGAGCCCCGGAAAGAGCGCTTTCATGAGCAGCGGAAAGCCCGCCGCGAAGCCGATGAACGAACCGAAGGTGCCCAGGTAGAGCAGGCACATGATCCAGTTGTGCTTGGCCTTGAAGATCGTGGCCTGCGCGGCGAAGCTCGCCTTGGCATCCTGGATGTCGTGCATGCCGAACCACGCCGCCACGGCCGCGATCGCGATCCACGGCACCCAGATAAAGGCGGCGTTCTGCGCCCATACGTGCTGCGGCTCGCCGTTGCGGATGATGAGCTGCGGCTCGCCGCCGAAGACACCGAAGATGCCCAGCGAAATCACCAGCGGGCTCAGGAACTGCACGACCGACACCCCGAGATTGCCCAGCCCCGCGTTCACGCCCAGCGCCGAACCCTTGCGTTCCTTCGGAAAGAAGAAGCTGATGTTGGCCATGCTGGAGCTGAAGTTGCCCCCGCCCAGGCCGCACAGCAACGCCAGCAGCAGCATCGTCGGGTAGCTCGTGGTGTTGTCCTGGATCGCCACGCCGATGCCTATGGCCGGAATCAGGAGCGAGGCCGTGGCAATCGCCGTCCAGCGCCGCCCGCCGAACACCGGCACCATGAAGGAGTAGAAGATGCGCAGCGTCGCGCCCGACAGCGCGGGCGCCGCCGCCAACCAGAACAGCTGGTTGGTCGAATACTTGAAGCCCAGCGCCGGCAGGTTGACGGCGACCACACTCCAGACCTGCCAGATGGCAAACGCCAGGAACAGCGCGGGCACCGAAATCCAGAGGTTGAGCTTGGCGATGGCCTCGCCCTCGCGCTCCCAGAACGCCTTGTCCTCGGGCGTCCAGAGCGTGAGCATGCGGCCGATGCGGCCGTTGGCGCAGCGGGGGGTCGTGGCGGACATGATGGAGCTCTCCGTCGTGAAAGGGGTGTGCCTCAGGCGTCCGCGGGCTGCGCGGAAACGGAGGAATGCAGCACGTCGGTGCGGCGCATTTCGGTCCAGTACATCCAGATGAGCGACACCCAGACCACGCCGTACATCAGCATGAAGGCGCTGGAGCGGACGCCGGTGAAGTCCAGCAGCGCGCCGAACATGATGGGCAGGATGAAGCCGCCCAGGCCACCGGCCAGGCCCACGATGCCGCTGATGGCGCCGATGTTGCCGGGGTAGTCGTCGCTGATGTACTTGAACACGCTGGCCTTGCCGAAGGCCATGGCAACGCCAAGCACGGCCATCAGCGCGGTAAAGGCGTAAACGTTCAGGCCGATGTGAAAGGTGCTCGCGCCCGAGAGCGTCTGGATGGTGAACTCCGTCTGCGGGTACGACAGCAGAAACAGGCAGATCCAGCACACCCACATCACCCACCAGGTGACGCTGTGCGCGCCGTATTTGTCGGACAGCACACCGCCGACCGCACGCAGTACGCCGCCGGGCAGCGAGAAGCACGCCGCCAGCAGCGCTGCGATGCGGATGTCCAGGCCGTACTCGCCCACGTAGTACTGCACCATCCACAGGGACAGCGCGACATAGCCGCCGAAGACGATGCTGTAGTACTGGCAGTACTTGAGCACGCGCGGGTCCCTGAGCGCCTTGAGCTGGTCCACGAAGCGCACGTTGCTCGGCACGAGATGGGCCGGGTCGCTGTAGCTGAACAGCCAGAACACGATGAGCGCCACCAGCATGATCGCGGCATACACGTGCGTGACGGCCTGCCAGCCGAAGGCTACGAGTATGACGGGCGCGACGAACTTGTTCACCGCCGCCCCCGAGTTGCCCGCGCCGAAGACCCCCATGGCCATGCCCTGACGCTGCCTGGGAAACCACCGCGCCACATAGGGCGTGCCGACCGAGAACGAACCGCCCGCCAGGCCCAGCAGCAGGCTGATCACCAGGAACTGCCAGAATTGCGTGGCCCAGGAAATGGCCCAGATGGCGGGCACCGAGACTGCCATCAGCACGGCCATCACGATGCGCCCACCGTACTTGTCGGTCCAGATCCCGAGCGGCACGCGGATGAGCGAGCCGCTGAGCACGGGCATGGCGGTGAGCAGGCCGAACTCGGTGGCGTTCAGATCCAGCATCTTGCGGATCGGAATGCCGATCACGGCAAACATCATCCAGACCATGAAGCAGACGGTGAAGGCCAGGGTGCTGACGATGAGCACCGACCAGGCCTGGCGCGCGCGGCGCAAATCCTTCTCGACGACCGACGACCAGGCAACCATGTGTTCCTCTTGCGTGTACGCTTGCATGACGACACGGCGATGGTCGCCGCGCGCCGCCGCGTCGACCATCCTTCCGTGGGCCGGTCGGGTCGGCGCAGAAGAACTAGGGCCGGCCGGTCCACGTAGTTCTGAAGAACTATGGCCGCTGCAAAACCGTTGCCAACGCCGGGCGAACCGCTAGCATCGCGCGCCTGCCCATGAAGCCACGCCAAGCCGCCACCACCCCATTGCAGCCCGGCGCCGGGCTGGCCGCGCTGTCTCCCGCGTATTTCGGCATGGTCATGGCCACGGGCATCGTGTCGCTGGCGGCCGCCATGCGCGAGCTGCACTGGATCGCCGCCGCGCTGTTCGCGCTCAACGCGGCGATGTACGGCGCGCTGTGGTGCCTGTACGTGGCGCGCGTGCTGCGCTGGCCCGCGGCCGTGCTCGCCGACCTGCGCGACCATCTGCGCGGCCCGGGTTTCTTCACCATGGTGGCGGCCACTAGCGTGCTGGGCGCCCAGTGCATCCTGCTGGCGCACAGCCTGCGGGCGGGCGCCTGGCTATGGGGCCTGGCGGTGTTCCTGTGGCTGATGCTGACCTACGCCATCTTTGCCGGTTTCACCATCAAGGAGCACAAGCCAAGCCTGCACCAGGGCATCAATGGCGGCTGGCTGCTGGCCGTGGTGGCGACGCAGTCGCTCACCGTGCTCAGCGCCCTGCTGGCCGCGCGCATCGGCCAGCCGTGGAAGCTGGAGCTGAACTTCTTCGCGCTGTCCATGTGGCTGTGGGGCGGCATGCTCTACATCTGGATGATGTCGCTGATCTTCTACCGCTACCTGTTCTTTCCCTTTCTGCCCGGCGACCTTGCCCCGCCCTACTGGATCAACATGGGCGCGATGGCGATCTCGACGCTGGCGGGATCACTGCTCATCCTCAACGCGCCGGATGCGCCGTTTCTCACCTCGGTGCTCCCTTTTCTGAAAGGCTTCACGATCTTCTACTGGGCCACGGGAACCTGGTGGATTCCGATGCTCGTGGTGCTGGCCTTCTGGCGCTACGCGATCAAGCGCTTCCCGCTGCGCTATGACCCGCTGTACTGGGGCGCCGTCTTCCCGCTGGGCATGTACGCCGCCTGCACGCACGAACTGGCGCAGGCCATGGGGCTGAGCTTTCTCGCGCCCATCCCGGGTATCTTTCTCGCCATCGCCCTGCTGACGTGGTGCATGGCTTTCGCGGGCGTGGCGCGCCGCGCGCTGCAGTCGCTGACGCAGGCCACCGCGTCGCGCCGCCGTCAGCGCTGACGATCGGAGGCGTAGACCGCCGCCTGCACGCGCGAGGACAGGCCGAGCTTGCGCAGGATGTGCTGCACGTGGATCTTCACGGTGGTCTCCGCGATATCGAGCGTGCGCGCGATCTCCTTGTTGCTCGCCCCGTGGGCGATCTCGCGCAGCACCTCCTCCTCGCGCGGCGACAGGGGGGAGTCGCCCACTCCCTCGTCCGCAGGCGCCTGCCCGGCTTCGAGCGCGCCCTGCTGCTGAAAGGCGCTGATCAGCTTGCCCGTCATCTCGGGGCTCACCACCGGCTCGCCGCGCGCGGCGCGGCGCACGGCCTCGGCCAGCAGGGGGCCGTCTATGGTCTTGAGCAGATAGCCCTGCGCGCCGTGGCGCAGCGCGGTGGCCAGATCGGCGCCATCCTCGCTCACGGTGAGCATGACGATGCGGCTGGCCGGAGACGCCTGGCGCAGCCCCGCGATGGCGTCCACCCCGCGCACGCCCGGCAGGTGGTTGTCCAGCAGCACGACATCGGGGCGCAAGGCGGGCAGCAGGCGCAGCGCCTGGCCGGCGTCGCCGGCCTCGCCCACCACTTCCAGGTCCGGGTATTGCTGCAGCAGCGCCACCAGGCCGCGCCGGATCAGGGTGTGGTCGTCAATCAGGAACAGGGTGATGGGCACGGCTCAGGCCTTCAGGGAAACGGGGGGCTCGGTTTCGTCGGTCTCGACATCGGTCGTGTTCGCGGTCTCGGCAGCCTTGCGTGGCAGTTCCAGCGTGACGCAGGTGCCTTCGCCAGGACGGGAATCGACACGCAGCAACGCCCCGACGCGCGAGGCCCGGTCCGCCATGATGCCCAGGCCGACATGCAGCGAATCCGGCGACACCGCCCTGGGTTCGAACCCTCGGCCATCGTCACGCACCTCGAAGCGCCAGCACGGATGGCGCTGCACGCTCACCCGCACGACGCGGGCCTGCGCATGCTTGCGCACGTTGGACAGCGCCTCCTGCACGACATGCAGCACCTGGATCTGGACGTCCGGGGCGAGCGGCATGCCCTGCCCCTGCATCGACAGATGGGCCGAGAGCCCACTTTGCATCTCGAATTTGGACAGGGTCGAGCGCAGCGCCTGCTCGATGTCCTCATCCTGCGTGCGCGTGCGAAAGTGCACGAGCAGCTCGCGCACGTCCGCATACGATTCGCGCACACCCTCGCGCAATTCGGCGACGCTGCGATCTCGCGCCGCATCATCGCCCTTGGCGATAGCCCCCTGGAGCAGCTCGGTCTGGATCTTCAGGAACGCCAGCGACTGCGCGATGGAATCGTGCAGCTCGCGGGCGATGAGGCCGCGCTCCTCTGCCACCGCGGCCTCGCGCTCCAGCGCACTCACGCGCAAGCCCTCGATGCCGTTGGCCAGATGCTGCGCCATGGTTTCGAGCAGCTCGCGCGCATCGCGCGTGAGGCGATGCTCCTGCCGGTACAGCACAGTGACCTGCGCGAGCAGCTGCTGGTGCTGGCGCACGGGAACGCTGATCACGCTTTTGAAGCCGAACTCATGGCAGTGCGGCAGCCGCGTGCCCCCCTCGGCCGCGACGGTGACGGCGCTCAGGCGCGCCCGCGCCTTGGGCTGGCTGCACACGCAGGCACCCGTTTCCAGGCACTGCTCGCGTTCGGCAAAGCCGGGCGGCAGGCCGTCGCCAGCCAGCAGCACGTAGCGCGCGTTGGCCGCGTCCGACCAGCGCACCATGGCCGCGTCGGCCCCGGCCACCTCGCGCACGATGCGTGCGAAGCCCTGCGCAAGCACCTGCAGATCACCTGCATCGGCCACCAGGGCACTGACGGCATACAGCGCGGACAGGCGCTGGTTGCGTTCCTCGACGCTGGCGGTCTTCTCGCGCACCTTGCGCTCGAGCTCCTCTTGCGAGGACTGCAGCGTATCGGCCATCTGATTGAAATACTGCGCGAGCTGGCCGAACTCATCGTCCGAATCCACCGGAACGCGCGTGGCCAGGTCGCCCTGACGCACCCGGGCCAGCGCATGCTGCATGCGCGACAGCGGCGCCAGCACCAGAAAGTAGCTCATGACCATGAACACGACGGTGGCCACGACCGCCATGCCCAGCATGAAAATCTGAAACACGTGCAGCGCCGCGGTCCAGCGTGATATCTGGACCTCCATCGCGTTGACGAACTGCTCCACGTAGACGACGAATTCATCCGCTACGCCGGCCGCCGCCACCGCCGCATGCCCGCCCTGAGGATCGGCCCAGTCAGCGCGCGCGTGCTGCCAGTGCGCCGCCAGGGCGTCAAAGCCGGTGTGCACGTCGGCGCTCCAGGGAACGAACAGCGGGCGCGCCGGGTTGCCGGTGCGCAGCAGTTGCATGCTCGCATCGAATTTGCCGGAAAGTTCGTGCAGGCGCGCCGCATCATCGTCGCGAAGCGCCAGCGCCATGCGCACCGCATACAGGCGCAGGCGCCCGGCCTCGTTGATGGAGGCCGCACCTCCTTCGAGTTTCCAGGTCACCCACAAGGTAAGCCCGATCGAGAGCACCGCGAGAAGCAAAAAAGCGCAGCCTGTGGCGATCAACCGGGTGGTCAACGTCGGCTTGTGCTGCATGCGCGCAAGTGTAAGGCGCGCCCGCTGCCGCACGGGTCATCACGCACAATCGGCCCATGGAATTCGGCAGTTCACCGCATGAATGACGGACAGGCCGGCGCTCCCGATCGCGACGCCATCACCGGCCTGATCCTGGCGGGCGGCCGGAGCTCGCGCATGGGCGGCCAGGACAAGGGCCTGCAGCTGTTTCACCAGCAGCCGCTGGCGCAATGGGCGCTGCGACGCCTGCGCCCGCAGGTGGGGCGCCTGGCGATCAACGCCAATCGAAATGCCGGGGCCTATGCCCGGCTGGGCGTGCCGGTCTGGAGCGACGTCGCGGATGACTTCCAGGGGCCGCTGGCGGGCTTCGCCGCGGGACTCGCGCACCTCGAGACCCCCTGGCTGCTCACCGTGCCTTGCGACACGCCGCTATTTCCGCCGGACCTTGCAGCACGCCTGGCGCACGCCGCGCAGGCCGCCGGCACGCGGCTCGCCATGGCCGCCACGCCCGGGGCCGACG
>JAIOIA010000106.1:0-9815 GCA_019912745.1 Comamonas sp. | reverse complement strand
TGGGCGACGCGGTGGGCGGGCTGCTGGCATTGCCCCTGTCCGATACGCTGAAAATGGAGCGTGGCGGGCGTGTGCAGCGCACCGTGCCGCGCGCCCACAAGTGGCTCGCGCAGACTCCGCAGATGTTCCACCTCGGGGCGCTGCATGCGGCGCTGCGGTCGCATGTCTCGGAGGGTTTTGCCGGCGTCACGGACGAGGCCAGCGCCATGGAGCGCGCGGGCCACCAGCCTTTGCTTGTGCGCGGCAGTGCGCACAATTTCAAGGTGACCTATCCCGACGATTTCGCGCTCGCCGAAAAAATTTTGAAGGACCTTGGTCGATGAACACATGGCCGCAGATGCGTGTGGGCGAGGGCTGGGACATCCATGCGCTCGTGCCCGGCAGGAAGCTCGTGATCGGTGGCGTGTCCATCGAGCACGCGCAGGGGCTGCTGGGCCACTCCGACGCCGACGTGCTGCTGCACGCGATCACCGACGCACTGTTGGGAGCAGCCGCGCTGGGCGATATCGGCAGCCATTTTCCTGATACCGATCCGCGCTGGAGCGGCGCCGATTCACGCGTGCTGCTGACGGAGACCGCGCGCGTGATGCGGGCCGCGGGCTGGCGGATCGTGAACGTGGACAGCACCGTGATTGCCCAGGCGCCGCGCCTGGCCGCGCACATTCCGGCGATGCGCGAGCGCATCGCCGGTGCGCTTGGCATCGACGTGGGACAGGTGAGCGTGAAGGCCAAGACCGCCGAGCGCATGGGTCCCGTGGGGCAGGGTCTGGCGATTCAGGCACGTGCGGTGGCGCTTCTCGCTCGTTGAAGCTCTGGCGTCGGCTGCCACGTCGCGCAGCCACGCCATACGCCTGCTCGTACTGGCTTTGGCGGTGGTGTTGGTCAAGAGCTACGTGGTTCAATAGCCTTCGAATTCCTCGGTCCGCAGCTGGTCTTCGTCGGCCCCGGCCTGCAACGCCAGCGCGCGCATGCTGGCGATCGTGCTCTTGGCGCCCGAGAGGTAGACGATGGCTGCCGCGAGCTTGCTCATCTGCGACCGCAAGACCTCGGCCGTGTGCGGCCCCTGCGTCTGCGTGAAGACCGGCAGATAGCGAAAGTGCGGGTTGCGCGCGGCCAGTTGCACGAACTCTTCGTGGTAGGCCGTTTGCGCCCTGCTGGCGTTGGCGTAGATCAGCGTGATGTCGTGGCGCGCCTGCTCGTGCGTGGCCTGCGCGATGATGCCGCGCACGGGAGTGATGCCGATGCCGCTGGTGATGAACACCGCGGGGATGTCGGCGTTCTTGTGCAGCGTGAAGCGGCCCCAGAGCGCCAGCAGTCCGATGACGGTTCCTTCGGGCACCTGCGCCGCGGCCTGCTTGAACTTGCTCGGCCGCATCAGGGTGGCCATGCGCAGCGTGTCTTCGAACGGAGCGCTGGCAAAGGAGAAGCCGTGCTTGTTGTGGTTCTCGTCCAGGCCCGTCGAAGCCGGCAGAACGATGTCGCCGAACTGCCCGGCGCGGTACTCGAACCCCGGGGGCTTTTCCAGCGTGAATTCCAGTGTGCGCTCGGCCACTTCCTTCTTGTGCAGCAGCCGCACGTCGTAACGTGTCACCATGGTTTTCCTCCTGCGGCCCTACTGCGCTGCCTGCGTGGCGATGGTGCGGGCGAGCGCGAGCCGCTCCTCATGCCGGTCCAGCCCCGTGACGAAGCGCTCGGGTATGCCTGTGAGCCCCACCATGGCGCCCACCAGCGCACCCGTGAGCATGGCGCGCGCCTGGTTCTGTCCGCCGCCGTTGACCGCGTGCAGTACCGCCGATTCGAAGTCGTCCGCGAACCGCGCGGTGAGGTGGTAGACCGCAGGGAACTGGTGATACACGGCGCACGGCATGCCGTAGACCTGCGAGACCTTCCATGCCGGTTCGATGCGTATGGCGGGGTCGAGCGCGGCGGACGCGATCTGGCCCATGCCAATCAAGGCATCGGGCGAGGAAAACTGCCCAGCCTTGCGCGGCTTTTCCGGGCCCGGCGGCACGGCGTCCTGCGCGGCATTGGTCACGCTGTGAAACGGCAGCTTGCCACTGCGCACGAGCGCGAGCAGTTTGCCGCTGATCGAGCCGTCGAAGCGCTCACCCTGCACGAGCTGGCCGAGCGCAAGGCCGTAGGCCGTGGTCATCGCACCCACCACGTCGTCGATCTGCGTGAGCGCGGTGTTGCTGCTGACGTGCGTGGCCAGCGCCAGCGGGTCGCGCGCATCGCGCACCGCGATGGCGAGCGTGCGCTCGGCCGCCTCGGTGTCATCGGCCCAACCGCCGACCTGGCCCCAGGGTTTGCCAAAGGTGACGCGCAGGCGCCAGGCCTCGCGCATCGACTGGCTGGTGTAGCCGCCGGGGCCGTTGTTCGGGGTGCCGTCGATCTGCGGGAAGAAGTCGCGGTCGAGCCGCTCGCAGAAATCGGCCTCGTCGTAGTGCCCGCGCTCGGCCAGCGAGCGCATCGTGAGCTCCAGCAGCAACCCGGCCTGCGAGGATTCACCAGCCTTGAGTCCATCGTGGTAGCGCCCGGGCCTGGGTGTGGTGTAGCCGCTGATCCACGGCCCGTGGGCGGCGCGCAGTTCGTCCAGGTCGTAGTACCAGTGCGGCCCCACCGCCAGCGCCTCGCCGATCAGCGCGCCCATGAGCGCGCCGGTGGCGCGGTCTTCAAATGATCTGTCAGCCATGATCCACCTCCATGAGTCCATGTGGAGGGTACTGCGCGCGCGCGATTTCTGCTGGCCCCGTGTCCTTGCCTGCGCTGGCGGGTCGATTCAATGGCTCATTGGTAGACCACGACGCGGTCGCCCACCTTCACCTGCTCATAGAGCCATTTGGCTGCCTGGTAGTCGCGGATCTGGCTGCAACCGTGCGAGCCGCTGGCGTAGCCGTTGTCGGCAAAGTCGTCCGAGAAGTGAATCGCCACGTTGCCGTCATAGAAAATGGCGTAGGGCATGGGTGTGCGCTCGCCGAAGATCGTGGAGACCGTGTCCTTGTTCATGTACCAGACGCGAAAATCTCCCTCTGGGCTGTCCCAGCCTGGGCGCGAAAAGCGTGCCTCGCGCGTGAACTTGATCTCGCCATCCACGACGTAAGAGAGCTTCTTTTGTGCCTTGGAGATGCACACCACCTTGCCGCTGGCGCAGCGCGGATCAAGCGTCTGGGTCATGGTGCTTTGCGGTGGAGCGTTGAAGAGCTGCCTGTAGCTGGGATTGCGCGTGGCGGGCATGAGGCGCGCCCAGGTGCGCTCGTCCATGACGTCCGCGGCGGGCAGGCCCATGCGCGCGCGGTACGACGCCACTGCCTGCCGTGTGGCGCTGTTGAGTTCGCCATCGATCGCGCCCGAATACGTGCCTGCCTGTTTCAGACGCGACTGAAGCTCCATGACGAACGCCGGGTGCTTCGGCCCGGTGAACCACGGGCCGACGTCGGTATTGCCCAGCTCGGCCGGGGTGGGTTCATGCGATTGCTGCCGCAGCCGATCCCAGGTGGCCTGGTTCACGCTGCCCGTGACAGGCAGCGCGTTGTCGCGCTGGAATTTTTCGACGGCGGCACGCGTCTTGCCGTCGTACCTGTCGTGCGCGTCATAGGTGGCGAGGTATTTCGCGTGGCGCAGGCGGATCTGCAGCTCGCGCACCATGGGAGACACCATCCTGTAGCGCAGATCCTGCGCCAGGGGGGCCGGGGCGCTGAATTCGCGTACCACGGGCGCCGAAGCCTCGGGCACGTTGGCCTGTGCCGCGGGCAGAAGGCAGACGGTTGAAAGGGCCGCCATGGCGGCCCATGACATCCGGGTGTGCAAGAGAGTGCGATGCATCGTGTTGAAATGGGCAGTGGGCCGCCCGGTGCAGGTTCAATGTGTGCGCTTCCAGATCGTGACTTCCGACAGTGTGTGCTGGAATTTGTGCCGGGTTTCACGGATGACGAAGGGCAGCTCGCGCGGCTGACCGACCATCTGGAAGTGCGTGCCCAGCAGTGCCTTGAGGGCATCGAGCGTGCGCCAGCTCTCGCCGTCCTTCTTGAAGCCGCCTAGCCATTTGTCGCGTGGCGTGTGTTCTGTCAACCAAGTGTAGGGGGAGGCGATCACCAGCGTGCCGCCCATGTTCAGCCGCTCATGCACTCCGTTCAGGAAACGCGCCGGGTCGTAGAGCCGGTCGATCAAATTGGCTGCCAGGATCAGGTCGTAGCCCGTGAACTGGGGCTTGAGGTTGCAGGCATCGCCCTGCCAGAACTGCACGCGCGCGGCCGTGTCGCTTAGGCCCAGATCGGCCAGCTTGGCGGCCTTGTATTGCACGAGCTCGCCTTCTTCGGCCACGGTGTAGCGCACGGTGTCTCCGCGCGCCAGCGCCACGCCCTGGTCGATGAAACGCGCGGAAAAATCCACACCCACCACTTCGCCGAAATGCCGGGCCAGCTCGAACACGCCGCGGCCCACGGCGCAGCCCAGGTCCATGGCACGGTGATGCGCGCCGTGGCCCACGGCTTCGATGGCCAGTCGGGCCAGTGCCCTGGGGAAGTTGGGCACATCCCAGTACTCGGCGCCGTAGTGAAATTCCATGTACTGCGTCACGAGTTCGTCGGCTTCGTAGCGTGAAGTCTGCGATGCCACGGGCGTGTCCGTCAGTACGTAGCGAAAGCCGGCGTGCTGGAAGAAGTGGCGCCGGAAGGCATAGCGCGACTCGGGCTCGGCTTCGTTGCCGGTGGACACCCAGGAGCCGCCCTTGATGAGGTTGTGCCGGTCGTCAAACGTCGGTGTCGTGAAATCGTCATAGATCGGATGCGTCTCGAAACCCTCGAAGGGGTAGGTGGGCGTCTCGGTCCACTGCCAGACGTTGCCGACCACGTCGCAAAACGGTCCGTGCCCAAAACGGTCCACCGGGCACGACGAGGCCCAGTGCTCCAGGTACAGGTTGGCATTGGCCGGCTTCGCTTCGCTCAGCTGCCAGTCGCTCGTGGCGAGGATGCGCTGCCATTCGTCTTCGGTGGGCAGGCGCACGCTCTGGCCGCATTCCTGCGATTTCCAGCAGCAGAATGCACGCGCTTCCAGACAGTTGACCTCCACGGGCCAGTTCCAGGGCATGGGGACTTCCTGCGTCATGAGCCGCAGAAACCAGCTTTCGCCCCTGCGCAGCCAGAACGTGGGGTGCTCGGCCTTGGCGAAGTCGCGCCAGCGCCGGCCCTCGTCATCCCAGAAGGAATCGTTGGCGTAGCCGCCGGCCTTCACGAAGGCGTGGAATTCACCGTTGCTCACAAGCAGGCGGCTGGCTTCGAAGCCGGGCACATCGGCTTCGTGGTGGCCGTATTCGTTGTCCCAGCCGTAGCGCTCGCTGTCAAACGGTTTGCCCAGCCTCACGTGGCCCTGGGGCACCTCGACGAGGCTGTTTTGCGGCGCCGGGCCGCTGTCCGGGCAGACGGGCCAGTCGGGCTGCGATTGCACCCACTCGAGTTTTTGCTGGCGAATGAGAACGGAAGACGTCTCGATGTGAATGCGCTCGTGCTCCACCCCCATGACGATGGCCCACCACGGGTTGTCCCAGTTCATCGGCAGCGTGAGCGGGGCGTGCTCGATCAGGTCGAGCACCATGGCGCGCACCTGGTCGCGGTAGGCCTGCACCTTTTGCACGCTGGGCCAGTCGTAGTGCGCGTCGTCCAGATCGTCCCAGCTCATCTCGTCCACGCCCACGGCGAAGATCGACTCCAGATGGGGATCGATGCGCCGGCTGATCAGGCGCGTGAGCGTGAGCTTGTTGACGAAGAAGGTGGCCACATGCCCGTAATAGAAGATCAGCGGGTGGCGCAGCGTGATCGGCCGCCGGTACCAGGCTTCGTCGCAGGCCAGCGTGCGAAAGAGGGACTCGGTGGCGTCGAAGGTTTCAATGAAGTAGGCACGCAGCGTCTCGCGTAACGCCTGGGGGCTGGTGGCGTTCAATGACAGGCGGCGAGCCAGCGCAAACGGGCTTTGCGCCGCGGTGAGCACGGTGGTCTCGACTCGGTTCATGGTGGTGCTTCCCGGTGGATTCGGAACAGCGAAAAGGGTAACACCATCACGTTGCCAGCATGGTGAGCCCGCTTTTTCGGGAATCGGGAAGGAATCGCGACCGTGTGTCGGTTCAGCGTTTGTTGAGGCCGAAAGCCCCCAGCATCTGCTCCGTCTGTTTGTTCACCTGCTCCTGCATGTGCTGGAACACGCTGTGCGACTGCTCGATGTAGCTGCCCATGAGGTTTTGCATCATGGGCGACTGCAGGTTCATGAACTGGTTCCACATTTCGGGCGTGATGGTCTTGGCCTGGTCGGCGAGGCGCGCTTGCACTTCGGTGAACATCTGCACGTTCTTCTCGATGTAGGCGCCCATGAATCCCTGCATCGCGTGCCCGTAGAAGCGGATGATGTTGGCCAGTGCCGCCTCGCTGAACATGGGCGCGCCGCCCGCCTCCTCTTCCAGGATGATCTGCAGCAGGATGGCGCGCGTGAGGTCCTCGCCCGACTTGGCGTCGCGCACCCGCACGTCGGCGCCGTCGATCACGAGCTGGCGCACCTGCGCGAGTGTGATGTAGGTGGAGGTGGAGGTGTCGTACAGGCGCCTGTTGGGGTACTTCTTGATGACGCGCTGCGGCGCTTGCGCCTGTGGGGTCGAAGTATTGTCTGGCACGGTGGTCTCCTTGTGGCGAACATTCATTTCGCCAGGCATTTTGCGGTGCAACAGATTCTAGAGCGTTGATTCCCGAATGCGATTTACTGCCAGCCCCAGCGGCGTCGGTAAAAACCCTTTACCGTTTGTGTCAGAGCGACATAGCCGAGCACGATGAACGGCAGCAGCACGAAGTACAGCCACGGCAGCGGTTGCAGCTTGAAGTGCTCGGCCAGCGGCCCCTCGGGCAGAAACAGGCCGATGGCCATGATCACGGCGGTCATCACCAGCAGCGAGTTGGCCGCGCGGCTTTGCACGAAGGGCAGCCTCGGCGTGCGGATCATGTGCACGATCAGCGTCTGCGTGAGCAGGCTCACGACGAACCAGCCGGACTGAAACAGCGTCTGCTGCTCCGGGGTGCGTGCGCCAAAGACATGCCACATCATCGCGAACGTGACGATGTCGAAGACCGAGCTCAGCGGCCCGAAGAAGAGCATGAAGCGGCCGATCTCCGCGGGCTGCCATCGTTGGGGACGGCTCAACATGTCCTCGTCCACGTTGTCGAACGGAATCACGATCTGCGAGATGTCGTAGAGCAGATTCAGCACCAGCAGCTGGATGGGCAGCATCGGCAGAAAGGGCAAGGCGGCCGAGGCGATGAGCACGGAGAACACGTTGCCGAAGTTCGAGCTCGCCGTCATCTTGATGTACTTGAGCATGTTGGCGAAGGTGCGCCGGCCTTCCTGCACGCCTTGCTCGAGCACCAGCAGGCTCTTCTCCAGCAGGATGATGTCGGCTGCCTCCTTGGCGATGTCCACGGCACTGTCCACCGAGATGCCGATGTCGGCCGCTCGCAGCGCCGGCGCATCGTTGATGCCGTCGCCCACGAAGCCCACCACGTGACCGGCCGCCTTGAGCCGGTGCACGATGCGTTCCTTGTGCGCGGGCGTGAGGCGGGCGAAGACGTTGTGCTCCTGCACGGCGAGGGTGAGTTCGGCGTCGTTCATGCGCTCGATGTCGTCACCCAGCAGCAGACCCTGCTGCATCAGTCCGACCTCGCGGCAGATCTTGGCGGTGACGCGCTCGTTGTCACCGGTCAGCACCTTGACGGCGATGCCGTGCGCGGCCAGCGCCTTGAGTGCGGGCGCGGTCGATTCCTTGGGCGGGTCAAGGAAGGCCACGTAGCCAATCAGCACGAGCTCGTTTTCATCCGCCAGGCCATAGACCTCGCGTTCGGGCGCGAGCTCCCTGGCGGCGACGGCCACGACGCGCAGCCCCTCCTCGTTGAGCGCGGCGGTCACGGCGCGGATGCGCTCAAGCAGCGCGGGCGTGAGTTCTTCCTGCGCGCTCGCATGGCGCACGTGCGAGCACACGGAGAGAATTTCCTCGACGGCGCCCTTGGTGATCACGAGGTGGCGCGCATCATGCGTGGCCACCACGACGGACATGCGGCGGCGGCTGAAGTCGAACGGGATTTCATCGATCTTGCGGTAGTTGGCGGCAGGCCCGAGCTCGCGCTGCACCTCGGCGTGTTCGAGCACGGCCACGTCTAGCAGGTTTTTCAGCCCCGTCTGGTAGTAGCTGTTGAGGTAGGCGAGCTCCAGCACCTCGTCGGATTCCTCGCCCCAGACGTCCACGTGGCGTGCCAGAAAGATCTTGTCCTGCGTGAGCGTGCCGGTCTTGTCGGTGCACAGCACGTCCATGGCGCCGAAATTCTGGATCGCATCCAGGCGCTTGACGATCACCTTCTTGCGCGACAGGACCACCGCGCCCTTGGCCAGCGTGGAGGTGACGATCATCGGCAGCATCTCCGGCGTGAGCCCGACTGCCACCGACAGCGCGAACAGCAGCGCCTGCATCCAGTCGCCCTTGGTGAAACCGTTGATGAAGAGCACGGCCGGCGCCATCACCAGCATGAAGCGGATCAGCAGCCAGCTGACGCGGTTCACGCCATTCTGAAATGAGGTGGGCGCGCGTTCGGTGGTGCCCATGCGGCTGGCCAGCGCGCCGAAGTAGGTGGCATTGCCCGTGGTGAGCACGACCGCCTGCGCGGCGCCCGAAATCACGTTGGTGCCCATGAAGACGATGTTGTCCAGCCCCAGCGCGTTCACGGTTTCAAGGTCGCGCTGCCGGACGAATTTTTCCACGGGAAGGGACTCGCCCGTCATGGCCGCCTGCGCGACGAACAGGTCCTTGGCGCTCAGCAGCCGACAGTCGGCCGGAATCATGTCGCCGGCCGAGAGCGCGATCACGTCGCCCGGCACCAGCTGCTGGATGGGCAGCTCCGCGCGTTGCGCGCGGCCCGCGTCATCGGGCCGCAGCACCGTGGTGGTGTTGCTCACCATGGTCTTGAGGGCGTCGGCGGCGCGGTTGGATTTGCCCTCCTGCCAGAAGCGCAGCAGCGTCGAGATCAGCACCATGGTGATGATGACACCGGTGGCCTGCATGTCGGCCGTGGCCCAGGAGACGAGCGCCAGAAGGGTCAGCAGCAGGTTGAACGGGTTGCGATAGCAGTGCCAGAGGTGACGCTGCCAGGGCAGCGGCTTCTCCTGCTCGATTTCGTTGCGACCGTGGACTGCGCGCGCGGCCTCGGCTTCGGCGTCGGTCAGGCCTGTTTCGCGACTGTGCAGCTGGGCGAGCAGCTCGGCGCTGCTGCTTCGCGCGGCCGACACCAGCGCCTGTCCCAGCCCGGCGGGCGGTTCACGGTTGACGTTGGCGCGCGTCAGCGTTTCCAGCAGCGCCAGGCGCCGGAAATGACGCGTGATGTGACGCGTGCGCAAAAAGCCCGCGAAAAATTCCCGGAGTGCGCTCAGGAGCATGGTTTCTCCACGGGGGAATGGCGGCATGCCCGATGCCGCGCAAGGGCGGTGGTGGGAGGCTGCCGGTGTTTGAAGAGGGGGCTTCAGCAGCGTCTGGTCACCCGTATGCGCACTTGAAATTTCTGGCGAAATGTCGGCATGTCGTGGCTCCGAGGCGAAGAAAAAGGGCCCCTAACTTGATGGCTAGGAGCCCTTGTCGTTTATTGGTCGGCGTGGCGGGATTCGAACTCGCTACCCCTTGCACCCCATTTAGGTGAGAGTACAATTTGGCCACCATGAGCCGGTTACGGCAAACCACCAATTTCACTAGGTTTGTCAAATACTTAGGCGATGCTAGTGTCTCATTCACTAGCCAAAGTGTT
>JAIOIA010000105.1:0-1588 GCA_019912745.1 Comamonas sp. | reverse complement strand
AACGGATTTGGCCAAGTCGACGGCCACGGTAGTAGCATGCATCTCGGACTCCTTTCGTTTGTGATGAAGACCTGACCTCCACGCCAATGAAGACCAGTGCGCGTTTCTCGCGCAAACAAACGGGGGAGTCCATCCCATCATCCAAGCCGACGCTGCTTCGCGGCGTGGCTCAACTCAGGTGTTAGCAGTCTTGGTCTCGCATCGCGTATCAGCATCAACGCCCGACGCAGAGGAGAACTTGCTTGACCGAACATCAGCCCACATTCGATGCAGAGAAATACAAGAACGCGCAGCGGGAGCAATGGAACAAGGACGGCGCCGCGTGGCGATACTGGAGTCCCTTTCTGGAACGCTGGTATGGCGGTGTGACCCGCCAGATGCTCGACCTGGCCCGTATTCAGCCCGGTCAGCACATCCTGGATATCGCCGCCGGTGCCGGCGAACCGGCGGTGAGCGCCGCCGAGCGAGTGGGTCCTGGTGGCTGCGTGCTGGCAACCGACATCTCGGAAGGGATCGTGGAGCTTGCGCGCCAGCTCGCCCATGAACGCGGACTCAAGCAGGTGAAGACCCGCGCCATGGACGGCGAGAAACCGGATCTTGCTGACGGCACTTTTGATGCGGTGCTGTGCCGGCTCGGTCTGATGTACATGCCGCACCCGGTGACCGCGCTGCGCGAGTGGCGCCGTGTCCTGAAGCCGGGCGGCCATGTGGCCGTCGCCGTGTTTTCCTCGCCCGATCGAAATGCGTGGGGGGCTGTGCCGGCTTCCATCATCCGCCGGCGCGCGCAACTCCCGACCCCCGTTCCGGGGCAGCCTGGGCCGTTCAGCCTGGGCGATCCCGGCGTGCTCGAAGGCATTTTCAATGAGGCCGGATTCGCGAGCCCCGAAATTCGCGCCGTGCCGGTACCTCATCGAACCACCAGCGCCGCCGAGTACGTGCAAGTCGCCCGGGAAGCCTTCGGCGGGTTCAATGCCATGATGGCTCAACTGCCGCCTGAAGAACGCGAGTCCGTGTGGGATGAAGTCGAAGTTGCGCTGCGCCGTTTCGAATCGCCGGATGGTTTCGAGGCGCCGGGCGAGTGCCTGGTCGTTGCGGCCACGAAGTGATCGTGCGCAGACGACGCTGCGCTTGCGCCGCACGGTGCCGATGTCAGGCCTCGCAAGATTCCGGCAAGCTGCTCTGGTGGTAAGGTGAGTACCCATCAGTCAGAAAGCAAGCCGCATGGCCAAGCCCAACTATCAGTTCGAAAAGCGCCAACGCGAGCAGCAGAAGAAGCAAAAGAAGGCGGAAAAAGCTCAGCGCAAGGCACAACCGGTCGCGCCAAATACTGTCCCCGAGCCCGAAGAGCGCACGTCGGAGTAAGGCGCAGCCTATGCGGGCTCCGTAGCAGTAGCTCGCTGTACAGCAGGCGGCGCAGCACCTGCACAAGGGAGTGCCTTGCAAGCGCCGCGTCACCTTGGTGACTGTTTGCCGGTTCCAGCGGCGCGCGCGTGTTGTGGCCCGGGTTTTCCTTGCAGTCCTTTAAGCCTAATATGGCGCTCAAGCCGACTCGCCTGCGGCGGGCGGCTTGTCCTGGCCGTTAGACCAC
>JAIOIA010000104.1:0-26548 GCA_019912745.1 Comamonas sp. | reverse complement strand
GCCTGCGCCTCATCGACGCCGCTGGAGAGCACCAGCGCGCTGCGGCAGCGGATGCGCCCCACGACCGCCAGCGCGGCGGGTACATCGGCGGGCGCCAGCGCGATGACAGCCAGGTCGGCGCGCGTCTGGGCGAGGTCCGCGAGCGCGCCGCTGGTGGTCTTCACGTCCAGATACAGCAGGTTGCCGGCAAACCGCTGGGCCTGCAAGGCCGCATGCAGCGCCCGTGCCTGTGGCGTGAGCCGTTCGGGCGCGTCGCGATCGCCCGCGAAGACAACGAGGGAGCCCGGGGAAAACAGCGGGGTGAGGTAGTGTTGTTCTTTCATGGCAGCTCAAAACCGTCGGTGATCGCGGAGGCGGCCCACGGCCCGGGAGTGCGACCGGCATCCATTGTCGTGGAGACAGCCGCCCATTGCCGAAGCCGCCGTCACGGCCATGGGCAAGCCCGCCACATCCGCGAACCGCGTGCCCTAGGCCAGCAGTCGGACGATCGCCCGGGCCGAGGCCGCGGCCGCGCCCCGGTGGGCGTCGAGAAAGCCCAGGCAGCGGGCGACGAGATCGCGATGGCGCGCCGCATCCATCGCGATCGTCACCGCCTCGCCCACCCCTTGCGGCATGCCCGCGACCCGCACGGCCGCGCCCGCCTCCACGGCCAGCGCCGCCGCCTCGGCAAAGTTGAAGGTGTGCGGCCCAAGCACCACGGGGCAGTCGCACGCCATGGCCTCGATGAGGTTCTGTCCGCCCAGCGGCGCAAAGCTCCCGCCCAGCAAGGCACTGCTGGCCATGGCGTAGTACAGCGGCATTTCCCCCAGGCTGTCCCCGATCCAGACATCCGCGGCTTCAGGCATCTGCCCCCAGCGGCTGCGCCGCGAAACCCGCAGGCCCGCGGCCTCGCACAGCCGCGCGACTTCTTCGAACCGCTGAGGGTGGCGCGGCACGATCAACCATTGCACATCCTCTACATTGATAGCTGCTCGCGCTTTACCAGAGCGGGTTTCGGCCCTGTTTTGCTTGAAAACTTCCAGCCAGGCCACTTCCTCGCCCTCGCGCGAACTCGCCAGCAGCACCACCGGGCGGGCGAGGCTGCTGCGCCAGGCCTGGCCGCGCGCCAGCAGCTCGGGCGCGGGCTGCGCGTCGAACTTCACGTTGCCGAAGACGCCTTGCACCGGAGCGCCGAGCGCGCGCAACCGCTCGGCGTCGGCCTGGGTCTGCGCCCAGACCGCCGTCAACGCGCCGTAGGCGGGCCTGGCCAGCCACGCCAGCCGCAACGCGCCCGCATGGGATCGGGCATTGAGCCGCGCGTTCGCCAGCACCAGGGGCACCCTCGCCGCCCGGCACCCGAACACCAGATTGGGCCAGAGCTCGGTCTCCATCAACACGCCGACCGACGGCCGAAAGTGCCGCAGAAAGCGGCGCACCGCCCCCGGCGTGTCCCACGGCAGCCAGGCCTGAACATCGCCATCGCGCAGCCACTTCGCACCTTCCGCACGCCCGGTGGCCGTGCCATGCGTGAGCAGCAGGCGCATGCGCGGCATCTGCTCGCGCAGCGGTTCGAGCACGACGGCCGCCGCGCGCGTCTCGCCGAGCGAGACGGCGTGCATCCACACCAGAGGTCGGTCATCGGGCACGAAGGCGGCCGCGTACCGGCCGAAGCGCTCCGGAACGGCTTGGGCATAGCCCGGCTCCTGCCGCGCGCGGCGCGCGAGCTTGCGCTTGAGCAGCGGGATCGCGAGCCACGCCAGCAGGCTGTAGAGCGCCAGCGCCAAACGCTGCATCGCGCGGTTCAGTGGGCCGAGGCGCCCAGCACGGCGTCGGGCTTGACGCGCGCGAGCAAGGCCAGCATCCGGGCGCGGATGCGCTCCAGCGCCGCTTCGGTCTGCCCCTCGAAGCGCAGCACCAGCACGGGCGTCGTGTTGCTCGCGCGAATCAGGCCGAAGCCGTCGGGCCAGTCCACGCGCAAGCCGTCCATGGTGCTGATCCGGGCTTCGGCACCAAAGGTCTGCGGCGCGAGCGCCTGCAGCTCGGCCGCGAGGCGGTGCGGCTCGCCCTCGGCGCAGGCCACGTTGATCTCGGGCGTGCTGCAGCTCGTGGGCAGCGCATGCAGCACGGCGCTCGGGTCGGCATGGCGGCTCAGGATTTCCAGCAGGCGGCAGCCCGCATAGGTACCGTCGTCAAAACCGTACCAGCGCTCCTTGAAGAACAGATGCCCGCTCATCTCGCCGCCCAGCGGCGCGCCCACCTCGCGCATCTTCGCCTTGATGAGCGAGTGGCCCGTGCAGTGCATCAGCGGCTCGCCACCGGCCGCGCGAATCGCGGGCGCGAGGCGCTGCGAGCACTTCACGTCGTAGACGATGGTGCCGCCGGGCACGCGCGAGAGCACGTCACGCGCGAACAGCATGAGCTGGCGGTCGGGGAAGATGTTTTCGCCCTCGCGCGTGACGATGCCCAGGCGGTCGCCGTCGCCGTCGAACGCCAGGCCGAGTTCCGCATCGCTGCCGCGCAACGCCGCGATGAGGTCGCGCAGATTCTCGGGCTTGCTCGGGTCCGGGTGATGGTTGGGAAAGCGCCCGTCCACCTCGGTGAACAGCTCCAACACCTCGCAGCCGAGCGCGCGAAAAATGCCGGGCGCCGAAGCCCCGGCCACGCCGTTGCCGCAATCGACCACGATCTTCATCGGCCGCGCGAGCTTCACATCCTGCGTGATGCGTTGCACATAGGCAGGCAGCACGTCGGCGGTACTCACCCGGCCGCGCTCGACCTGCGGCCACGCACCCTTCTCGATCGCGTGCCTGAGCGCCTGGATTTCGTCGCCGTAGATCGCGCGGCCCGCCAGCACCATCTTGAAACCGTTGTGGTCGACCGGGTTGTGGCTGCCCGTCACCTGGATGCCGCTCTCGCACAGCGTGCTCGCCGCGAAGTAAAGCATGGGCGTGGTGCACATGCCAATATCGATCACGTCCACGCCCGACCGTGTCAGGCCCTCGATCAGCGCCCGTGCCAGCAGCGGACCCGAGAGCCGCCCGTCGCGCCCCACGGCCACCACCTGCTGCCCGGCGGCCCGGGCTGCACTGCCGAATGCGCGCCCCACGGCCTGCGCCACGTCCTCGGTCAGTGTCGTCGGCACGACGCCGCGTATGTCGTAGGCCTTGAATATCGAAGAGGCAAGCTGCACGAAAACTCCGTCCGGCATGGGGCACATGCGCGGATTGTAGGAAGCACCGGGGGCCTGCCTTCGTCTGCCCGCCACGATGCCCTCAGAGGGCATACGGCCCGAAGGCCGCGCGCATCTACACCCATTCGGAGCGCCGGAACAAGACACTGATGCCATGCGGCCTTTGGTTGGACAAGCACCGGCACACGGGAACAGAATGAAAAAGCTCAGTTTCGACAGAGGAACCCATGAACTTTCAAGACCCGCTGTTCTGGCGTGCCGGTGCCGTCAGCACCACCCTCGTGATGCTGGTCGTGCTGGCCTTTCTGTCGGTCGACAGCATGCGCTACATCACGGCCGGTGGCATCAACGTGCCCGACTACGACGTGATCAACCACGCGATCGACTACCGTTTCGACTGGTCGCGCACGGCCGACGTGCCCGTGATCGGTGGCGACGAGCCGCTTTTCGGCAAGAAGGTGACCAAGGCCGAGGCCGAGAAGATCATGGAAAAGGGCAAGCTCGTTATCCAGTCGCGCAACTGCATGAACTGCCACACCATCTTCGGCAACGGCGCCTACTACGGCCCGGATCTCACCAAGGCGTGGCTCGATCCGGCCTGGCAGCAAATCTGGATGCCCGCCACCGGCAAGGCCACCAAGGAAGAGGCGATGGCCGAGTTTCTCATGCACCCGGACAAATACCCGACGTGGCGCCGCAGGATGCCCGACCTCAAGATCACCGAGGAGGAGGCGCACGCCACCGTCGCCTATCTGAAGTGGATTTCCGCCATCGACACCAACGGCTTCCCGTCGGGGTTCGGCCACAAATCGGTCGGCCGCTAAGCGAGGAGACCAGCCATGTACGAAGCACAGAAACTCGGCATCAAGTACCTGACGGCGGCCGCCACGCTCTTCGGCGTGATGATCATCTTCGGCCTGCTGTCATCGCTGTACTACCTGTTCCCGGGCATGCTCTACAACATCTTCGACTTCAACATGTCGAAGACCATGCACATCGACACGCTGGTGATCTGGATCCTCATGGGTCTGATGGGCGCGATCTACTACTACCTGCCCAAGGAACTGGAGCAGGAGGTCGTCGGCGTCAAGATCGGCAATGTTGCGTTCTGGGTCTTCTGCGTCTCCGTCGCGCTCGTGGCCCTCACCTTCCTCTTCGTGCAGATGGGGCAGGCCAACGAATTCTCGCTGTGGTTCATCAACCAGGGGCGCAAATACGTCGAGGCGCCGCGCTGGGCCGCCATCGGCATCACGCTCATCATGCTGGTGTTCTCCTGGAACATCATCGCCACCTGCGTGAAGGCCAAGCACAAGATGACGGGCATCCTCTGGGTGCTGTGCCTGGACCTGATCCCGCTCGTGGTCGTCTACCTGGACGCCTATCCGGCGGACACCAACATCTCGCGCGACCTGTACTGGTGGTGGTGGCTGGTGCACATGTGGGTGGAAAGCACCTGGGAAGTGCTGATCGGCTGCATCATGGCCTGGGTGCTGATGGACGTGATGGGCACCTCGCGCAGGATCGTCGAAGCCTGGCTCTACATCGAGGTGATGCTGGTGCTGGGCGCGGGCATCCTGGGTCTGGGTCACCACTACTTCTGGATCGGCACGCCCGACTACTGGCTGTCCATCGGCGGCTTCTTCTCGGCGCTGGAGCCGCTGCCGCTGCTGGGCATGGTGGTGCACGCCACCTATGACGCGGGCATGCACCGCCTCAAGACCGCCAACCGCCCGGCCTACTACTGGATCACCACCGAGGCCTTCCTGAACTTCATCGGCGCGGGCATCTGGGGCTTCATGATGACGCTGCCGCAGATCAACATGTTCTCGCACGGCACGCAGTGGACGGCATCGCACGGGCACTTCGCGTTTTACGGCGCCTATGTGTGCGGCATCATCGCCGTGCTCTACGTGGCCAAGCAGAAGGTCGCGGACGTGCCCACGCTGGGCGGCCATCGATGGAAGTGGGCCTACGGGCTGCTGAACATCGGCATGGTCGGCATGGTGATGGGGCTGCTGCTCGCGGGCATGGCCCAGGCCTTCTTCGAGCGCGCGGCCGGCGGCTCCACCCTCATGGCCTACACCATCGCCTCGGAGAACCCGTGGTTCACGAGCGGTCTGTGGGCACGCACGGGCTTCGGGCTGCTTTTTGCCGCGGGCTACGTGGTGCTTGTCATCGACCTGCTCAAGAAGGCCGTGCCGCAGGAAGAAGCGGCGCCCGCCCCCATCGTGGCGCACGCCCAGCCGGAGCCCGCATGACCCCCGAGGCCCTCATTCAGACCGCCCTCATGATGGGGCTGCTGGTGGCGGCCGGCGGTGCGTGGTCGCTGCTGTACTGCCTGGGCAAAACGCGCGCGCGCTCCGACCTGATGCACGCGGCGCTGGGCTGCTACGCCGTCGCACTCGGCCTGGCCATCGCCATCGCCATTGATTCCCCGCTGTCCATCGGCTGGAAGCTCCTGATTCTGGTCAGCGCCCTTGCCTATGCGGGCATCCCGCCGATGACGCTGCGCTATCTCCAGAGAACCCATGAAGGCGAGGAGGCCTGACGCACCATGATTCCCAATCTGATCAATACCCTGGGCGGTCTCGTGCTCATGTACGCCGTGGTGCTGCACGCCACGTGGGTGGAGCAACGCTACTTTCCCCTGGCCGCGTTTGCCGTCGTCTTTCTCGTGATGGCCCTCTGGGCGCGCCGCACGGATCCGCACCCATGGTTCAGCTGGACCGGCATCATCGCTTCCGTCGCACTGGGCATCCTGTCGCTGTTCGAACTGGCAACCCTGCCCTACCTCACCTTCTGGGCGTCGTTCTGGATCGGCTGCACCGTCTCCATCGTCGCGTTCTGGGCCTTGCTCTACAACCGCGACCTGCGCAAGGCCGCGGCCCACTGAAGCACGTTTTCGTTTTCATCCTCCCGTTGAACCCCGATGGAGAGCAACCATGAATAAAACCGGCATCCTCACTGCGGTAGCCTGCCTTGCCGCTGCCCTTTTCACCGCATCCGCGCGGGCGGCGGACCCCGCGGCCGGCAGGACGCAATACGAGGCCACCTGCGCGGCCTGCCACGGCGCGAATGGCATTTCGGTCGCCCCGGTCTACCCCAACCTGGGCGGCCAGAAGCAGGAATACCTCGTCACGCAGCTCAAGGCATTCCGCGATGGCAGCCGCAAAAACGACATCATGCAGCCGCAGGCCCAGGGGCTGAGCAACACGCAGATCGCGAACCTCGCCGCGTACCTGGAGACCGCGGCCAAACTGCGCTGATGCCCCACCCCGCCCTTCGCCTCGAAACAGCCGCCGCTGGGCGGCTGTTTTCCTTGGCGGCAACCAAGACCTCACACCTGCAGAAAGTCCCTGCGCGCTGCAAAATGCCCGGGACAAAAGTCGCTGACAATCCCGTCAGAACCCTGTAAGTGCAAACTGCAACAGTGACAGGGTTTGACGACATTTTGGTGATAGGAGACAAATTCGCATGGCTACCTCTTCCTCAATTGATTCGATCCTGGTCGAAAACCGCGTATTTCCGCCGTCGGACAGCATGGTGAAACACGCCAACATCCCGGGCATGGCCGCCTACCAGGCCATGTGCGCCGAGGCCGACAAGGACTTCGAGGGCTTCTGGGGCAACCTGGCCCGCAAGAACGTGGTCTGGACCAAGCCCTTCACACGCGTGCTCGACACCAGCAACGCGCCCTTCTACAAGTGGTTCGATGACGGCGAGCTCAACGTCAGCGCCAACTGCCTCGACAAGCACATGGGCACGCCGGTCGAGAACAAGGTGGCCATCATCTTCGAGGCCGACGACGGCTCCGTCAGCAAGGTCACGTACAAGGAGCTGCTTTCGCGCGTGAGCCAGTTCGCCAACGCGCTCAAGGCCCACGGCATCCAGAAGGGCGATCGCGTCATCCTCTACATGCCGATGACGGTGGAAGGCGTGGTGGCCATGCAGGCCTGCGCGCGCCTCGGGATCATCCACAGCGTGGTGTTCGGCGGCTTTTCCGCCAAGGCGCTGCAGGACCGCATCGTCGACGTCGGTGCCGTGGCCGTTATCACGGCCAACTACCAGATGCGCGGCGGCAAGGAGATGCCGCTCAAGGCCATCGTCGACGACGCGATCGCGCTGGGAGGCTGCGAATCGGTGAAGAACGTGTTCGTCTACGAGCGCACCCGGACCGCCTGCGCCATGACCGCCGGGCGCGACCACACCTTCAGCGAAGTGCTCAAGGGTCAGAGCACCGAATGCGCGCCCGTGCCGGTGGGCGCCGAGCACCCGCTGTACATCCTCTACACCTCGGGCTCCACCGGCAAGCCCAAGGGCGTGCAGCACTCCAGCGGCGGCTACCTGCTGCAGGCCAAGCTCACCATGGACTGGACCTTCGACCTCAAGCCCGAGGACGTGTTCTGGTGCACGGCCGACATCGGCTGGGTCACGGGCCACTCCTACGTTACCTACGGGCCGCTGGCCGCGGGCGCCACCGAAATCGTCTTCGAGGGCATCCCCACGTATCCGAACGCCGGGCGCTTCTGGGACATGATCCAGCGCCACAAGTGCTCGATCTTCTATACCGCGCCGACGGCGATCCGCTCGCTCATCAAGGCGTCGGAAGCCGACGACAAGGTGCACCCCAAGTCCTACGACCTGTCCAGCCTGCGCATCATCGGCAGCGTCGGCGAGCCGATCAACCCCGAGGCCTGGGTCTGGTACTACAACCATGTGGGCGGCGGGCGCTGCCCCATCGTCGACACCTACTGGCAGACCGAAACCGGCACGCACATGATCAACCCGATGCCCGGCGCCACGCCGCTGGTGCCCGGTTCGTGCACGCTGCCGCTGCCCGGCATCTACCCGGTGATCGTGGACGAGACCGGCGAGGAAATGCCCAACGGCAAGGGCGGCATGCTGGCCTACAACAAGCCTTGGCCCAGCATGATCCGCACCATCTGGGGCGACCCCGAGCGCTTCAAGAAGACCTACTTCCCGCTCGAGATGAAGGGCCGCTACCTCGCGGGCGACGGCGCGGTGCGCTCCGAGGACCGCGGCTACTTCCGCGTGACGGGCCGCATCGACGACGTGCTCAACGTCTCGGGCCACCGCCTGGGCACGATGGAAGTCGAATCCGCCCTGGTCGCCAAGACCGACCTCGTGGCCTAGGCCGCCGTCGTGGCACGCCCCGACGACCTCACGGGCGAGGCGATCTGCGCCTTCGTCGTGCTCAAGCGGCCGCTGCCCACGGGCGATGAGGCCAAGGCCATCGCCAAGGAACTGCGCGACTGGGTGGCCAAGGAAATCGGTCCGATCGCCAAGCCCAAGGACATCCGCTTCGGCGAGAACTTGCCCAAGACGCGCTCGGGCAAGATCATGCGCCGCCTTCTGCGTTCGCTGGCCAAGGGCGAAGCGATCACGCAGGACACCAGCACGCTGGAGAATCCGCAGATCCTGGAGCAGCTCGCGCACAACAACTGACGCACGACCATACTCACGGCCATCGGGCCTGCCGATTCGAAAGGGTCGGCGGGCTTTTCTTTTTTCAAGGAGCACAAGGCATGGATGCAGGAGCCATTACCGACGTCGCCGGCATCGAGGTCGGCCACTACACCGAATCACGCCGCCCTACCGGCTGCAGCGTGGTCATCGCACGGGACGGCGCGGTGGCGGGCGTGGACGTGCGCGGCGCGGCACCGGGCACGCGCGAGACCGATCTGCTCGACCCCACGCACCTGGTGCCGCACATCCACGCCGTCATGCTCGCGGGCGGCAGCGCCTGGGGGCTGGATGCCGCCAGCGGCGTGATGCGCTGGCTGGAAGAGCACGGCATCGGCATGGACGTGGGCACCAGCCTGGTACCGCTGGTGCCCGCTGCGGTGCTGTTCGACCTGCATGTGGGCGACGCCGCGATCCGCCCCGACGCACAGGCAGGCTACGCGGCCTGCGCCGCCACCTCGCGCCAGCATCCGGCCGAAGGCAATGTGGGCGCTGGCACGGGCGCCACCGTGGGCAAACTCTTCGGCCCCGAACTGGCGATGAAAAGCGGCATCGGCACCGCCTCGGTGCGCCTGGGCGAGGTGACGGTGGGCGCGCTCGTCGCCTGCAACGCCGTGGGCGACGTCATTGATCCCGCCGACGGCCACACCGTGGCCGGTGCGCGCACCGCCGACGGCCGTGCACTGCGTCACTGCACGCCAGCCTTGCTGCGCGGCGAGGCCCTGCACCCCTTGCTGGCCGGTACCCACACCACCATCGGCGTGGTGGCCACCGACGCGCCCTTGACCAAGGCCCAGGCCAGCCGCCTGGCCACCACCGCGCACGACGGCCTGGCGCGCACCATCAATCCGGTGCACACCATGATGGACGGCGACACCTTGTTTGCCCTGTCCACCGGCAAGGCCGCCCGCTCACCCGGCATGGTGGTGCTGGCCGTGATGGCCGCCGAAGCCGTGGCCCGCGCCACGCTGCGCGCCGCGCGCATGGCACAGGGTATCACGCTCGCTGGCGGGCTCTTCCTCCCGTCAGCCAATGATCTGCCTCAGTCGTGAAGCCCGCGCTCGTCGGGTTCATCCTTGGACGTGCTGATCACGCTCACCGGCTGGCCTTTGTACTTGCGCCAGGCATAGATCACGTAACCCGACAGGCTGTAACTGGCAAACGCGAGGAACAGCACGCTGGGCGGATCAATGTTGATGACGGCAATCCCCAGCGCGATCAGCACCAGCACGACGAAGGGCACGCTTTGCCTCGCCTGTACGTCCTTGAAGCTGTAGAACGGCACGTTGGTCACCATCGTGAGCCCCGCGTACAGCGTGATCGCGAACGCGATCCATGACGCCTGCGGCCAGTTCAAATGCCCGCCGATGCCGCGCTGCACGCCGTTGTCGGCCATCAGCCAGATGAATCCCATCACCAGCGCCGCCGCTGCGGGCGAGGGCAGGCCCTGAAAGTAGCGCTTGTCCACCACGGCGGTGTTGACGTTGAAGCGCGCCAGGCGCAGGGCCGCGCAGGCGCAGTAGACGAAGGCGGCGATCCAGCCCCAGCGCCCCAGCCCCTTGAGCGTCCAGACATAGACGATGAGCGCGGGCGCCGCGCCGAAAGACACCATGTCAGCGAGCGAATCCATCTGCTCGCCGAACGCGCTTTGCGTGTTCGTCATGCGCGCGACGCGGCCATCGAGACTGTCGAAGATCATCGCCGAGAACACGCCCATGGCCGACAAATCAAAGCGCCCGTTGATCGCCATCACGATGGCGTAGAAGCCGCTGAACAACGCTGCCAGCGTGAACAGGTTGGGCAGGATGTAGATGCCCTTGCGGCGCCTGCGGGGCAGGGTGTCCTGCTCCACGTCCGATTCGTTGTTTTCACTCATTTCAGGCTCAACCCCTTGCGCGGCAAGCGCCGCCAGCTCTCATGTTCGAGAATTATCCACGCGCGGCATCGCCCTGCCCCGAAAACGCAAAAGGCCACCGGCGGGTGGCCTTTGCGTCGCCCATGGGCGATGGCTCGTGCGGTGCTCAGTTGCGGCTGCGATCGACCAGCTTGTTCTTGGCGATCCAGGGCATCATCGCGCGCAGCTTGGCGCCGACCTGCTCGATCTGGCTCTCGGCGTTCAGGCGACGGCGGCTTTGCAGCTCGGGCGCGCCCGCCTGATTTTCCAGAATGAAGTTCTTGGCGTAGACACCGGTCTGGATATCCCTGAGCGCCTGGCGCATCGCGGCGCGCGTGGCGTCGGTTACGATTTTCGGACCGGTCACGTACTCGCCGAACTCGGCGTTGTTGCTGATCGAGTAGTTCATGTTGGCGATTCCGCCTTCGTAGATCAGATCGACGATGAGCTTGAGCTCGTGCAGGCACTCGAAGTAGGCCATCTCGGGGGCGTAGCCGGCCTCGACCAGCGTCTCGAACCCGGCCTTGATGAGCTCGACCGTGCCGCCGCACAGCACCGCCTGTTCGCCGAACAGATCGGTCTCGGTTTCTTCGCGGAAGGTCGTCTCGATGATGCCTGCGCGGCCACCGCCATTGGCCATGGCGTAGGAGAGCGCCAGATCGCGCGCCTTGCCCGACGGGTCCTGGTGCACCGCGATCAGCTGCGGCACACCGCCGCCCTGCGTGTAGGTGCTGCGCACGGTGTGGCCGGGCGCCTTGGGCGCGACCATCCACACATCGAGATCGGCGCGCGGCACGACCTGGCCGTAGTGCACGTTGAAACCGTGCGCAAACACCAGCGAGCCGCCCTGCTTGATGTGGGGCTCGACCTCGTCGCGGTAGACCTTGGCAATATTCTCATCAGGCAGCAGGATCATGACCACGTCGGCCTGCTTGACCGCATCGGCCACTTCCGCGACCTTCAGCCCGGCCTTCTCCACCTTGGACCAGCTCGCGCCGCCCTTGCGCAGGCCGACGACGACCTTCACGCCGCTGTCGTTGAGGTTCTGCGCATGGGCATGGCCCTGGCTGCCATAGCCAATGATGGCAACGGTCTTGCCCTTGATGAGGGACAGATCACAGTCTTTGTCGTAAAAAACTTTCATGGGGGCTCCGGTTGAAATATCTGGAAAAAGGGCAGGTGAAAACGTCGCTCAGACGCGCAGCACGCGCTCGCCGCGGCCGATGCCGCTCAGGCCCGTGCGGACGGTTTCGAGTATCGCCGAGCGATCGATGGCCTGCAAAAACGCTTCAGTCTTCTGCTGGTCGCCCGTGACCTCGATGGTGTAGCTCTTTTCGGTCACGTCGATGATGCGGCCACGGAAGATGTCGGCCATGCGCTTGAGCTCCTCGCGCTCCTTGCCCACGGCGCGCACCTTCACCATCATGAGCTCGCGCTCGGCGTAGGCGCCTTCGCTCAGGTCCACCACCTTGACCACTTCGATGAGACGGTTCAGGTGCTTGGTGATCTGCTCGATCACTTCCTCCGAGCCGTGCGTCTGTATCGTCATGCGCGACAGCGACGCATCCTCGGTGGGCGCCACGGTGAGCGACTCGATGTTGTAACCACGGGCGGAAAACAGCGCCACCACGCGCGAGAGCGCGCCGGGTTCGTTTTCCAGCAAAACGGCAATGATGTGTTTCATGATGAGATTCCTCTTTTTGCGACGACAGCACGATCAACAAGTGGTCGCAGAAAACTGTCGCTTCCGCTGCCCTCCCCCGCCTCCGGTAAGAAGCAGGCTTGGCAGGCAATAGATTCGTCAAAATGCTATTTTGAAAATAGCTGCTTGCGCCCGGTCAGCATGTACTCAGGCCTGATTTTTTCAAAGATCTTCCGATCCCAGAAGCATTTCGGTGATGCCCTTGCCCGGCTGCACCATCGGGAACACGTTCTCGGTGGGGTCGGTGCGAAAATCGAGGAACACCGTGCGATCCTTGAGCTTGCGCGCCTCGCGCAGCGCGCCTTCCACGTCCTGCGGGCGCTCGATCAGCAGGCCCACGTGGCCATAGGCTTCGGCGAGCTTCACGAAATTGGGCAGCGCATCCATGTAGGTCTGACTGTAGCGGCCCGCATACTGGATTTCCTGCCACTGGCGCACCATGCCCAGGTAGCGGTTGTTCAGCGAGACAATCTTGATCGGCGTGTTGTATTGCAGGCAGGTGGACAGTTCCTGGATGTTCATCTGCACCGAGCCCTCGCCCGTGATGCAGAACACCTCGCTTTGCGGCTTGGCGAGCTTGATGCCCATGGCGTAGGGTATGCCCACGCCCATGGTGCCCAAGCCACCGGAATTGATCCAGCGGCGCGGCTCGTCGAAACGGTAGTACTGCGCCGCCCACATCTGGTGCTGGCCCACGTCGGAGGTGATGTAGGCGTCGGCGCCCCGGGTCATGTTCCACAGCGTCTCGACGACGTACTGCGGCTTGATGACCTCGGTGTTGGCGCGGTCGTACGCCAGGCAGTCGCGCCCGCGCCACTCGTCGATCTGGCTCCACCAGGCGGCCAGCGCCTTGGCGTCCGGCTTCGTGGCCGATTCACGCACCAGCGAGATCAGCTCGGCCAGCACTTCCTTGACGTCGCCCACGATGGGCACGTCCACGCGCACGCGCTTGGAGATGCTGGAAGGATCGATGTCGACGTGGATGATCTTGCGGTCGCGCTGCGCGAAGTGCTTGGTGTTGCCGATGACCCGATCGTCGAAGCGCGCGCCCACGGCCAGCAGCACGTCGCAGTTCTGCATCGCGTTGTTGGCCTCGAAGGTGCCGTGCATGCCGAGCATGCCGACGAACTTGCGGTCGCTCGCCGGATAGGCGCCCAGACCCATGAGCGTGTGCGTGACCGGGTAGCCGAGCAGGTCGACAAGCGTGCGCAACTCCTGGCAGGCATTGCCCAGCAGCACGCCACCGCCGGTGTAGATGTAGGGGCGCTTGGCCGAGAGCAGCAGTTGCATGGCCTTGCGAATCTGTCCCGGGTGGCCCTTCTTGACCGGGTTGTAGGAGCGCATCACGACGGTCTCAGGATAGCCCGCGTACATCGTCTTGTTGAGCGAGACATCCTTGGGAATATCGACCACCACCGGGCCGGGACGGCCCGTGCGCGCGATGTGGAAGGCCTTCTTGAGCGTGAGCGCCAGGTCACGCACGTCCTTGACGAGGAAATTGTGCTTGACCACCGGGCGCGTGATGCCCACAGTGTCGCACTCTTGGAAGGCATCGAGGCCGATCGCCGCCGTGGGCACCTGCCCGGCGATGACCACCATGGGGATCGAATCCATGTACGCCGTGGCGATGCCCGTGACCGCGTTCGTCAGCCCCGGGCCGGACGTGACCAGCGCCACGCCCACGTCTCCGGTGGCGCGCGCATAGCCGTCGGCTGCATGCACCGCGGCCTGCTCGTGGCGCACCAGCACGTGCTGGATGCTTTCCTGCTTATACAGCGCGTCGTAGATGTAGAGCACCGCGCCGCCGGGGTAGCCCCAGAGGTGCTTGACACCCTCGGCCTGCAGGGCTCGCACGAGAATTTCGGCGCCCATCAATTCCACGGGAGCGGACGGGGCACGCTTGCCGCTCTCGGCCGCCGCAGCCGCCTGGGTCATTTCTGTTTTGGAGATTTCCATGATCAACCTTTGCGAATTTCTCTGACGAAAAACCTAGGGTGCCCCTCGGACGAACCCTCGTGAGGCCGCTTCGGGACTTGAGGCCTCGGCCATGGGCGCCATAGGTATGCGCCGAACCGGGACCCGTTTGCTTCGTTGAAAGTAAGCCGCCATTATTGCACTGCACCATCCATTTCGCACGCAAGGCACCAAAAACGCAACACGATGGGATAATCGCGGCCGCCGCAGCGCAGCATGCGTCGGCATCCTGTGCTTCCCCACCGTGGGAAATTCTCTCTTTGGCCACCGAACAAGAGCTCTCCGACTTCCTCAAGGGCGTTGAACGACGTGCATTCAAGCGCACCGTCTATCACGTGCGCAACGAGGAGGCGGCCCTGGACATCGTGCAGGACAGCATGCTCAAGCTGTCCGTGCACTATGGCGACAAGCCGCCGGGGGAGCTGCCGATGCTCTTTCAACGCATCCTGACCAACTGCACGCTGGACTGGTTCCGGCGTCAGAAGACACGCAACGCCTTGTTCACCAACATGAGCGACTTCGAGGGCCCCTCGGACGACGGGCAGGATTTCGACCCGCTGGAAACCTGGCTGACCCCGGGACAATCAGAGAGTGAAACAGGCCAAAGCGCCGAAGATGCCGTCAAGCGCAGGCAGACGTTCGAAGCCATCGAAGCAGCGATCGAGCAGCTTCCGGCGCGTCAACGCGAGGCTTTTTTGATGCGTTACTGGGAAGAGATGGACGTCGCCGAAACCGCAGCCGCCATGGGTTGCTCCGAAGGCAGTGTAAAAACGCATTGTTTTCGGGCCGTACAAACCCTGGGCAAGCTGCTCAAGGCTCAAGGGATCACACCATGATGAAAAACATCGCCGCCACACTGACACCGAATGCCGAAGCCTTCGCACGCCGTGTTGCCTTGCGCCTGACGCAGGCGAGCGACGAGTTGCATCACGACATCGCCGAGCGCCTGCGCGTCGCGCGCATGCAGGCGCTGGCCGAGCGCAAGCGCGACACCCGCCCGGTGCTGCATTTGAGCCCGAGCCCGTCCGTTCTGCCGCAAGGTGCAACCGCCACGCTCGGCGAGGGAGACCACGACCATCATTGGTGGCGCGCCGCCGTCTCCATCGTCTGGATCGCGGCGCTGCTGATCGGACTGGCCTGGGTGCACCAGACGCAGGTGGAGAATGTCACCACCGAACTGACCGAAATCGATACCGCGCTGCTGACCGATGACCTGCCGCCATCGGCCTATGCCGACCCGGGATTCACGCAATTCATCAAGTCCAGCCGCAGCAAACCCTGATGCCCAGACGCTCCGCCAGACGCTGACTGCATGCCAGCCCAGCCCACCGACCGCCCATCTCACACCGCGTCCATCGCAGCCCTTGCCCTGTCTCTGGTGCTGTGCGGGGGGCTGGCGGGCGGCGGCTGGTTCGCCGCCAGGAAGGTCGGGCAGTTGCCGGGCGTGGTCCTGCCCCTGCCCAAGGCGACTCCTTCCCTTGCACTCCCCAGAAATCCCCCGCCAGTGGTCGCCGTCGAAGAGGCGGGGCCAGGCTGGAACAGCCTCAGCAGCGAGCAGCAGCACGCGCTCGAACCCCTGCAAAAGCACTGGGGCACGCTGACCGAAGTGCAGAAGCGCAAGTGGATTTCTCTCGCGCGGAACTTTCAAAAGCTGTCCGCCGCCAACCAGGCCAAGATTCACGATCGCATGGCGGCTTGGGCAGCGTTGACCCCTGAACAGCGCAATCGGGCCCGGCTGAATTTTGCCGCCACACGAAAAATCACTCCGCCGGCCAAACAGGAACAGTGGGACGCCTACCAGGCCTTGAGCGAAGAAGCCCGGCGGGCGCTCGCCGCCCGCGCCGCCCACCAGGCCCAGGGAGCGGCAATCGCGGTGAGTCCGGCGGCTCCGCACAAATTCGTCAAGGTCCCCGCGGCCGACTCGGGTGGCGCCTCGATCGCGCCCAATGCCCCCAAGGTGCTTCCTCCGGTCGTGGACATGGTGCCCGTGCCCGTGCCCGTGCCCGTTCCGGCTACCGCGCCCCCTGCCACCGCCCCGGTTCCCGCAGCTGAAATGCCGCCGGTGCACGCGGAACCAGTTCCCATGCCGTCGGCCACCGTCACCTCGCTGCCGCCGCTGCCGGAGGAGTCGGCCTCGCCTCCGGTACAGTCCGAAAGTCTGGCCCCTGCGCCTGCAGCCCCCCCGGCACCGCCCAACAGCCCGGACATTGCACAGTAATGGGCCTCGAACGGCCCGACCTCACTCCGACATGCCGACCACGAGTCAACCGCCACTTGAAGGCAGCAACGCCCCTCTGCCTGCCGACCTGCAAGCTCCTGCCCTGTGGCGGCGCCTAGCGTGCTGGTTTTATGAGGGTGTGCTGCTTTTCGGGCTGGTCTTCATTGCCGACTATCTGTTCGACACGCTGAGCCAGTCGCGCAATGCACTGGCCCACCGTGAGCTGCGCATGGGCTATCTCTTCGTGGTGTTCGGCATCTACTTCGGCTGGTTCTGGTCGCGTGGGCAGACGCTGGCGCAGAAAACCTGGCACATCCGTGTCGTGGATACCAAGGGACAGGCCGTCAGCCAGCCGCGCGCGGTGCTGCGCTATGTGCTCGCCTGGGTGTGGTTCCTGCCGCCGCTGGCCGCTTACAGCCTGGGGCTGCCGCTGCTCACCACGCTGGGCCTGCTGGTGCTGTGGATCGTGGCCTGGGCACTGGCCAGCCGCCTGCATCCGCAGCGCCAGTTCTGGCATGACCAGCTCGCCGGCACACGGCTGATCCACGACGCACGCCCTGTGGCCCGCCGCTGAACCGGCCATGCAAGCCATGCCCCCCCATCCCCACAAGCAGCGCACGGGCCTCGTGCGGCTGTGGCATGCCACGGGCTACTCCCTGGCGGGCCTGCGCGCCGCCTGGGGCGAAAAAGCCTTCCGCCAGGAAGCGCTGCTGGCCCTCGTGCTGCTGCCGCTGTCGTTCTGGCTGGCACAGGACTGGATGCAAACCGCGCTGCTCGCGGGCGTCGTCATGCTGGTGCTGATCGTCGAGCTGCTCAACTCCGGGATCGAGACGGCTATCGACCGCTTCGGCGGCGAACTGCACCCGCTCTCCAAACGCGCCAAGGACCTGGGCAGCGCCGCCGTGCTGCTCGCGCTGCTGCTGGCCGGTGGCGTCTGGGCACTGGCGCTCTACCACCGATTCTTCACGCATGGCTGAACCCGCCTTTTCCATCTGCGTCTATCTCGGCTCGCGCCCGGGCAACAACCCGCTGTTCACGCAGGCGGCGCAGGCCGTGGGGCGCTGGATCGGCGAGCACCGTGGCCAGCTGGTGTACGGCGGCGGCAACAGCGGCCTGATGGGCGTGCTCGCGCAGGCGACCAAGGATGCAGGCGGGCGCGTGGTTGGCATCATTCCGCGGGCGCTGGTGAACAAGGAACTGGCCAACCGTGCGTGCGACGAGCTGCACATCGTCCAGACCATGCACGAGCGCAAGGCCATGATGGCCGAACGCAGCGACGCCTTTCTCGCCCTTCCCGGCGGCATCGGCACGCTCGAGGAACTGTTCGAGGTCTGGACCTGGCGCCAGCTCGGCTACCACGACAAGCCCATTGGCGTGCTCGACGCCGACGGGTATTACCGCCAGATGCTGGGCTTTCTGGAGCACTCGGTCAAGAGCGGCTTCATGGGCGACTGGCAGATGGAACTGGTTCGTGTGGGCCGTTCGGTGCCCGAACTGCTGGCGGCGCTGGTGCAGGAAGCGGGTCTACCCAAGGGCACGAAGCCGCTGCGCAGCGTGATCTGAACGGCCCGGGGTCTGTGCGCCGCGGTCAGATCGCCGCTTCGTCCAGCTCGCCCGTGCGGATGCGAATGATGCGCGCCACGCCGGTGACGAAAATCTTGCCATCGCCGATCTTGCCGGTGCGCGCCGCCGCGACGATGGCGTCGACACAGCGCTCCACGTCCTCGTCGCGCACCACGACTTCGATCTTGACCTTGGGCAGGAAGTCAACCACGTACTCCGCGCCGCGATAGAGCTCGGTATGCCCCTTCTGGCGGCCGAAGCCCTTGACCTCGGTCACCGTCAGGCCCGCCACGCCGCAGGCGGCCAGCGCTTCGCGCACCTCGTCGAGTTTGAAAGGCTTGATGATGGCGGTGATCATTTGCATGGGGTACTGTCCTGGGCGGATGAACTAGCTCGACATTATCGTCATGCGGCACGGCGGGCGCGCATGCGGCTTTTCCCGCCATGAACGATCATCGCTTGGTGCCCGACGATCCATCCGACCTTTCACTGCAGGTGCACGACAGCATCCTGGCCGTCCCAGAGCGCGCCTGGGATGCCTTGCTCTCGCGCCAGCCCTGCCCCACCCCCTTCATGCGCCATGCCTACCTGGCCGCGCTGCAAGCGAGCGGCAGCGCCTGTATCGACACCGGCTGGACACCGCGCTGCTTCACGCTGACGCGCGCCGACGGCACATTGCAGGCGGCCTGCATGCTCTACCTCAAGAGCCATTCGCGCGGTGAGTACGTTTTCGACTGGGCCTGGGCCGAGGCCTATCAGAGGCACGGCATCGCCTATTACCCCAAGGCCGTGGTGGCCGTGCCGTTCACACCCGTGCCGGGGACACGCCTGCTCGCCATGGACGAAGACACGCGCCATGCCCTCCTGAGCCACGTTCTGCAGTGGTGCCGGACGCACGGCCTGTCATCGCTGCACCTGCTGTTCGCCGCTGACGAGGACCTCGCCTGCGCCCGTTCGCTCGGCCTGATGCAACGCGAAACGGTGCAATTTCACTGGCACAACCGCCATCCTCTGGAGGACCGGCCATTTCGGGATTTCGATGACTTCCTTGCCGCGCTCTCGCAGGACAAGCGCAAGAAAATCCGCCATGAGCGCCGAAACGTGGCGCTGGCCGACATCGGCTTTCGGGTGCTGCAGGGCCGCGAGATCACCCTGGCCGACTGGGACTTCTTTCATGCCTGCTACGAGCGCACCTACCTGGAGCACGGTAACCCGCCCTATCTCACGCCCGGCTTTTTCCGCAGCATGGCACGCACCATGCCCGAGGCGTGGGTGCTGTTCGTCGCCGAGCGCTCAGGCCATCCCATCGCTAGCAGCCTGATAGCTGTCAGCGCACTACCAGAAAGCGTCAATGGCCAAAATTATTCGAACTCCGTGATCGCCTACGGTCGCTACTGGGGTGCACTCGAACGCGTGGACAGCCTGCATTTCGAGGCCTGCTACTACCAGCCGATCGCCTGGTGCATCGCGCACGACATCCAGCGCTTCGAAGGGGGCGCACAAGGCGAGCACAAGCTGGCCCGCGCGCTGATGCCCGTGCGCGCGAGCAGCGCCCACTGGATCGCGCACCCGGCCTTCGCCCGCGCGATCGACGATTTTCTGGACCGGGAGGGGGCCGCCGTCGCGCGCTACCAGCAGGAGCTGCAGGCGCAAAGCCCGTTCAGGCATGCTCCCTGAAACCGGGCGCGGCGCCGTGCGATCGAGCACCCGGATCCTTGGCGGTGGGAATGAAGCGCCGCCCTCCGCCCCGGTCTCGCCAGACCCCACACAACCGGCCTGCAGTGTTTGTCGGAAAAGCGCTTGGCGCTCTTCGAGCAAAACCGGTCAGCTGTGCGCCTTGGCGTAATTGGCCACGCCGTCCAGCAACTCCTTTTGCGCTGCGGGGATGCCTTCCCAGCCCAGCACCTTGACCCATTTTCCGTCCTCCAGGTCCTTGTAGTGCTCGAAGAAATGGGTGATGGCCTTCAGGCGCATGGGGTTCACGTCCTCCACGCTCTTCCAGCCGTCGTACATCTTGAGCACCTTGGACGAGGGCACCGCGATGATCTTGCCGTCCACGCCGGCCTCGTCTTCCATCTTCAGGATGCCCAGCGGGCGACAGACCACCCCCACGCCCGGCATCAGCGGATAAGGCGTGATCACCAGCACGTCCACCGGATCACCATCGCCCGAGAGCGTCTGCGGCACATACCCGTAGTTGCAGGGGTAGTACATCGCCACCGTGAGGAAGCGATCGACGAACACCGTGTTCGTCTCCTTGTTCACCTCGTACTTGACCGGGTCGGACTCCGCCGGAATCTCGATGACGACGTTGAAAAGATCAGGGAGCTGGTTCCCCGGGCTGATGTGGTTCAGAGCCATTGGTGCAAATTGCCGCAGTTGAAAAATGAAAATCCTAGGGTTTACCCCCGGACAAAACAACCACGAATTTTAAGGATCAAGGCTTGCCGCTTGCTTGCAGCTTGATTTGCGCAGTAGATTAGCGGGGTTGGCCAATCGGCTCCGATGGTCTCGGAGAGCGAGGAAGCAACGCGGTGGAAGCACTTCCCGAGCGTTGCGCTTCCGTCTCAGACAGATCAAAACAAGGAGTTCGACAATGCCTCAAACGGCAGAGCTGACAACACCGCTCATCATGGCCCTGGTTTGCGGGGTCATCGCGGTGGTCTACGGCCTGTGGGCCCGTGGCTGGATTCTGGCCAAGGACGCAGGCAACGCGCGCATGCAGGAGATCGCAGGCGCCATCCAGCAGGGGGCAGCGGCCTACCTGGCCAAGCAGTACACCACCATCGCCATCGTCGGCGTCGTGCTGGCCGTGCTGATCGCCATCTTTCTCGATCTGACCACGGCCATCGGCTTCATCGTCGGCGCGGTGCTTTCCGGGGCCTGCGGCTTCATCGGCATGAATGTCTCCGTGCGCGCCAACGTGCGCACGGCGCAGGCGGCCACGCAAGGCATAGGCCCGGCGCTGGACGTGGCGTTTCGCGGCGGCGCGATCACCGGCATGCTGGTGGTGGGCCTGGGGCTGCTGGGGGTGACCGGCTTTTACTGGTTCCTCGGCGGCCCGGCGGCGGACAGCCATGCGCTCAATCCACTGATTGGCCTAGCTTTCGGCTCGTCGCTGATCTCGATCTTCGCCCGTCTGGGCGGCGGTATCTTCACCAAGGGCGCGGACGTGGGCGCCGACCTCGTGGGCAAGGTGGAAGCCGGCATCCCCGAGGATGACCCGCGCAACCCCGCCGTGATCGCCGACAACGTGGGCGACAACGTGGGCGACTGCGCCGGCATGGCGGCCGACCTGTTCGAGACTTACGCGGTGACGCTGATCGCCACCATGGTGCTCGGCGGCCTGCTGATCAAGGGCGCCGGAGCGCACGCCGTGGTCTATCCGCTGGCGCTGGGCGCGGTGTCCATCATCGCCTCGATCATCGGCACCTTCTTCGTCAAGGCCAGCCCCGGCATGAAGAACGTCATGCCCGCGCTCTACAAGGGCCTGGCCATCGCGGGCGTGCTCTCGCTCATCGCCTTCTGGTTCGTGACCGCCTGGATCATCCCGGACAACGCGCTGGGCGGCACGGGCGCCGTCATGCGCCTCTTCGGCGCCTGCATCGTCGGCTTGGTGCTCACCGGTCTGCTGGTCTGGATCACCGAGTACTACACCGGCACCCAGTACAAGCCGGTGCAGCACGTGGCGCAGGCTTCCACCACCGGCCACGCGACCAACATCATCGCCGGCATAGGCATCAGCATGAAGTCCACGGCCTGGCCGGTGATCTTCGTGTGCATCGCCATCCTCGTGTCCCACACGTTGGCGGGACTCTACGGCGTGGCGATCGCGGCCATGTCCATGCTCTCGATGGCCGGCATCGTGGTGGCGCTGGATGCCTACGGACCGATCACCGACAACGCCGGCGGCATCGCCGAAATGGCCGAGATGCCCGCCAGCGTGCGCGACATCACCGACCCGCTGGACGCCGTGGGCAACACCACCAAGGCGGTGACCAAGGGCTACGCCATCGGCTCGGCGGGCCTGGCCGCGCTAGTGCTGTTTGCCGACTACACCCACAAGCTGGAGACCTTTGGCCAGGCCGTGAGTTTTGACCTGAGCGACCCGATGGTGATCGTCGGCCTGTTCATTGGCGGACTGATTCCCTACCTCTTCGGCGCCATGGCGATGGAAGCCGTGGGCCGCGCCGCAAGCAGCGTGGTTGAGGAAGTGCGCCGCCAGTTCCGCGAGATCCCCGGCATCATGCAGGGCACGGCCAAGCCCGAGTATGGCCGCGCCGTGAGCATGCTGACTGGCGCCGCGATCAAGGAAATGATGGTTCCCTCGCTGCTGCCCGTGGCCGTACCCATCGTCGTCGGCCTGGCGCTGGGCCCCAAGGCGCTTGGCGGCCTCTTGATGGGCACCATCGTCACCGGCCTGTTCGTCGCCATCTCGATGTGCACCGGCGGAGGTGCTTGGGACAACGCCAAGAAGTACATCGAGGACGGCCACTTTGGCGGCAAGGGCAGCGATGCGCACAAGGCAGCCGTTACCGGTGATACCGTCGGCGACCCCTACAAGGACACCGCCGGCCCGGCCGTGAACCCGCTCATCAAGATCATCAACATCGTGGCGCTGCTCATCGTGCCGCTGGTGGTGAAGTTCCACACGGGCGGCTGAGCAAGCTCACCATATGAAAGCGGCTGGCGCCCCATCCCCGGGCGCCAGCCGCTTTTTCATGGCCATTGGCGGCGGCCGCCGAGCAGCCCCCCGCCAGCGAACCGCCGAGCCCCGTGGTCTGCCCCAGGCAGAAATACCTGACGCCCGGGTTTGCACCGTGCGACCGACCTGGGTAGTCCCCGTGAACCAGCCTCAGGCGGCACCACGAGCAACTTCAAAATAGAGAGCTACCACCGCTTTCCATACAAGGTTTGGAGGCTATTTTCATCCAGAAACAAGGCTCACTCAGGCGCACCTGCCCTGCACGGCCTTGCACGTCCACCCCTCGGGCAACCGCGCCGCAGCCAGCGCGTCAGCCAGACCCGCGTGCTCATCGGCCACGCCGTAGAGGATCTGCTCCTCCTTGGGGTTGTGCACCTGCAGCAGCCCGAACAACTCGTCCAGATCGTCCTCCATGGATTCAAGGCTCGCGCCACCACGGCAGGCCGCGGCCAGAGACTCCATCAGTGGCCACATCAGCCCATGCTCGCGCTCCATCACCATGATGGAAAGACCGACCGAACCTTCCAGCACCGGAAAGAGCACCGTCTCCTCAAGATGCAGGTGCGCGCGCAACAGATCAAGCGAGCGCAGCAGCTCGACCTGGTCGCTGCTGCCATCCATGGCGCCCTGAATGCCGAAGTCGATATCCCGATGCTGCTGCTGCAGCAGCTCACTGGCGCTCTGTGCCGACATCACGTTGTCCTCGTCGATTCAAAATGACCGCGCACCGTAGCACATGCCGCAAACACGCAAGGCGATCCGGGGCTCTGCAGCCCGCGGTCCGTCCACCGGCTCAGGCGCTTACACCGACCGGATCGCGCCGGGCTGCGTGAGCTTGTCGGCCACGAGCAGCTTCTTCACCTCGTCCTGGCTCAGGATGTCGAGCTCCTCGGCGATCGTGGCGATCGGCTTGCCCGTGGCCAGCGCCGTCTTGGCGATCCTGGCGGCCTTTTCGTAGCCGATCAAGGGGTTGAGCGCGGTGACCAGCGTGACCGATTCGCAGATGCGCCGCTCAAGCAGGGCGTGGTTGGGCACGATGCCTTCCACGCAGTTGATCCTGAGCGTCTCGCAGGCCTGCGCCAGATGGTTCAGGCTCTTGTGCAGGCTCCAGCCCATGATGGGCTCGAACGCATTGAGCTGCAGCTGACCGGCCTCGGATGCGAAGGTGATCGCCGCATCGTTGCCGATGACCTCGAAACACACCTGGTTCATCACCTCGGGGATCACTGGATTGACCTTGCCCGGCATGATGGACGAACCCGCCTGGCGCGCCGGCAGCTTGATGTCGCCCAGCCCCGCCTGCGGGCCCGACGACAGCAGGCGCAGGTCGTTGGAAATCTTCGAGAGCTTGACCGCCACGCGCTTGAGAACGCCCGAGATATCGACGAACGCGCCCGTGTCGCAGGTGGCCGCGATCAGATCGGTCGCCAGCTTGACCGGCACCCCCGAACACGCCGCCAGCCTGGCCGTCACCCGCTCGGCATAGCCCACGGGCGCATTGATGCCGGTTCCGATGGCCGTCGCACCCATGTTGATCTCGCACATCAGGTGGCTCGATTCGCGCAGGCGGTTTTCATCATCCATCACCATGGTGGCAAAGGCGGCGAACTCCTGCCCCAGCGTCATCGGCACCGCGTCCTGCAGCTGGGTGCGCCCGATCTTGAGTACGTCCTTGAATTCTCGCGCCTTGTCCTCGAAGGACCCACGCAGACGCGCCAGCGCACCCAGCAGCGTCTGGATGCCGAACCAGGTCGCGAGCTTGACAGCCGTCGGGTACGTGTCGTTGGTGCTCTGCGAAGCGTTGACGTCGTCGTTGGGATGAATCACGTCGTAGCGCCCCTTGGCGAGCCCCAGGTGCTCCAGCGCCCGGTTGGCGATCACCTCGTTGGCATTCATGTTGGTGGACGTCCCTGCCCCGCCCTGGATCACGTCCACCACGAACTGGTCGTGCAACTGACCGACGATGACGTCGTCGCAGGCGTTGCAGATGGCATCGGCCGTGCGCTGCTCGATCGCTCCCACCTGCACGTTCGCCTGCGCCGCCGCCTTCTTGATGTAGGCATAGGCACGCACCAGGTCGGGCATCTCGGCCACGGAGTTGCCGGTGATGGAAAAATTCTCGACCGCTCGGGCGCTGTGCACTCCCCAGTAGGCATCGTCGGGAATCGCCTTGGTGCCAAGAAAATCGTGTTCTTCACGCATGATGAATGAGCTTTCTGAATCGACAGTGGGTTGTCGGGACCCGATCCGCGCCGAAGGCCACGCATCACGGATACCCGGAGCAGGCCTTGAAGACACCGGCAGCACCCTGGCCCGGATCACGAAACAGGGGCTGTCGAGCAAAGTTTAGTCCCGGGGACCCGGTCTTCCGGCGGGCACCACAACCCGTCCGCGCCCACGAAGGGGCTTGCGATCGATGGGACTTCAGCCCCACGACATCGATCGCATCGAGATGCCCGCCATCTGAAATCCGGTATTGAAAAAACGTAGCGGCTCGCCCTCATGTACCGCACCCGCTGCGTACAAAAGAGGGAGGTAATGATCGTGCGTCGGCTGGGCCATTTGAGCGATCTCGCCCCATTGCTGAAAAGCCATCAGGGCTTGCCAATCTACCTGCTGAACGGCCTGCGCGACCCGGCTGTCAAAAGCATTGGCCCATGTGTAAGTCGCATTGATACCCGCCTCGGTCCGAAGCGCGCGCAGGTTGTGGACAATGTTGCCGCTGGCCACGATCAGCACGCCGAAATCCCGCAGCACCGCCAGCTGCCGACCCAGGCCAAAATGCTCCGGGATCGGCCGCTCGTAGGGCATGCTCAACTGCACCACAGGAATGTCCGCCGCCGGAAACATCGGCCCCAGCACACTCCACGCGCCGTGATCCAGTCCCCATTCGCTTTCATCCACCACGAGCGCCGCACCCGTCTGCGGATCATTCAGCAGCCGGGCGATCGCCTTCGCCGCATCCGGCGCACCCGGTGCCGGATACCGCTGCTCGAACAGCTCACGGGGAAACCCGCTGAAATCGTGGATGGTCCGCGGCTGCGCCATGCCCGTGAGGCACCAGCCCCCCGGCGTGAGCCAATGCGCCGAAACGCACAAGATGAGTTGCGGGCGCGGCGGACGCGCCAGCAGCTCCTGGCCAAGGTCACGCCATGTCAGATGCCAGGCGTTGCGCTCGATGGCATTCATCGGGCTCCCATGCCCGACGAACAGCACCGGCATGCGCGGTGATGGTTCAAGCACGCTCGCCAAAGCCGTGGCGGCGGGCGACGATTCAATGGACGCATTCATCGAAACCTCTCTGTCACGACTGCTACAGCCGCCATTGTGCAAGCCATGCAAACTACAAGCTCCCTTTGCCACGGATTACCCATGACGCACCCACTCGTCCAGGCCCTGAAGGGCACCCGCATCCTGAGTCTGGCGCTGAACCTGCCCGGGCCTGCCGCGCTGATGCGCTGCCACGCCATGGGCGGCCAATGCACCAAGGTGGAACCCCCACCGCCCCCGGGCATGACCAGCGGCGATCCGATGGGCACGTACTGCGCGCAGGCCTACGAGCAGCTGCACACCGGCATCCGCGTGCTGCATGCCAATCTCAAAACAGCTGAAGGGCAGGCGCTGCTGGCGCAGGAGCTTGCGCAGACCGACGTGCTCATCACCTCGTTTCGCCCCTCGGCGCTCGCCAAACTCGGCCTGTCCTGGGAAGCGCTGCATGCCCATGACCCCCAGCTCTCGCTGGTGCGCATCGTCGGTGCGCCCGGCGCCGCAGCCGAAGACCCGGGGCACGATCTGACCTACCTCGCACAGGCCGGACTCATCACGGACACCGACATGCC
>JAIOIA010000103.1:0-35952 GCA_019912745.1 Comamonas sp. | reverse complement strand
CTGCTCACGCTGGTGGACAACACCGAGCAGGAAAACACGCGCCTGATGACAGCGCTGTCGCTGCAAGAAGCGGCCGATCTCAAGGCGGCGCTGGACGCCCATGCGATCGTGATCGTCTCCGACGCGAGGGGCATCATCACGCAGGTCAACGACAGGTTCTGCAACATCGCCCGCTACCGCCGCAGCGACCTCATCGGCCGAAACCTGGCGATCACGCGCTCGGGCATGCATCCGGCCGAGTTCTACAAGCATATCGACGCCACCGTGCAGGGCGGGCAGGTCTGGACCGGCGAAGTCTGCAACCGCGCCAGGGACGGCACCCTGTTCTGGACGCAGACGACGGTCGTGCCCTTCGCCACGCACGACGGTGCCTCGATCCAGCACATCACGCTGTGCACCGACATCACCGAGCGCAAGCAGTCCGAACAGCAGGCACGGCAGATGGCGCTGTACGACGAGCTCACCGGCCTGCCCAACCGGCGCCTCATCGTCGACCACGTGCAGCAGGCTTGCGCCACCAGCTCGCGCAGCGGCAAATACGGCGCGGTGATGCTGCTGGATCTGGACAACTTCAAGGAAGTCAACGACACACAGGGGCATGACCAGGGCGACGAGCTGCTGCGCCGCGTGGCCCAGCGCCTGCAAGGCAACTTGCGCACGACCGATACCGTGGCGCGCCTGGGGGGCGACGAGTTCATCATCCTGGTCAATGGCCTCAATGGCGACGTAGCCCGCGCAGGCGAAGAAGCGCTTGCCATCGGCGAAAAGGTACGCGCAGCGCTGGAGCGCCCCTTTCACCTCCATGCCCGCATCGTGCACACCTCGATCAGCATGGGGGTGTCGCTGTTCCAGGGCGTTGCCACCGCACAGGAAGACATTCTCAAGCATGCGGACATGGCGCTGTACCGGGCCAAGGCCCGCGGGCGCAATCAGATCAGCCTGTTCGACCCCAGCCTGCAGACCGAGGTCGAGCACCGCGCGAGCCTGATGTCGGACCTGCGCGGCGCCCTCTCCAATCGTGAACTGCAGCTGCACTACCAGGTCATCGTCGACCGTGAGCAGCAGCCCCTGGGCTATGAAGCGCTGCTGCGCTGGCGCCATCCCACGCGCGGCTGGGTGCAACCGCTGTCGTTCATCGAGCCGGCCGAGCAATCAGGACTGATCATGCCGATCGGCACCTGGGTGCTGCGCACCGCCTGCAGGCAGCTGGCGCTGTGGGCAAGCGAAGCCGCCATGCGCCGGCTCACGCTTTCCGTGAACATCAGCGCCCGCCAATTCAGGGGCGCGGAGTTCGTCCAGACGGTGCAAGGCATCCTGCAGGAGACTGGCGCCGACGCCCATCTGCTGTGCCTGGAGCTCACCGAGAGCATGTTCCACGAGGACATGGAGCAGAGCATCACCAAGATGCAGCGGCTGTGCGCGCTGGGCGTGCGCTTCGCGCTCGACGATTTCGGCACCGGCTATTCTTCGCTGGGTTACCTCAGGCGCATGCCGCTGGACATCATCAAGATCGACAAATCCTTCGTGGACGACATCCTCACCGACCCCAACGACGCCGCGATCGCGCAGACCATCCTCGCGCTGGCCAACACGCTGGATCTGCGCGTCGTGGCCGAGGGCATCGAGGAGCCCGCGCAATTCCAATGGCTGCGCGCGCGCCACTGCGACGCCTTTCAGGGGTACCATTTCGGCAAACCCATGCCGATCACCCAGCTTCTTGCTGGCTCTCAAGTTTCGTAAGCCACCACCATGCACCGACCCAGCGCGGCCGCCGAAGTACAGCCCGAGGAAGAACACCATCCGACGGACGCCGTGTTTCAGCGCGCGGCGGAAATCTTCCGGCTCATGTCCACGCCCATCCGCGTGAAGATCATCAGCACGCTGTGCCATGGTGAGAAGAACGTCACCGAAATCCTCTCGGAGATCGACACCACGCAGCCCAATCTGAGCCAGCACCTGAACATGCTCTACCAGGCGCAGGTGCTCGACAAGGAGCGCCGCGGCAACCAGATTTTCTACCGCATCAACAACTACGACGTGGTGGCGCTGTGCCGCACGCTCTGTTCGCAAATCGCCAGCGAGAGCCTGTCCGGGCCACGCTGAGGCACACATACCGCGCACGGACAGCTTGCGGTCTCAGGTCTGTGCGACGCTCTCCCGGCTGCCGCGCCGCGCCCACTCGCGCACCCACTCGATGAAGGCCGGCAAAGGCATGGGCTGCGCCAGAAAATAGCCCTGCTGCAGCGGGCAACCCAGCTGCAGCAGCCGCTGCGATTGTTCAGGCGTTTCCACGCCCTCAGCGATCACCGCGCAGTCGAACGCCCGGGCCAGGCCGATGATGCTCTGCACGATGGTCATGTCGTCCGGGTCCGAAAGCATGTCCCGCACGAAGCTCTGGTCGATCTTGAGGGTGTCCATCGGCAGGCGGCGCAGGTAGGTGAGCGACGAATAGCCCGTGCCGAAGTCATCCAGCGCCACGCTGATGCCCTGTTTGCGCAGCCGTTCAAGCTCGGAGGAGACGTGCGCCATGTTGGACAGTGCCGCGCTTTCGGTGATTTCAAGCTCGATCAGGGCGGGGTCGATGCTGGGGTAACGGCCCAGGCTATCCAGCACCTTCTGGGAAAACCCGGTCTGCTGCAGACACTGGGCGGACACATTGGCACCCAGGGGAAGCTGCCAACCGGCGGCCTGGATGCGCGTGACGCAGCGCAGCGTTTCCTCGAGCACCCAGCGGTCAAAGGTGATCTCCAGGCTGCTGCCCGCGAGACTGGGCAAGAAGTCCGCCGGGGCAAGCACACCCCGCTCCGGGTGGTTCCAGCGAATCAGGCACTCGGCGCCTATCACCTGGCCCAGGGCCACATCCACCTTGGGCTGCAGATACAGGACAAATTCGTCGCGCGCCAGCCCCTGCTCCAGATGCAGCAGTTGCGCCTGCTGCTCCTGCTGGCTGCGAGCGTGCTGCGCGTCGAAGCCGCAGAATCGGTTGCGCCCGGCCTGCTTGGCCTGGTACATCGCCTGATCGGCGTGGCGCAATAGCGTATCGGCGTCGGCATCGGCCGTGTCCAGGGGGTAAAGGGTGTACCCCATGCTGGCGGTAACGCTGACCTCATGCGGCTGCAGCGCGTAGGGCCGGGACAGCACCTCCATCAGCTGCAGGAGCTTGCGCTCGCAGTCGGCGCGGCTCTTCAGGCCGCGCAGCAGGATGACGAATTCGTCGCCGCCCAGGCGGGCGATGCAGTCGTTGTTGCGCAGAGCGCCGTTCAGACGCTTGCCGACGTTGATCAGCAGCCGGTCTCCCGTGTCGTGCCCCAGCCTGTCGTTGACCGGCTTGAACCGGTCCAGGTCCAGATACACGACCCCCAGAAGCGAGTCGTCGCGGCGTGTCTGCTTCATTCCCTCCTGCAGGTATTCGGCCAGCATCAGGCGGTTGGGCAATTGCGTGAGGCCATCATGGTGCGCCAGGTGGCGTAGCTGCTCCTGCTGCTCCAGCTGCTGCGTCACGTCCAGGCTGATGCCCAGCATCCGCACGGCCCGCCCCTGTGCACCAGGGTTCACGATCTTCCCGAGATTGCGGATCCAGCGCACGGCTCCGGGCACGCCGCCCACCACTCTCCAGGTCTGGTCGAAGGGCTGCGCGGGGTTGTCCACGTGCGCCTGCAGTGCCCTCTGGATGGACTGCCGACCCTGCGGCGTGATACCGCGACTCGATGCGGGCCATGGGCGGGCATCCCGTGACGGGGCCAGGCCATGCATGCTCTGCCAGCGTGCATCGCCCGTGATGTTGCCGCTGGCGAGATCCCAGTCCCACAGACCGAGCGCCGCGGCCGACACGGTCAGCGAGAGCAGTTCCTCGCGTTCACGGATGCGCCTCTCACTCTCGATGCGCTCGGTGATGTCCTGCGCCGAGAACAGCCAGCAGGGCTCGCCGTGGTAATCAAGTTCACGAATGGATTGCACGACGGTGCGCCGCTCGCCGCCGCGGATGCAGAGCTTGATTTCGAAGTTGTCCAGTTGCCCTTGGGCATCGATGGCGGCGATCATGCGGGCGCGATCATGCGGTTCGTACAGCCCCATTTCGAGCGCGCTCAGGCCCTCGGTCTCTTCCTGGTGAATGCCGGTGAGCGCCTCCCAGGCGGGGTTGACCAGCAGGTATTTGTTGTCGCTGCGCCGCGAGATACCCATGGGCATCGCCACCATGCGAAACATGTGCGAAAGGTGTCGTTCGGATTCGCGCAGCTGCTCCTCCCGGCGGTGGGCCTCGTCGATGTCCTGCATGACGCCGCGCAGATACCGGATTCGGCCATTTTCCAGCACGAGCTCGCAACCCACGAGCACCCAGACCTGGCGGCCATCCGGACGCACGATCTGCAGCTGCATGGACCAGGGTTCGTGGGTGCGCAGCCCGGTCAGGAACTGCTCGCGCAGCGGCGCGCGCCAGCGCACGGCCACGTGCCTGTCAATGTAATTGTCCGGGATCGGGGAGCCGACAGGCAGCCCATGGATGGCGTAGCATGTATTGGTCCAGAGGGTGATGCCATGACCGACGGTGATTTCCCACGCGCCCAGGCCGGCCATGCGCCCGGCCTGCTGCAGCAGGGAATTGAACGCTCCCAGGCGGCGACTGCGCTGCTGCTCTTCCGTCGTGTCCTGGAACACGAACACGACGCAGTCCTCACCATCGAAAAGAATCCGTTGCGCCGAAATCAGGCCATGCACCGTGCGTCCGCGCAGGTGCAGACATGTGGGCACCTGATCCAGCGTGCCGCTCGCGCGCAGCCGCTCGAGCAGGGCATGGCGGTGATCCACGGCATTCCAGAAACGCAGGCACGCCCGGCCTGCTCCCAGGCTTTCCCGCCGACTCATCCCCGACAGCGTGCAGAACGCGGCGTTCACCTCCAGAAGGCGCCCGTCCCCGAGCCGCAGGATGCCCGCGGGCATCGGCAGCATCTGATAGATCGCGGCGATCTTGGCCTGCGAGCCCCTGAGGCGTTCCTGCACGGCATGAAGTGGGCTGGCGTCCTGGGTGATGCCCACGACGCGCAGCGGCTGGCCATGGGCATCGCGCTCGACCACGCACCCCTGCGACAGCACCCAGACCCACAGCCCCGCCTGGTTGCGAACCCGAAATTCCGCGCTGTAGGTCGATGCCATTCCATCACGGGCCTGCGCCAGCTGCCGCCGAATGCGCCGGGCATCGTCGGGGTGACGCAGGCTGTCCCACCATGCGGTGCGCTCATGTTCGGGGCGGTCATGGACACCGAACTGCTCGAAGAAGGCGCCATGAAACCGCAGACGACGCTCGTTGAACAGCCACTCCCAGCGCCCGCATCCCATTTGATCCAGGACGAGGAGCAGTTCCCCCATCGATGGCGTGCTGTCCATGGAGGCTGATTGCCGTTCGCGTGTCATGCGTGCTCGGGATGAATATGGGAGGCCGTGCCTGCGCCGCTTGTTCCCTGACCAGGGAGCACTATAGGCCGATCATCTCCACCCCGGCGATGCGTTCGCTCCAAGGCGCCTGCCCACGTACCCATGGGCCGTTGCAGCCCTCTCAACCCTCCAATGAGCTTATCGATGGTGCACGTCTTGGACACGGGGCGTCGTCGGCCCGGCCTCAGTCGAGCGCGCGCAGCGCCGTCTGGTACCTACCTTCGTTGCTCACCCCGTTGATGCCCGCGAACTTTCCGGCCATCAGGGGATTCAGGCGCGCAATGCGTTCCTGCGCCGGGGGGTGCGTGGCCAGCAGCATCTGGTAATTCGCATCCTGGGCCGAACCGCCCGCCACCGCCTGCAGCGACTGGATGAGGCCCGCAGGCGCATAGCCCGCCCGCGCCGCCCAGAGCATGCCGTAGCGGTCCGCGTCGTATTCGTCGGATTGATCCAGCCCCTTGGCATAGATGTTGCGCACCATGTTGATCATCGCGCCGCTCAGGGCACCGTTGCCGCTTCGGGCCTCAATGATGCCGCCCGCCATCTGCGCGAAGCCGCCCTTCTTCACGGCCGCCAGGTAGTGGCCGTGAACCACGTGCGTGATCTCGTGGCCGAGCACGCCCGCCAGCTCCGCCTCGGAATGCAGCGTGTGCAGCAGCCCCCTGGTGACGAAGACGTAGCCGCCAGGCGTGGCGTAGGCGTTGACCGCGTCGGAATCGATCACGCCAAAGCGCCAGTCGTAGACCACGGGCCGACCCTGTGCGTCCTTGCGGCTGTCGCTCTGTTCGGCGACCCACAGGCCGACGCGATTGACGTAACGCTGCAGCTGATCATCGCGCACCAGCGGTCGCGCGCCCAGCAGCACCGAGGCAAACCCCGAGCCCAGCTCGCGCTCTTCCTGCGGGCTGTAGTCCTTGAACGCGGCGGAGGCGCCCTGCACGACATTCTGGATGCCGCTCGCGGTGCCGTCCGAGCCGCCACCCAGCCCCCCCAGCGCCGACGACAGGCCAGAGAGCCCGCCGCCGGACATGGTTTCACAGCCCGCCAGCACCACGGCGCAGGCGCCGATGGCCAGCCAGCACCCGACCTGAGTGGTTTTCATTGCGCTGCTCCATCGTAGTCGCCGATCCGGGTGACGCTGAGCCTGCCGCCACGCGCGAACTGCCGGGCATCCCCGGCGCTCACCGCGTAACGATCGAGCCGCCGCACCTCCTGCGGCGCGGGCTGGGCGTTGGCCAGCTGTTCCTGCGTGAGGCCGCGCGTGCCGGTGGTGGCCGTCGGCGCGGTGCTGGAGCCAGTGAAGAGGCCGGCCAGCGCATTGCCGGCGCCCTGCGGCGCCGGCCGCGCCGCCGCCACGGCGTGCACGTGCGTGAGCCGCACCCAGCCTTGCTGCTCGCCTATCTTGACCTTGAGCCAGCCGCCCTGCGTCTGCACCGCCTGCACCGGCGTGCCCACAGCCAGTTGCCGCAGCACCATGGAATTGAGCGAAGGCGTGGCGCGCAGCGGCGCGGCCGTCGTCATCTCGTGCGTTTGCGCCGCGGCCAGCAGGCTCCAGGTCATCAACACGGCCAGTACCCATGCGTGCCAGCCACCCCGTTGCCGCAAATCAGTCATGTGTCGCCTCCATCTCCGTTGCGCCCTGTTGCCGGGCTCTCTTCCCGTGCCATTGTAGGCAAGGGCTCGTACAAAAGCACCTGCTGCTCGCGCCCCTTGACGCTGAATGCGCCGTGGTCCCTGAAGCCGAACTCCTGCCCGCACAGTCGCCGGGTGGTGTCGGAGACGAGGATGCGCGAGACACCCTTGGTGCAGCCTTCGATGCGGCTGGCCAGGTTCACGGTATCGCCGATCACGGTGTAGTCCAGGCGCCGCGAGGTGCCGAGAAAGCCGACCACCGCCGGGCCGCTGTGGATGCCGAGGCCGATCTCAAAGCGCGTGCCCGGCAGCTCGCGCGCCACATCGGCCGCGAAGCGCTCGAGCGCCTCGGACATGCCCAGCGCCGCACGCACCGCGCGCACCGCATGATCGGCCTGCTGCATGGGTGCGCCCCAGAACGCCATGATGGCATCGCCGATGAACTTGTCGAGCGTGCCACCATGCTGGAAAATCACGTCCACCTGCATCTCGAAGTAGCGGTTGAGCAATGCCACGATTTCCTCGGGCTTGCGGTGCTCTGACAGGCTCGTGAAGCCCCGGATGTCGGAAAAGAGCACCGTCACCTCGCGGCTGGCGCTCACCTCGGCGCGAGCCACGTGCTGCTCCTCCGAGAGGCTCTCGACGATGTGCGGATCGACGAAGCGCGAGAACATGGCCTGCACATGATGGCGCTGCGCCATCTCCAGGCGCGAAGACAGCAGGCCGAAAGCCAGCAGCGCGAGCAATCCCATGGCCAGGGCCGAGACCGGCATCCAGTAGACGTTCACGCCCAGCAGCAGGGCCGAGCCACCGAGCGCCGCCACGGCGGTGCTCGCCAGCAGGGCGACCGGCCAGACGGGCGAGGCCCGCGCGACAAACGTCACGCCGATGATGGCGATCAGCGCGAGCGCCAGTGCGGGGTTCACCCAGCCGGGCACTTCACGCAGCCAGTCGCCGCCTTCGAGATTGGCCAGGGCCGTGGCCAGCACGAAGGGGCCGGGCGTGGTGGCGGCCACCGGTGTGGGCACGAAGTCCAGCAAGCCGCTGGCCGTGGCGCCGATGATGATGATCTTGCCCCTGGGGTCGAATGGCAACGTGTCGCCCTCGGTCTGGGTGGCGAGGTAGGCCTCGCCATAAGGCACGCGCGTGAACTCGCGGCCGTACCAATGCAGGCGAAAGCGTGGCATGGCGGGTTTCGGCAGGTGCAGCAGATCGGCCACGCGGCCGATGATGTGGGGCAGCCACCAGCCCTGCACCGTGCGTCCCAGCTCGGTGCCGCGCCCCATGCCGTCGGCATCCTTGACGAAATTGATGTAGCCCGCGCGCCAGAGCTCCGGCGGCAGCGCGATCGGAGCATCGATGCCGTAGCGTGCCTGGGGGTCGGCCCCGGGGCCCGCGAGTATGCCCATGGCGGGGGGCGCCAGCGCCAGCGGTGCCTGCTGGGCCGAGTCTTCCATGAGGATCATCGGCACGAAGATCCTCGGATCGCGCACGGCATCGGCCAGCGCGGCATCGTTTTCCGGGCGCAGTCGGTCGGGCGGCGAAAGAATGAGGTCGAGCACGACGGCGCGCGGATCGCGTGCGGTGAGGGCCATCAGGAGCTCCGCATGGATGGCGCGGGGCCAGGACCAGGTGCCGGCCAGCTCCAGCATGCGCGGGTCGACGAGCGAGGGCTGGTCGATATCGACGATCACCACGTCGGATGGCGGTGCACGCCGACCCGCATCCCAGCGCAGGAGCGTATCGCCCACGCGGTTGTCCAGCGCCTGCAGCGCCTGCCAGCGCGTGAGATCGGCTAGCGCCAGCAGCGCCAGCACGGCGCCCAGCAAGGCATAGAGCGTGCGTCGCCCGAAGCGCTCGCGCAAGCGGGCCAGCCAGACGGTGAAAGGGGAAAGTTCAGCCACGCCCGGCAGTATCCGAAGCGCTCAGGAAAGCGTCAACGTTTTTCGGATCGCTACGATTTTCTAAATGACGCCGGATGCGGAACATCGTAAAAACGATACGTTACATTACACCGCCACGGTGGCTGGTCGACGGGCTGCGCGAGGCCCCCGACGGCCAGCGCAAGGAACCGGACAACGGCTCGGCCAGGGCGGGCGATGACCGCGAAACGCCAACGAATGGAATGGGATGCGCGACGATCTGACGACGATGCTCAGCCTGTCGGTCCAGACTGACATGGACCCCCACGCCACGGACCCGCAATGGCGCCTTGCCCGTTGGAGCGCCGAGTTCCGGGACACCCGGACCGAGACCCGCTACCGCCAGCACGCCAAACACTTCGTGGCGCGCCAGCTGGTCGTCTCCCTGTGCACATGGCTCGCGCTGATGACGGTGTTCGTGCTGCCGGACTTTGTTTCCATGGGCTGGTCTCCGCGCTTCCTGGGCATGCTGGCGGTGCGCGTGGCGGTGGGTCTGTGCATCCTGGCGCTGCTGCGCGCGGTGCGGCGTGACCCAATGGTAGCCGCGCGCGGATTGGGAGCGACAGGCCTGCTGGGCATGGGTCTGGCGGGGTATCTGGCGGTGTTCCTGCTGCGGCCGGAAATTGCCATCTGGACCTACGCGCTGACGCCGCTCATTCTCATCATGCTGTTTGTATTCATGCCCAACCGCCTGCTGTATGCCCTGGGCATGGCGGTGGCCGCGGCCATCACCATTTCAGCCATGGTCGGCTACAGCCACGGCTGGCGGCCGCGCGAGCAACTCATCCTGCTGCTCGTGCTCACGCTGCCCATCTTCACCGGCTACATCACGGCACGGCGCATGCAGATTCTGCAGCGCAGGCAATACACCCAGATCATGGCCACCCGGCGAGCCAACGCCATGCTGCAGCAAGAGGCCGCGCAGCGTGCCGTGCTGGAAGAGACCCTGCGCATACAGGCCAGTGTGGATCCGCTCACGGGCCTGAACAACCGGCGAGAATATGAAAAATTGTTTCAGCACGAGATGGCCCGCGCGCGGCGCGAGCGCACACCCCTGAGCCTGGCGATGGTGGATCTGGACCATTTCAAACACATCAACGATGAGCACGGGCATGCCGCCGGCGATGCGGTGCTCAAGGCGGTGGCGCAACTGCTGCGCGAGCAACTGCGCAGCGCGGACATCACCGGGCGCCTGGGCGGCGAAGAATTCGCCGTGCTCATGCCCAACACCTCCCTGCAGGCCTGCGCGGCCGTGATGCAGCGGGTGCTGCAGACCCTGCAAACGCTGCGGATACCGTTCGGCGAACACAGCCTGCACCTGACGGCCACCGTGGGCGTGGCCCAGTGGCACGGCGGCGAGGAAAACCCCGACACCCTGATGCAACGCGCCGACGCGGCCCTCTACAGCGGCAAAAAGGCCGGGCGCAACCGCGTCATGACCGCCTTGGCCACGGGAGAGGTGCTGGCGTTCTCGCCTTCTTCGCAAGCTCAGGCAACGTAGACGCCCGCGGCGGATCAGCCGCGCTGGCGCAGGGCCTCGTACAGGCACACGCCGCTGGCCACCGAGACGTTCAGGCTCTCGACCGCGCCGCGCATGGGAATCGACACCAGCGCATCGCAGCGCTTGCGCGTGAGTTCGCGCATGCCCTGCCCCTCCGCGCCGAGCACCAGCGCCACCGGCCCACGCAGGTCCGCCTTATAAAGCGTTTGCGGTGCGTCGTCGCTCGTGCCGATGACGGTGATGTCGCGCTCCTTGAGTTCCATCAGCTGGCGCGCGAGGTTGGTGACCATGAAGTACGGCACCGTCTCGGCCGCGCCACTGGCCACCTTGGCCACGGTGGCGTTGATGCCGGCCGCGTGATCCTTGGGCGCGATCACGGCATGCGCGCCCGCACCATCGGCCACCCGCAGGCAGGCACCAAGGTTGTGGGGGTCGGTCACGCCGTCGAGCACCAGCAGCAGGGGGGGGCCGGCGATACCGTCGAGCAGATCGTCGAGCGAGCGCCCGCGCGCGATCTCGTGCACCCGCGCGGCCACGCCCTGGTGGCCGTGCGTGCCCGCCAGGCGTGCGATGCGCAGGCTGTCGGCCTCGACCAAGCGCACGCCCGCCTCCTTCGCCCGCTCGACAAACTGGCGCATGCGCGCGTCACGCCGCGACGGGTCATGCAGGATTTCCACCACGCTTTGTGGCGCGGTCTTCAGGCGCACGCTCACCGCGTGAAAACCAAACAGCACTTTGAGATCAGCCATGACGGGGATTATCCGTGCGCCGGCGCGCCGCAGTCGGGCATCATCGACCCATCACAGCCCCTGCACCGATGCTGCCCCTGCCCCACATCTCACCGCTCGAACACGGCGCCTTCGTGGCCGCGGGTCTGCTGACCTATGTCGTCGTCACGCGCATCCGCCGTCAAAGGCGCCATCCCTACGCGGCCATGTCCTGGGTGCTGGGGATTGCAGCCTTTCCGTATCTTGGTCTGCCGTTGTTCCTGATTTTCGGCACACGCAAGCTCCTGCGCCCGATCACGCGCAGCCAGCCCGCGCCCGCCGGTCCGTGGGCGCATGCCGCGCCACTGTGGGCCACGCGGCTGCTGGCCGCCGTGGGCGTGGCCGGCGCGCGGCCTCAGGTCTCGGTGCAATTCGCCGCCCATGGCGAGCAGGCGCTGGCGCAGCTGCACGCGGTGATCGTCGCCAGCCGCAGGACGCTGGACATCTGCACCTACGTGCTCGGGGACGACGCCACGGGCGCGGCCATTGCCGCCGCGCTGGCCGAGCGCGCCCATGCCGGCGTGCACGTGCGGCTGCTCGTGGACAGCATCGGCAGCCTCAAGAGCGCGCACCGGCACGACGCGATGCTCAAGGCCATGGGCGTGCGCACGCGGCTGTTCGTGCCTGCGCTCGGCCTGCCGGGGCGCGGGCGGACCAATCTGCGCAACCACCGCAAGGTGGTGATCGCCGACGGCGAGCTGCTCTGGGCGGGCGGACGCAACATTGCCGACGAATACTTCACCGGCAAGGGGGGCGAGCCGGCCTGGATCGACCTGAGCTTCGTCGCGCAGGGGCCGCTTGCCGTGCAGGCGCAAGCGCTCTTTGACAGCGACTGGCGCATTGCCCGTGGCACGCGCCGCGCGCCGCGCCTGAGCTATGCCGAGCGCTTTGCCCGGCGCGAGGCCGCCGCGACGCCAGCCGACATCATGCCCGGCGCGGCTCACCTCGCGCACTGGGTGCCGAGCGGGCCTGACTTCCATGAAGACATCCTGCACGCGCTGCTTGTCTCCAGCGCCTTTCACGCCGAGCAGCGGCTGCTGCTGGCCACGCCCTACTTCGTGCCGGACGAAGGCCTGCTCGAATCGCTGGTGCTCGCGGCTCGAAGGGGTCTGGCCATCACGCTGGTGCTGCCACGGCACTCCAACCACCGCCTGGCGGACTGGGCGCGTGGACGCGCCGTGCGCACGCTTGTGCAGGCGGGTGTAAACGTGCGGCTGCTGCCGGGCATGCTGCACGCCAAGGCGGTGGTGGTGGACGACGTGCTGGCGCTGTGCGGCTCGGCCAACCTCGACAGCCGCAGCCTCTTCATCAACTACGAGGCCATGGCCGCGTTCTACGACCGCGCGGACATCGAATGGCTGGGGTTATGGATTTCCGACATTGCGCGCCACGGCAAGCCCGCATCGGCAAAGGCGCCAAGCTGGCTGCGCGACATCGGTGAAGGCATCGTGGCGACGGTAGGTTTTCAGCTCTGATCGTCGGCCACGATGCGCCCGGCCTGCAGCGTGATGCGCCGCTCGCAGCGCGCGGCCATGCCGCGGTCGTGCGTGACCAGAACCAGCGTCGTGCCCTGCTCGCGATTGAGCCGCAGCATGAGCTGCATCACGCTTTCGCCGGTGGCGAAGTCCAGGCTGCCGGTGGGCTCGTCCGCCAGCAGCAGCGCCGGCTGCACCACGAAGGCGCGTGCCAGCGCCACGCGCTGCTGCTCGCCGCCCGAGAGCACGCGCGGAAAGGCCCCGGCGCGCTGCGCCAGCCCCACGCGGTCGAGCATGTCGGCGGCCCGCGCGCGCGCGTCGCGGCTTCCCGCGAGCTCCAGCGGCAACATCACGTTTTCCAGTGCGCTCAGGTGGTTGAGCAGTTGAAAACTCTGGAACACGAAACCCAGCTTGCTCGCACGCCAGGCCGCTCGATCGTCCTCGTTCAGGGCGAACAGGTCCTTGCCCGCCAGACGCACCGTGCCCTGCGTGGGCACGTCCAGACCGGCGATGATGGACAGCAAGGTGCTCTTTCCCGAGCCCGAGGCGCCGACGATGGCCAGCGTCTGGCCCTGAGTCAGTGAAAAATGTATATCCGTGAGAATGTCGAACTGCCCCGTGGCATCGACCACGGTCTTGCCCACGTGCTCCACGGCGACAAGTTCGGCAGCGGTGGTAGAAGTGACGGACATGAAGAACTTTCAAATGAAACAGGGCATGGCAAACCGGCGCGACTTTATCGTGCTTGCCACCGCCACATGCGCGAGCGCCGCTGCGGCCGCCCAACGCAGCCCGGTGATCCTGGTGCTGGGCGACTCGATGAGCGCCGAATACGGCCTGCCGCGTGACAGCGGCTGGGTGCAATTGCTGCGCGAGCGGTTGGCCAAGGAGAAAATCACCGCCGAGGTCGTCAACGCCAGCGTGAGCGGCGACACCACGCCTGGCGGACGCTCGCGCCTGCCCAGGCTGCTGAGCGAGCATCGGCCGACGCTGGTGGTGATCGAGCTCGGCGGCAACGACGCGCTGCGCGGCCTGCCGCTGAAGAACACGCAGGAGAACCTGGCCTGGATGGCGCGCCAGGCCCGCACCGCCGGCGCGCGCGTACTGCTCGTGGGCATGCAGGTGCCGCCGAACTACGGCGCCGACTACACCCGGCGCTTTGCCGCCACGTTCGAAACCGTGGCCACCGCCGAAAAAACCGCGCTCGTGCCCTTCCTGCTCGCCGGGATCGCCGACCGCCCCGACGCGGCCGGGTTCTTCCAGGCGGACCGCATTCATCCCAACGCCAAGGCGCAGCCCCTCATGCTGGACAACGTCTGGAAGGCACTCGCGCCTCTGTTACGTTGATGACGCTATACTATAAATAGCTAACAGCGCTTTTCCAGTATTGGTTAAACCTCGAAAGCACGCTTTATGGCCTGAGCGAGATCGGCGCGCAAATCGTCCACATTCTCCAGGCCGATGGCCAAGCGCACCACGGTGCCCGGCTTCAGGTGCGGCGTGGCCCGCGTGCGCATGTCCGGCAAGCGGTAGGGCATCACCAGGCTCAGCGGCCCGCCCCAGCTGTAACCCAAGCGAAAGAGTCTGAGCGCATCGCAGAAGGCATCGACTTGTTCACTGGCGAAGCGCGTGTCGATCACCATGCTGAACAGCCCCGCCGCCGCGCCGTCGTGGCCATGACCGTGCTTGCACAGCGCCTGCCAGTGCTCGTGCCCCGGCGCGCCCGCCAGCGCCGGGTGCAGCACCTGCGCCACCGGACCCTGGCCTGCGAGCCAGTGCGCGAGCTTGCGTGCGGCCGCATCCTGCGCGTGATAGCGCAGCGGCAGGCTGGGCAGCGCGCGCAGCACCGCCTCGAGGTCATTGGCGCCGACGCCCAAGCCCAAATGCATGTGGCCGCGCTGGATGCGCTCGTGCAGCGCGGCCTCGCGCGTGGTGACGGCGCCCATGAGCACGTCGCCGCCGCCACTGGGGTATTTGGTGAGCGCGTGCACGGACACGTCCACGCCCAAAGAACCATCGCGCAACAGGTCGAACGGCGCGAAGGCCAGACCCGCGCCCCAGGTGTTGTCCAGCGCCGTGATCACGCCCCGCTCACGGCAGGCACGCACCTGTCCGACGAGATCGGGGAATTCCATCGTGACCGAACCCGGTGCCTCCAGCCAGACCAGGCGCGTGGCCTCGGTGATCTTGCGGCTCAGGTCCTGCACGTCCAGCGGGTCGTACATCGCGCAGCGCACGCCGAAGCGCCTGAGCATGCCCTCGGTCAGTGCCTTGTTGGGGCCGTAGACGTTATCGGGCATCAGGACTTCGTCGCCCTGCGCCAACAGCGATAGCGCCGTCGCGCTGATCGCCGCCAGGCCGCTGGGCGCCAGCACGCAATGCTGCCCGCCTTCGAGCGCCGCGATGCGCTCCTCCAGCAGGTAGCTCGTGGGCGTGCCATGCAGGCCGTAGGTGTAGCCGCTCCTGTCTTCCCAGCGGCGCCCGCGCATCGCGGCCACATTCGGAAAGAGCACGGTCGAGGCCTTGTGCACCGGCGGTTGCACGCCTTCGAACCCCTGGGGCGGCTGGTAGTCGTGGTGGATCAGCTCGGTGGCGGCGTGCGGATGAAGGGTGTGCGTCATGCTGCCATGGTAGCGCTGCGAAAATACCGCGATGTCCGTACGCCCCGCCCTGACCACCTGGCTGCCCTTCCTGAGCTGGCCGCGCCCCGACCGCACACTGCTGCGCGGAGAATTCTGGGCCGGCATGACGGTGGGACTGATGCTCGTGCCCCAAGGCGTGGCCTATGCGCAGCTCGCGGGCATGCCGCTGATCACGGGCATGTATGCCTCGCTCATCCCCATGCTGATCGCGGTGCTCTGGGGCTCGTCGGTGCGCCTGGGCGTGGGACCGACGGCGCTCACCAGCCTGCTCACCGGCACCTCGCTCGTCGGCTTGGCGCAACCTGGCAGCGCCCATTGGGTGACGCTGGCCGTCTGGCTCGCCATTCTTTGCGGCCTGTTGCAGGCGCTGCTGGGCGTGGTGCGCTTCGGCTGGCTGCTCAGCCTCGTCACCTCGCCCGTGCTGAACGGCTTCACGCAGGCGGCGGCCCTCCTCATCGTGATCTCGCAGCTACCCGCGCTGCTGGGTTTGACGGCCTCGTGGCACGACGTTCTGGTTGCGCCCTCGTGGCGGTTGCTCGACAGCCACGCCGCCACGTTCGGACTGGCCAGCCTGGCCCTGCTCTGGCTGGCCCAGCGCTGGCGGCGCAGTTTCCCGGCGGCCATCGTCGTCATCGCGCTCACAGCCGCCGCCAGCTGGCTGCTGGGCTTTGCGGCGCATGGCGGCAAGGTGATCGGCGCCCTGCCCCAGGGCCTGCCCGGCCTGTTTCTGCCCGGATGGCTCAGCTGGGATGAATTTGGTGCGCTCGTGATGCCAGTGGTGGTGATCACGCTCGTGAGTTTTCTGGAAACCGCGTCCAGCGCCAAGGTGGATCACTCCCAGGGTGGCACCCAATGGAACGAAAACCAGGATCTCATCGCGCACGGCCTGGCCAAGGTCAGTTCCGGCCTGTGCGGCGCGTTTCCCACCAGCGCCTCGTTCTCGCGCTCGGCGCTGAATCTGTACGCCGGCGCGCAAACCGGCTGGGCCACGCTGTTTGCGTTTGCCCTGGTGCTCGCAGCGCTGCTGTGGCTGGTGCCCCTGCTCTATCACGTACCGCAATCCGTGCTGGCGGCGGTGGTGATCGTGGCCATCAAGGGGCTGATCAAGCCCATGAGCATGCTGCGCGTGTGGCGCCTTTCGCGCGTGGAAAGCGTCACCGGCCTGCTCACCTTCGCCATCACGTTGCTGAGCGCCCCCCGCATGTACTGGGGCGTGCTGATCGGCCTGCTCGTGAACCTGAGCCATTTTCTCTATCAGCGGTTGCACCCGCGCATCATCGAGGTGGGGCTGCACCCGGACGGCACGCTGCGCGACCGCCAGCTCTGGCGCCTGCCGCCGCTGGCGGGCGACGTGCTCGCGCTGCGCATGGACGCGGCGCTGGACTTCGCCTCGGCCACGGCACTGGAAAAACGGGTGACCGACGAGCTGGCCTCCCGCCCCGGTGTGCGCCATCTGTGCCTGTTCGCGCAGCCCATCAACCGCATCGACGTGACCGGCGTGGAGGCCTTCGCGCGCCTGCAGTTGCTCATGCAAGGCCGTGGCGGCCTGTTTCACGTCAGCGGCCTCAAACTTCCGGTGGAAAAGACGCTGCAGGCCGCGCAGGCACTCAAGGCCAGCGGGCATTTCGTGGTGCACCGCACCGATGCGCAGGCGATCAAGGCACTGGCGGGTGCCGCCCATGCGAGGGCCTGAGAGCCCGAGAGTCTTTTGCTCATGCCTGCCTCGCTCGTCAAAACACGCTCGATCTCTGAGACCCCCGTCGCAGGCCACACTGCTACACTCGTCGGCGCCCTGCCCCATCACGCTGTGCTTTTGGCTTTTTCATGGACCTCGACGACCTGCGCCTGACCACTGCCCACGCCCTGGTCGCCGAGGCTTTGGGTGAACGCCTGCCATCCGCGGACGGGCCGCCGACGCTGTACCTGCAGGCGCTGATCGACGGGCTGTGCGAGCTCTCGCTCAAGGATCCGCTGACCGGACTGCACAACCGGCGCTACTTCGACGCCGTGATCGAGAGCGAAATTGACCGTGTGGCACGCACCGGCGAGGCCGCGCTGCTGCTCATGATCGACATCGACCATTTCAAGCAGGTCAACGACGCTCACGGCCACCTCGTCGGAGACACCGTGCTGAAGGCGGTGGCGCAGGCCATCCGCTCATGCATGCGGCCGATGGACACCGTGGCCCGCTACGGCGGCGAAGAGTTCGCCGTCATCCTGCCTGCCTGCCAATTTTCATTCGGCAACCGAGTGGCCGATCGCGTGCGCGAGGCCGTGCAGGCAGTACAGATCGAAGCATCGTCGACGCAGAACCTGCAGGTCACGATCAGCATCGGCGGCGCCTACGCGATCCAGTGGATACGCAGCACCCCCTCGCTCTGGACCGAGCGCGCGGATGACCAGCTCTACCGGGCCAAGGCGGGTGGGCGCAACCGCACCTGCATCGAGGAGCCACGCGACAGCACCGTGACCGCCGACGAGAAAAACATGCTTCTGGCCCCGCTTTCCATCTCATCGGGCTGGGGCGACCTGATGCCCAATCAGACCTTCTCCCATGGCAGCGCCCACTGAAAACCCTTCCATGCCCGACGCGCCGCCAAGCTCCGCCACCGCCCGTGCCGATCCGCCCCTCGTGAAGCCGGGCGGCGCGCGCATCGTCGCCATCACCAGCGGCAAGGGTGGCGTCGGCAAGACCTTCGTCTCGGCCAATCTCGCTGCCGCGCTCACCCGGCGCGGCCTGCGTGTGCTCGTGCTCGATGCGGACCTCGGCCTGGCCAATCTGGATGTGGTGCTCAATCTCTACCCCAAGCTCACGCTGCACGATGTGTTTACGGGCAAGGCCCGGCTCGAAGACGTGGTGCTGTCGACGTCGGGCGGCTTTTCCGTGGTGCTCGCGGGCTCGGGCATGGTGGAATACTCCCGCCTCACCCCCGAAGTGCGCAGCGAACTGATGCGCGTGATCCAGGCCCTCACGCCCAACTACGACGTGATGCTGCTCGACACCGGCGCCGGCATATCGGACGTGGTGCTGTTTTCCATCTCGCTGGCTTCCGAGGTGCTGGTGGTCGCCACCCCAGAGCCCACGTCGCTCACCGACGCCTACGCCGCCATCAAGGTGCTCGCCGCGCAGCAGAACCGCACCCACATTCGCCTCATCGTCAACCAGACCGCGCGCCCGGGCGACGGCCGGGCCATCACCGGGCAGCTGCAGCAGGTACTCAACCGCTTCGTGGCCACGGGCACGGGCCAGCCCCTGCGGCTCATTCACATGGGCGACATTCCGGCGGACCCGAGCGTGCGCGATGCCGTGATGCGTCGCCAGCTGCTGCTGCAGCAGATGCCGGGTTGCCCTGCCGCGCTGGCGATCGCGCAACTGGCCGGAAAATTCCAGAGCACCCTGCTGACACCCGCAAGCTGAAACCGCGCCCCGCGCACCTATTCCGTCAGCGTCCCCATGCTGGAAACAGTGAATCTGAGCACGGGCGCGCCCACGTCGGCAAAGGGCACGCTCATCGCGATCTCGCCCACGCCATGCAGCAGGCAGCTTTCGCGGCGCAGCAGCACGGGTGCGGTCCCGTCCGCGAAACGCACCCAGGTGCCGAAGCTGCTCAGATCCGTCAACACCGCGCTGCCCTGGCGCCAGTCCACTCGCGCGTGCATGCGCGAAATGCGCGGGTCGTCGACACGGACGTGGCAGTTCGCGCCACGCCCGATGTAGAGCGTGCCCGACGCCGCGGTGAAGGACTGGCGCGTGCCATGCCAGTCGAACTGCAGCTTGCCGCGCGATGCCACCACGCCCAGTGTGCCCATCTCGCTGGGCAGACCGCCCTGTACGGTAAGCATCTCGGTACTGTCATCCTCGCGCCATTCGATCTGGTAGGCCACCACGGGCTCGGCCCTGCCTCGCACCTCCATGTGTCCCATGCGCACCAAGCCCACACCCTCGTGCGACACGCCCTGCACGGTGGCCTGCGTGCTCATGATTTCACCCGGGCCCGCCAGCTCGCACAGGCGTGCGGCGACGTTGACGGCATCACCATAGGTGTCACCTCCCACCTCGACCACTTCGCCGCTGCACAGCCCCACACGCACCGCGAGGCGATGCGACTGCGGCAGCGTACGCATCGCCAGGTGCTGTTCGCGCATGAGCTGCACCACGGCCACGGCGGCGGTGGTGCTGTCGCCAAAGACGCCCAGCACTCCGTCGCCCAGCTTCTTGACGACCCGCCCGCCGCCGCGCTTGATGGCCAAGCCCATTTGCCGCGTCAGCGCGGTCACTGCACGCGTGGCTTCCGCATTGCCCAATGCGTCATAAAGTGCGGTGCTGCCCGAGATGTCAGAAAACACCACGGTCCTGATCTGGCTGGTGCTTGTGGTCAGAGGGCGTTTCCCCGTCGGTTGTTGGAATGCGGCCATGTGGAGTGATCCGCCATGGCTTTATCCATTATGTATATAAACCGTGAGAAGCATCAGGGGAGATTGTCAATCCGGCGTTTTCAGTGGACATGACCCCACACCATCAGGGCGTCCCTGCCCTCCACGGCCAATGAAACCGGCCATCCCACCGGCAGCACGACCTTGGTCGGCACATGACCGAACGGCAGCCCGGTGAGCACCGGCGCCTTGATCTGCGCGCGCAGCCAGTCCACCACGCTCTGAAGTTTGTAGCCCTTGTCGTGCGCGGCCAGCTTGTACTGGGTGAACTGGCCCAGCACCACGGCTTTTTGCCGGGCGAGCACCCCGGCATACAGCAGCTGGGTGAGCATGCGCTCGATGCGGTAAGGGTGCTCGCTGATGTCTTCGACGAACAGAATGCCGCCCTTGATCTGCGGGAAATACGGCGTGCCCAGCAGCGAGGTCAGCACGGCGAGGTTGCCGCCCCACAACGGCGCCGAGCGGATGAAAAGGTCCGACACCGCCGGGCTGCCGTCGGCCCGGGGCTTTTCCTTGGTCAGGCGCCAGCCCGTGCCTTCGCCGTGGCCGGTGAGCAGATCATCGAAGCACGCGGCCATGATGTCGTCGGGTTGCTCCCTGGCGCCCCAGTCGATTTCCACCGACGGGCCGGCCCAGGTGACGCCCCCCGTGCGGGCCAGCACCGCGCTCTGGAAGGCCGTGAAATCACTCATGCCAATCCAGCGCATGCCACGCTCGATCGCCTTGGCAACCTTCCTGAACTGGATGCCGGGCAGGATGCGTGTATAGCCGTAGGCGGCGCGCGAGATCATCGCCACGTCGGCGCCGCTGGCGGCGGCGCGGTGAATGGCCGCGAGCCGGGTGGCATCGTCACCCGCGAATCGCGTATGCGCGGCCAGTGCGTCGGCATCGACTTCCACTTCGTGCCCCAGGGCCTTCAGGCGTGCAATGGCGCGCCTGAAGGCGGCCTTGTCGCGCACGGCGCTGGCGGGGGAATAAACGTAGATATGTTTCGGGCCATGGTCGTGGCCGCAAGCGTGGTGGTGATCGGTAGCCAAAGTGTCTCGGCGGACTGTGGCGCCCGCCCGCTCCATCGGGATGTATCAGAGCGCAAAGTATTCCACAGCCCGCCGAGCCAGCAGGCGGGCGTCTTCGGGACCATCGAACGTGAACGCCGTCGGCAGGCCCAAGGCCTGCACGGTGGTGAGCGAGGCTGCCTCCACAGCCCGCTCCGTCTCTTCATGGGCCTGCCGGCGCGCCAGGGCGCGCTGCCCTGCACGGTGACCGGCGTCGGGGTATGGCGCATCCGCCGCCTGCGGAGTCAGCACGGGCTCCGGCACGACCTGTGTGCCCACGCACAGGGGCTGCAGCCGCGTTGCCAAGGCACGCGCCCATTCGCTGCCCGGCACCACCAGAACCACGCGCTCCATGCCCAGTCGCCGCAGCAGTTGAGCCAGCGCCCCGGCCTGCCCCTGCAGGCTGTACGCCGCCTCCTTCTTCAGCTTGTCGCTGCGGCCAAAGCCAATCAGGTCGGGCACGATCACCCGCTGGCCCAGCTCGGCCAGCGCCGCGGCCAGGTGCCGCCACTCAAGGCTCCAACCACGCGGGCCATGCACAAGCAGCCAGCCGGTGGGTGCGCCAGGCGATCCCCAGTCCTCGTAGTGCAGACGCAGGCCATCGAGGGCAGGCAGATCACGGACGTAGCGAGCGTGCTCGGCGCCGTCCAAAGCGGCGAAACACGCTTCAGGTGTGCGCAGCGCATCCTCTCGCAACGGCTCGACCCGGGCGCGCCGCTCCGAGCGGCGATCCGCGAAAAACTCCTGCAGCAATACGGAACAATCGTGCGCCAGCACGCCACCGCACACCTGCGTCTGGTGGTTCAGGCGCTTGTCACCAAAAACGTCGAGCACGGAGCCGCCCGCGCCCGTCTTGGGGTCCACGGCGCCGAAGACCACGCGGGCCAGGCGCGCATGCAGCATGGCGCCCGCGCACATCAGGCAGGGTTCGAGCGTGACGTACAGCGTGCAGCCATCGAGCCGGTAATTGCCCAGCACCCGCGCCGCGTCGCGCAAGGCCCTGATTTCGGCATGCGCCGTGGGGTCATGCCCGGCGACCGGGGAATTCCAGCCGGCGGCGAGCCATTCGTCACCCCGCACCACCACGGCACCCACGGGGACCTCGCCTTGCGCCGCAGCCACGCGCGCGCCCTGCAGCGCGAGCCGCATCCAGTGCTCGTCACGTGCGCAGGGTTGCGGCTCACTGGGCTTCATCGGGCATGGGGCGCGGCTGTGTGAGTGTTTGCACCTGCTGCTTGACCTGTTGCTCGATCTGTCGACCTTGCACGGGCACCGTGGCGGCCTTGCCGTCTGCTGGCGCACTTTGCTGCACGGGAACAGGCAACGCCTGCTGCGTACCGGCCAGCTGCTTTCTGACCATCACCGCCATGATGGCCAGCACTACGAGCAAGCCCACAAGTCCCCAACCGAAACGCATCACGATCTCCTGCACAGTGGCTGGCGATGGTAGGTCATGACGGTCTCCGCCATAAGCACATAGCCAAACCATCGTTCGATTTTTGCACCGGCGCACCGACAATGGAGACTTTTCATGCTTCGAGGCCGCACCCATGCATCTTGACACCCTGGCCGTCCACGCCGGCTACACCCCCGACCCCACGACCAAGTCTGCTGCGGTGCCGATCTACCAGACCACCTCCTACGTCTTCGACAGCGCGCAGCACGGCGCCGATCTGTTCGACCTGAAGGTGCCGGGCAACATCTACACCCGCATCATGAACCCGACCACCGACGTGCTGGAAAAGCGCCTGGCGGCGCTCGAAGGCGGCGTGGGCGCACTGGCCTTCGCCTCGGGCATGTCGGCCATTACCGCGGCCATCCAGACGATAGCCGAGGCGGGCGACAACATCGTGGCCGCCAGCACGCTGTACGGCGGCACCTACAACCTGTTCGCCCACACCTTCCCGCAGCAGGGCATCACCGTGCGCTTCGCCGATCCGCGCAAGCCCGAAAGCTTCGGCGCGCTGATCGACGCGCGCACCAAGGCGGTGTTCTGCGAATCCATCGGCAACCCGCTGGGCAACGTCACCGACATCGCCGCGCTGGCCGAGGTCGCGCACGCGCATGGCGTGCCGCTGATCGTGGACAACACCGTGCCCAGCCCCTACCTGCTGCGCCCCATCGAGCACGGCGCCGACATCGTGGTGCATGCGCTGACCAAGTACCTGAACGGCCACGGCAACAGCATCGGCGGCGCCATCGTCGACAGCGGCAAATTCCCTTGGGGCCAGCACAAGGCGCGCTTCAAGCGCCTGAACGAGCCCGACGTGAGCTACCACGGCGTGGTCTACACCGAGGCGCTGGGCCCGGCGGCCTACATCGGCCGCGCGCGCGTGGTGCCGCTGAGGAACACCGGCGCGGCGCTCTCCCCGTTCAACGCCTGGCAGATCCTGCAGGGCATAGAAACCCTGGGTCTGCGCATGGAGCGCACCTGCGAGAACGCGCAAAAAATAGCCGAAACGCTGGAGCAGCACCCCAAGGTGGAGTGGGTGCGCTACGCGGGGCTGCCGGGCCACCCGGACCACGCCATCGCCCAGCGCCTGCTCGGTGGCAAGGCCTCGGGCATCGTTTCGTTCAACCTCAAGACCGAGGGCGATCCGCGCGCCGCGGGGGCGCGCTTCCTTGACGCGCTGAAACTGTTCTACCGCCTGGTGAACATCGGCGACACGCGGTCTCTGGCCACCCACCCGGCATCGACCACGCACCGCCAGCTCGACGCGGCGGAACTCCTCAGCGCGGGAGTGAGCGAGGGCATGATCCGCCTGTCGATCGGCATAGAGCACATCAGCGACCTGCTCGCGGACCTGAACCAGGCGCTGGACGCGGTCTGATCCGGTTTTGGCATCAAAAACGCGGCTGGCGCCTGTGGGGCAAGCGTCAGCCGCTATTTTTTTCAGTGCAGCAATTGCGGCACGATGGTCGACAGCGCCGGCACGTAGGTGACGATCATCAGGAAAATCAGCAGCAGCAGCGTCCAGGGTAGCGCCGCCCGCACCACCTGCCCTATCGTCATGTGCGTGATGCCCGAGGTGACGAAGAGGTTGAGCCCCACGGGTGGCGTGACCATGCCGATCTCCAGGTTCACCACCATGATGATGCCCAGATGCACCGGGTCTATGCCCAGCTTCTCGGCGATGGGAAACAGGATGGGCGCCATGATCAGGATGATGCCGGTGGGCTCCATGAACATGCCCGCCACCAGCAGCAGGATGTTGACGACGATCAGGAACTGCCACGGGGCCATGCCCATGCCGGCGATCGATTCGGCGATCTGCTGCGGTATGCGCTCCGTGGTGAGCACGTGGGCGAACAGCAGCGCATTGGCGATGATGAACATCAGCATCACCGTGACCTTGGCCGATTCCAGCAGCACGCCGGGAATGTCGCCCCACTTGAGGTCGCGGTAGATGAACACCGCCACGACGAAGGCATAGACCGCCGCCACCGCAGCCGCCTCGGTGGGCGTGAACACCCCGCCATAGATGCCGCCCAGGATGATGACCACCAGCAGCAGGCCCCACAGCGACTGGCGTCCGGCGACGAACACCTCGTTCATGCTGGCCTTGGGCTGGCGCGGCAGCTTGAGCACGCGGGCGCGCCAGTAAATGGCCACCATCAGGATCAGCCCCAGCACGATGCCCGGCAGGATGCCCGCGAGGAACAGCGCCCCCACCGAGGTTTCCGTGACCGCGCCATAGACCACGAGCACGATGGAGGGCGGAACCAGGATGCCGAGCGTGCCGGCGTTGCAGATCACGCCCGCGGCGAATTCCTTGCTGTAGCCGGCCTTGACCATGCCGGCAATCACGATGGAGCCCACCGCCACCACCGTCGCGGGCGAAGAGCCCGATACCGCCGCGAACAGCATGCAGGCCAGCACCGAGGCCATGGCCAGGCCGCCCGGGAAATGCCCCACGCAGGCATTGGCAAAGCGGATCATGCGCCGCGCCACGCCGCCCGTAGTCATGAACACGCCGCCGACGATGAAGAAGGGAATCGCCAGCAGCGTGTAGTGCTCGGACGTCTCGTAGATCTTGAGCGTGAGCGAAGCCAGCGAATCGTTGGTGAAGCCCAGTATCACCGCCAGCGAGGACAGGCCCAGCGCCACGCCCACGGGCATGCCCATGAACATGAAGACGAAGAGCAGCACGAAGAGAACCAGGGTGTTCATGGCTTGGCCTCCATCTCTTCGCGCATCTTCAGCGCGTCTTCGGCCTCGTCGCCGAGCAGGTGCACGTCCTGCCCGCTCAGGAGCTTGTAGAACACCACGCCAAAGCGCAGCGCCAGCAGGATGAAACCGAAGGGCAGCACGATCTTGGGCACCCACTGCGGCACCGGAATGTCCTGCATGTACACGCCCACGGTGTAGAGCTTGGACAGGTACTGCCAACCCCCAAAGGCGAGCACGCACGAATACAGGATGCACAGCGCCGTGGCCGCCAGCGCGACGGCGCGCGCCAGGCGCGGGTTCATGACCCTGATCAAGGCGTCGATGCCGATGTGCGCGCTCACGCGCACGCCGTAGGACGCGCCGATGAAGATCATCCAGGCGAACATCACCCCGGTGAGCTCCATCGCCCAGGTGAAGCTGTAGTTGAACACGTAGCGCGCAACCACCTGGCCAAAGGTGACCAGGGTCATGCCCGCCAGCATCAGCGCGAGGAAGTACTCCTCAAGTCGATCCATCCAGCGCATGCTCGGATACCCTCAAGTGAAATTAACAGGCCAAAAAAAGCGACCCAGTGTGCGGGTCGCTTCCCTCTTTGGGCTTGGCAAATGCAAGGCCCCCTGACGCTCACTGGTTGGACTTGAGGGCCGCGTCGATCAGGTCCTTGCCGATGTCGCCTTCAAACTTCTTCCACACCGGCTCCATGGCCTTGCGCCAGGCAGCGACGTCGTCCTTGGTCAGCTGCTGGATGCGCGCCTTGCCGGCCTCGCTGATGAGCTTCTTGTCGCGCTCGTTGAAGTCGCCGGCGAGCTTGTTGCCGTATTCGGTGGCTTCGGCCATGGCCTCGGACAGGCCCTTTCTCACGTCGGCGGGCAGGCCTTCCCACCACTTGGAGTTGGTCACCACCATGTAGTCGAGCACGCCGTGGTTGGTCTCGGCGATGGTCTTCTGCACCTCGTGGAACTTCTGCGAATACATGTTCGACCAGGTGTTCTCCTGGCCGTCGACCACGCCGGTCTGCAGCGCCTGGTAGACCTCGGAGAAAGCCATCTTCTGCGGGTTGGCGTTCATCGCGCGGAATTGCGCCTCCAGCACGTCGGACGCCTGGATGCGGAACTTCAGGCCCTTGACGTCCTCGGGACGCTCGAGCTTGTCCTTGTTGGTCGACAGCTGCTTCATGCCGTTGTGCCAGAAGGCCAGGCCCTGCAGACCGCGGCCCTTGATCGAGTCGAGCAGCGACTTGCCCGCCTCGCTGGCCTGGAAGCGGTCCACCGCGGCCATGTCGTCGAACAGGAAGGGCAGATCGAACAGCTGGATCTTCTTGGTGTAGCGGTCGAACTTGGACAGCGAGGGCGCAATCATCTGCACGTCGCCCAGCAGCAGCGCTTCCATTTCCTTGCCGTCGCCAAACAGCTGCGAGTTGGGGAAGACCTGAACCTGCACCTTGCCCGGCAGCTTGGCCTCGGCCAGTTCCTTGAATTTGAGCGAGGCCTGCCCCTTGGGCGTCTTGTCGGCCACCACGTGGCTGAACTTGACCACGATGGGCTGCGCATGGGCCGCCACGGTGGCGCCGAAAGCCAGCACGGCGCAGGCCAGAATGTGTTTCAGGGGCAATCGCATCGGAAGTCTCCTCGCAACAGGTACAACGAACAAGCCTTGCACTTTAGGCCAGCCGGGTGCCCAGCGTAACTGTGGCCTTCCACAGCTAGGGTTTACACCTAAGGTACTCCTAAGACGCCAATCCCGGGCAGCCTTGCCCTAAGTTTCGAGAGCCGCGCGCACCCGCTCCAGCCAGGCGGCGGTACGCGGCTCCAGTTGCTCGTACACCGCCTGCGTGCCTTGCCGCAGGCGCTCGCGCCGGCCCTCGTCCAGCAGGTGGATGCGCGTTGCGCCGCTGGCGCGCAGCGCGGCCAGGGCGGCGTCGTTTTCCTGCTGGGCAATGGTGTTGCCCCAGGCCAGCGCCTCCTGCAGCGCCGTCAACACGAGGTGGCGGTCGTGCGCGCCAAGGAAATCCCAGAAGCGCCGCTGCGCCACCACCGCGTAGCCCAGCCAGGCGTGCGCGGTCAGGCTCAGGTCGAGCTGGGCCTCGTGCATGCGCTGGGTCCAGAAGTTGGAGATCGGGTTTTCCGTGCCGTCCACCACCCCCAGCGCCAGCGCGCGCCGCGCCTCGCCGAAGGCCAGCACCACCGGGCGCGCACCCAGCACCCGCATCTGCCGCGCAATCACGCGCGAGCTTTGCACGCGCATGCGCAGGCCCGCGAAGTCCTGCGGCGCCAGCAGCGGCCGGTTGGCGCTCATGTGCTTGAAGCCGTTGTCCAGATAGCCCAGGCCCACCAGGCCCTGGTGCGCCAGGCCGTCGAGCAGCGCCTGCCCGACCGGCCCCCGGGTGATGCGGTGCACCTGCGCGCGCGCGCCGAACAGGAAGGGCAGATCAAACAGCTCGAACTCGGGAAAGCCGATGGCGCCGAACTTGGACAGCGAAGGCGCCAGCATGTCCACCGCGCCCAGCTGCAGTGCCTGCATCTCGTCGGCGTCGCCATAGAGCAGCGAATTCGGGTAGATCACCACCTGGATGCGCCCCGCGCTCGCCTGCTGCACGTTCTGCTGGAAGCGCTCCATGGTCAGCCCCTTGGGGGTCTGGCGCGTGACCACGTGCGACAGGCGGATGGTCACGCGCGCCGGTTGCGCGGCCGCGGGCAGCGGCACGGCCGTGGCCGCGAGGGCCCCGAGCAGACGGCGGCGGGAAGCGAGCGAAGCAGGCACGGCCGCTATTATCCAAAGCCGTGCCGCTGACCGCTCCGCATCCCACCGAAGACTTCGCGCTCCTGCACGCCGCCACCCGCCCGCTGGGCGAGCGCGGCAGCCGGCGCGCCACGCTCTGGATGCTGGGCCTGGCCTTGCTGACCGTGCTGACCGTGCTGGCCCTGGCCTGGTATCTGCACCGTGTCGAAGTGCAGGAAGAAGAACGCCGGCGCGGCGCGGACGCACAGTGGCTGGAGCAAAGCGTGCAGTTCCACTTCCGCCGTCTTGAAGGCGACCTGGCGCAGCGCGCGCGCCAGCTCGCGATCGACGGCCCGCAGGCGCTGCAGACGCCGGGCCAGGGCGAGGCCGACACCCACCCTGCCGGCCTGCTGTGGCGCAGTCCCGCCGTGGTGCAAGCGCAGGCCTGGCTGGCCCAGCCGGGCGACCCGCGCGGCAGCGCCGGGGACCTCGCCATCTGGCGGGCCGACCTGGAGTCGAATGCCGAAAACCACCAGCAGCTGCAGCTGCTGCAGGACACCGCCGCCAGCCTGCGGCGGGCAAGCTACGCCGGGCCCCTGCGGGATGCGGACGGCGGCCAGGACGGGCGCGTCTGGCTGGCCGTCCCCTCGTTCGACGGCGCCCGCCTGGCCGGGCTCTACGTGGTGGCGCTGTCCATGCAGCAGGCGCTGGTCGCCCTGCTGCCGCCCTGGTTCATCGCGCAGCAGCAGGTGCGCATCGTGGCGGACGCGGGCCTGCCGGGCGGCACTGCGCCGGACGGCGCCAGCTACCTCACGCCCATGAACCTGCCCGGCGTGGAGCTGCTGCTGCAGGTGACGCCGCTGGGTTCGCACACCTCCTCCACGCCGCGGCTGTTCTTCGCCGTCGCCCTGGTGTTCCTGCTCGGCCTGCTGGTGAGCCTGCTGGCGCTGCGGCGCGACTTTGCCAAGCGCCAGCAGGTGCAGCAGCGCCTGCAGGCCGAGGTGGCGCTGCGCTCGGCCATGGAGCGCTCAGTCAGCATAGGCATGCGCGCCTGGGACCTGCAGGGCACCATCCTCTACGTGAACCAGGCCTTCTGTGCCATGGTGGGCTACGGCGCGCAGGAGCTGCGCGGCGCGCGCGCGCCCATGCCCTACTGGCCGGACGAGCAGGCGGGCGAGCTGGCCGTGCTGCACGGCGGCATCCTGCATGCGGGCACGCAGCCGCAGGGCCTGGAGGCGCAGTACCGCCACCGCGACGGCCACCTGGTGGACGTGCTGATTCACGAGGCGCCGCTGCTTGCCGCCGACGGACGCCAGCTCGGCTGGATGAGTTCGGTGCTGGACATCAGCGAACGCAAGCATGCGCAGCGGCTGGCCGCCGAGCAGCAGGAAAAGCTCGAAGCCTCCGAGCGCCTGGTGGCCGTGGGCGAGGTGGCCTCCACGCTGGCGCACGAGCTCAACCAACCGCTGGGCGCGCTGGCCAGCTTTGCCAACGGCCTACTCAACCGCCTGCGCGCGGGCACGATTGCCCTGGCCGACATGGAACCCGTGGTGCGGCGCATGGCGCAGCTGGCCGAGCGCGCCGGCGGCGTGACGCAGCGCGTGAACGCCTTTGCGCGCAAGCGCGAGCTGCACCTGACGCGGCTGGACCTGGCGGCGCTGGTGCGCCGCGCGGTAAGCACGGCGCAGGAAGGCCAGGCCACGCCCATCGCCCTGCAGCTGCCAAGCCGCCCCGTGCTGGTGCGCGGCGACGCCCTGCTGCTGGAACACCTGGTGCACAACCTGTGCTCCAACGCGCTGGACTGGGCGGGCGAAGCCGCGACCGCCCCGGCCCGGGTACAGGTGCGCCTGCAGGCCGACACGACCACGGGCGAAGCGAGCCTGGCGGTGGCCGACAGCGGCCCCGGCGTGTCCGAGGCCGCCCAGGCCCGGCTGTTTGACGCCTTCTTCAGCACCAAGCACGGTGGCATGGGCATGGGCCTGGCCATCTGCCGCTCGATTGCCGAGGCGCACCACGGGCGCATCCAGGTGGAGCGCGACGCGCTGCTGGGCGGCGCGCTGTTCACCGCCATCCTGCCCTTGGAGAGCGACGCATGAACACCACCGCCATGGACATCCACATCGTCGACGACGATGCCGACGTGCGCGACGGCCTGGCCTGGCTGTTCGATTCACGCGGCTGGAAGACCCGGGTATGGCAGGGCGGCGACGTCTTTCTGGATGCGGCCCGCGCACTGCAGGGCCAGTGGGGCCTGGCGGTGGTGCTGCTGGACATCCGCATGCAGCCGCTCTCGGGCCTCGTGACTTTCGAGCGTCTCAAGACCCTGGGCTGCCCCTGGCCCGTGCTCTTCCTGACCGGGCATGGTGACGTGGCCACGGCGGTGCAGGCGGTCAAGGAAGGCGCCTGGGACTTTCTGGAAAAGCCCTTCCAGGACAACATGCTGGTGGACCGCGTGGAGCAGGCCATGCAAGCGCTGCTGACACGCAGCGCCGGCGAGCGCGAGCTGCAGCGCCTGCGCCAGGCGCTGGCGTCCCTGAGCCCGCGCGAACGCGAGGTGCTGGGCGAGCTGCTGCGCGGCCACTACAACAAGAACATCGCCGAGCACCTGGGCATCAGCGCGCGCACGGTGGAATTCCACCGCGCCAACATCTTCGAGAAAATGGGCGTGGAGTCGGCCATCGAACTCGCGCACAAGCTGGGGCAGCTGCCCCCGGCGGATCTGGGTCTGAAAAACGGCCCCTCCACCTCCTGAAAACGCCGGGCGGCCGTTCACTACAGGCCGGGCAGCCCCGCCACATGCGCGCCGATGGCCAGTGAGCTCGTGAGCCCCGGCGATTCGATGCCAAAGAGGTTGACCAGCCCAGGCACGCCATGCTCGCGCGGCCCCTGAATCAGAAAATCCGCCGCGGACTCTGCGGGCCCGCTGATTTTGGGGCGCATGCCCGCATAACCCGGCTGCAGCGCGCCATCGGGCAGCCCAGGCCAGTAGCGGCGCACCTCGCCGTAAAACCCCAGTGCGCGCTCGGCCTGCACCTGCAGGTCGCCCGGGTCATCGACCCACTGCACGTCCGGCCCGAACCGGGCCTGGCCCGCAAGATCGAGCGTCAGGTGCACGCCCAGGCCCGCGGACTCGGGCAAGGGGTAGATCAGACGGGAAAACGGCACGCGCACGGCACATGAGAAATAACTGCCCTTGGCGTGGAAGGCGACGGGCACGCAGGCCGCCGGCAAACCCTCGATGCGCCGCGCCAGATCAACCGCATGCAAGCCGGCCGCATTCACGAGCAGGCGCGTATCGATCGCCGTGCCGTCGTGCGTGCGTACCCGCAGCGCTCCCGCCACGCGGGCCACGGTCTGAACCTGCGTCCTGAGCACCACCGTGCCGCCCGCGCGCTCCAGATCGGCCTGCAACGCGAGCATCAGTGCATGGCTGTCGATGATGCCGGTGTCGGGCGAAACCAGCGCCGCATGGCAGGCGAGCGCAGGTTCAAGCCGCCGGGCGGCCGCGCCGTCGAGCCACTGCAGCCCTCGCACACCGTTGGCCTGCGCGCGCTCGGCCACGGCCTGCAGCGCATCGGTCTGCTGCTCTGAGGTGGCGACGACAAGCTTGCCGCAGCGCCGGTGCGGCACGCCCCGCTGTGCGCAGTAGTCGTAGAGCATGGTGCGACCCTGCACGCACAGGCGCGCCTTGAGCGAGCCCGCCGGGTAATAGAGGCCTGCATGGATGACCTCGCTGCTCCGCGCGCTCGTCTGCGTGCCGATCGCGTCCTCGGCTTCGAGCACCAGCACGTCGCGCCCTTGCAAGGCCAACGCACGCGCGATCGCCAGGCCCACCACGCCCGCACCCACCACCACGCATTGCACGCTGTCTGCCATGGTCCACCCGTTCTCGCAAAGCTCGAGCCCGAATTATCCGGTGCAAGGCTCGCAAGATGGGGTGGTGAACACACAGGCCATGGACTGTTTCACCCTGTGTGCGTGGCCCCCTTGCGCCATGACGAAGCCTGTCAGGTCTTCGTCGCCCCAGGCTTCTTCGGTTTCATGAAACATCACGTTCCGGCAAAACCGAAAACCGCATCCGCGTGCGTTCTCTTGCCCGCGCATGGTCCACCACAGGCAAGGGGTAGTCCACGCCCAGGCGCAACCCGCAGGTCGCCAGTTCGGCCGGCTTCATGGCGGCTGGAAAGTGGATGTGTGCATCGGGCACGCGCGCCAGCTCAGGCAGGTAGCGACGGATGAACCTGCCCTCGGGGTCGAAGCGCTGCGATTGCGTCACCGGGTTGAAGATGCGAAACCAGGGCTGTGCGTCGCAGCCCGTGGAGGCCGCCCACTGCCAGCCACCGTTGTTGGCAGCCAGGTCGTAGTCGTTCAGGTGCTGCGCAAAAAAGCGCTCACCACGGCGCCAGTCGATACCCAGGTCTTTGGTCAGAAAGCTTGCCACCACCATGCGCAGGCGGTTGTGCATGTAGCCGGTTTGCAGCAGCTGGCGCATGGCGGCATCGACCAGCGGATAGCCAGTGCGCGCTTCGCACCAGGCCTGCCACAGCTCGGGCGCTGGATCCCACTGCACGCGGTCGTACTCGGGCTTGAACGACTGCGTGACGACCTGCGGGTGATGCCACAGGATCATGAAGTAGAAGTCGCGCCAGGCCAGTTCGGACAGCCAGGTCTGCGCGCCCTCGCAGCCCTGCCCAGCCTGCTTTGCTGCCAGCCGCGCCAGCTGGCGGATCGAGACCGTACCAAAACGCAGGTGCACAGACAGGTAGGACACGCCCTTGCGGCCGGGGTAGTCGCGTGCTTCTTGGTACGCCGCCATGCGCGGCACAAAGTCTTGCAGCAGCCGCTGTGCGCCGCTCATGCCCGTGGGCAGGGCCAGCTCGTGCAGGTTGGTGGGGCCAAAGCCCAGGTCTGACAGCGTGGGCAGGTCTTCACCTGCGGGCGGCGGCGCCAGGTGCTGAGCGTAGCGATCGACGGGGTAGGCTCTGAGCTGGAAATCGTCCAGCCGCTGCAGCCAGGCGCGCCTGTAGGGCGTGAACACGCTGTAGGGCCGGCCCTGCTGGGTCAGCACCTCGCCCTGGTCGAGCAGCGCCTGATCCTTGTAATCGCTGAAGGCGATGCCCAGCGCGCACAAGGCCTCGGCCACGCGCCGGTCGCGCGCGATGGCCTCGGGTTCGTAGTCGCGGTTGACCAATACCTCCCGCACGCCAAGCGCCTGCGCGAGTTCAGCCATGCACTGCAGCGCCCGGCCATGGCGCACGATGAGTCCGCCACCCGGGGCGCCGCTGCGCGCGGCCAGCTGCCGCAGGCGCGCGTGCAGCTCCAGCACGCTGGCGTGGATGAACTGCACGCGCCGGTCTTCGCGGCTGGGCAGTGCATCCAGGATGTCGGTGTCGAACACGAACACGCAATACACCCGCTGGTAGCGGCGCAGCGCGTGGTACAGCGCGGCATGGTCGTCGCAGCGCAGGTCGCGGCGCAGCCATACCAGCGCGCCTGCGCCCGTGGTGGCAACCTCCCTTTTCCCTACGCTGCGTGTCACCGTTCGCCCCGGCATCGGCTCACGCTGGCATCAGTACGGGGCCGCCCTTTTCCAGCGCCCGCTGGTAGGCCGGCCGCGCGCGCATGCGTTGGCGGTAGGCGAGCAGATGCGGCCAGGCCGCTTCGTTGCCACCGCGCGCCAGGGCGGCTTCGACGGCGAAGCTCATCTGAAAATCCGCCATGGTGAGGTGCTCGCCCGCAAACCACGGGTGCTGCGTCAAGTGCGCCTCCATGAACGCCAGCGCGGTCTGCACGTTGGGATCGATGAGCTTTTGCTGCACCTTGGCGCACAGCGCCCGGGCCACGGGACGCACAAAAAACGGCATGGGCTGGCGCGGGATGGTGACAAACACCAGCTTCATGACCAGCCAGTTCATCAGCGAGCCCTCGGCGTAATGCATCCAGAAGCGGCACTGGCGGTGCTCCGGCGTGCCGCGAGCGGGCTCCAGATGCGCCAGTTCAGCCGGTGCCTGGGCACCAAAGCGCTCCACCAGGTACTCGATGATGGCGCCTGACTCGGCCACGACGGCATCGCCATCGGTCACGACGGGTGACTTGCCTAAAGGGTGGATTTTTTTGAGCTCCGCCGGTGCCAGCCGGCTCACCGGATCGCGTCGATAGAGGCGGATTTCGTAAGGAACGCCCAGCTCTTCGAGCAGCCAGAGGATGCGCTGCGAGCGCGACGTTTCAAGGTGGTGGACGGTGAGCATGTGCATCCTTGGTGGTGGTGGTGGCAGAGGCGGATTGGCGCAGCCAGCGCATCAGGGCTCCGACCAGCGGAATTTTCTCGTACAACTCTTCGGCGGTGTCCCAGTAGTCGCGATGCAGCGTCACGCGGCCCTGCGCATCGAAGCGCACCAGGGTCGCACCGTGGATGCATTGCTCCACCCGCGGTCGCCAGCGGCGCATGCGAAAGCGGAACTCCCAGGCCAGAAAGGCCTGATCGCCCTGCACGAGGTGCTGGGTGACGGTAAAGCGCGGCTGCTCCAGCGTGGCGAACATGTGCGCAAAAATCCGCGCGATGGCCGGCACGCCGCGCACGTCGTTGAAAGGGTCCTTGAAATGCGCGTCAGGTGCGTAATGGGCGTCCAGCCGGGACAGATCCGCGGGCGAAAGCTGCTCGTACAAGGCGATCAGGCGCTGCGTGGCGGATTGCGCGGCGGCCTGGATGGCGGCCTGCGTGCCGCGGCCAGCAAGCGAGGATGAAGTTCGCATGGTCAGAGCCCCGTGAAGCGGTGCACCAGAGGGAAATACCAACGGTACGGCAGGCAGCGCATGAGCTTGAGCACGCCCGTGAAGCGCTTGGGAAAGTGCAGCTCGAACTGCCCTCGCTCCCAGCCGCGCACGATGGCCAGCGCCGCCTGCTCCGGCGTGAGCAGTGCCGGCATGGAAAACTGGTTGTGTGCCGTCAGCGGGGTATCGACGAAACCGGGGTTGACCAGGCTCACGCCCACCCCCTGGGGGCGCAGGTCAAGAAACAGGTTTTCCGCCAGATTGATCAGCGCCGCCTTGGTGGGCCCGTACGCCAGGCTTTGTGGCAGGCCGCGCCAACCGGCCACGCTGGCCACCAAGCTCAGGTGTGGCCTGCGCCCGGCGTCGGCGGCCTGGAGCAGCGCGGGCACCACGGCGGCCAGCACCTGCAGCGCGCCCATGACGTTGACACGCTGGTGCTGCAGCAGCTCGGCCAACTCCAGCGCGTCGGCCGACATGGGGCGGTAGTGGCCGGCGCAATAGCACACCAGGTCCAATGGGCCGCCGGCCAGCAGTTGCTGCGCCGCGTCGGCGACGGCCTGCGCATCCGTCACATCGAGCGCCAGCGCCTGGCTGCCAGAGTGCTCGCGCACGAAGGCATCGAGCAATGCCTGCTGGCGCGCCGACACGCACACCTGGGCGCCACGTGCGTGCAGCAGGGAGGCCAGGGCGCGCCCGATGCCGCTGGACGCGCCGACCAGCCACACGCGTTGTCCGCGCCAGTCGGTGATGGGGGGGTTGAGGGGCACGGCGCTATGCCTTGGTGAAGGACAGCAGCACTTCGCCCAGCGTGACGCCAAACTTGCTCATGGTGGCGCGGTTGAGCATCACGCGCTCATCGACCAGGAACATCCAGTCGTCGAACTGCACCTCGACCTCCTTGCCGTCCACTGGCAAGCGCAGCGTGTAGTTCCAGCGGAAAGCGTTGCCGGACTCCTGCCCTTGGGCCTCGCCCACCACATCATCGGCGCGGCCGGTATAGCGCCCGTCCGCATGCTTGGTCAGGCGCCAGACGCGGCGCTGGGTGCTGCCGTCCGCGTAGCTGAAGGCCTCGTCCAGCACGCCCTGGTTGCCCTCCCAGCGGCAGTCCATGACCACGGTGAAGCGGCGCACCACCGCGCCCCCGCGCTTCTGGAAGATGCCGTGGGCCAGGACACGGCCGTTGAAATAGCGGTCCAGCTCCAGCAGCGGGCGCTGCTGGGCATAGTCGGTCACCTGCGGGCTGGCGCAGCCCGCGAGGACGGCAGAGCCTGCCAGCAGGGCCAGCAGGGCATGGCGGCGGGTGTTCATGCGGTCACTCCTAGGGTGGGGGTTGGTGAGCGGATCAGCAGCCGGTGCAGCAGCGCGGCCGCCAGCAGCTTGAGCGCGCAGGGCAGCAGCGCGTACATCCATGCCAGGCGTTGCAGCGCCAAGGGG
>JAIOIA010000102.1:0-11835 GCA_019912745.1 Comamonas sp. | reverse complement strand
GCGCCTGCTGCGCGGCCACGGCGCGCACCCAGGCCTGGCGCACGCGCGTGACCTGATCCACCACCTCGGCGCCCAGGCGCAGTTGCGCCTGCTCGATACGGCTCGTGGCCACACCGTGGCGCGCTGGCAGCGTCAGCAGGTCGAGCAGGCCGAAGGACAGCGCCCGGTCCAGCTCCAGACCGTCACCGCCCGCCAGTCGACCAAAGCTGAAGATCGGATTGGGCATGCGACCCGACTGAGCGGCATCGGCCGCGTCGGACCAGCCTTGCGCCAGCAGCGCCTGCACCGAGGGGCTGCCCGCCAGGGCCAGTTGCACCGCCGCCGGTTGTGCCAGCGGCGCCGCCAGGAGCTTTTGCACGGCCTGCGCCTGCTCAGCCTGCTGCCCGCGAGTGCGAGAGAGCTGCACCCGGTCGCCGGCAAAGGCGCTGACCTCTTCGTTGACCCGGTCCTGGTTCTGCTGCGAGCTCACGCTGGCGCAGCCCACCAGCACCAGCAGCGCGGCGGCCGACAGGGCGAGCTTGACCGGCCACATGCGCCGCGTCCTCATGGGCGTGCCTCCCTCATGTTCATGTGGCCATGTCCACGCCCGCCGGGTGGCGGCGCTGGGTCGACGCCCTGGCTCCCAGCCGGCACGCCGGTCGCGACCTCCTTGGCATAGGCGCGCCAGCCGCCGATCCGGCCCACGCGATCATTGGCCTCGCGCCAGGACTGTACCGGCGGGTCGGCATACGGCTGATAGTGGGCGATCGCCGAGTGATAGGGCAGCGCCGTCGGCAGCGCAGCCAAAGCGTTACCGGTATCAATCGCCGCCGTCTGCGCGCCGGCCACCCCGGCCAGGCCAGCCAGCGCGCCGACGAACAGCATTCGGGCGGGCCACCAGCGCTGCGGCGCAGGCCAGTGCCGGTCTTGACCTGGATCTGATTTCATGACCACGATTGTTCGCGGCCCTGGCTGTCGCGCAGATGTTGGCTGGATTACATTCCTGTCATCTTGGCGCCAGAGCGGCACAGACCCGGCACACTCGCAGAACCGGACGATGGAAGGCGCGCATGAAGATACTGATCGTCGAGGACGAGCCCAAGACCGGGCGCTACCTGAGCCTGGGACTGGCCGAGGCCGGCTACGTCGCCGATCTGGCGAACCATGGCACCGACGGCCTGCACCTGGCGAGCCAGGGCTCCTACGACCTGCTGATCCTGGACGTGATGCTGCCGGGTCTCTCGGGCTGGCAAATTCTGCAGACGCTGCGCGAGCGCGGCGTGCCGACGCCGGTGCTGTTCCTGACCGCGCGCGACCAGGTGGAAGACCGCGTCAAGGGGCTGGAGCTGGGCGCGGACGATTACCTGGTCAAGCCCTTCTCGTTTGCAGAACTGCTGGCGCGGGTACGCATCATCCTGCGGCGCGGCCAGAGTGCTCCCACGGATGTAAGCCTGCGCGTGGCCGATCTGGAACTCGACCTGCTGCGCCGGCGCGCCACCCGTGCCGGTCAGCGGGTGGACCTGACGGCCAAGGAGTTCGGCCTGCTGGAGCTGCTGATGCGCCGCCACGGCGAGGTGCTGCCGCGCTCGCTGATCGCTTCGCAGGTCTGGGACATGAATTTCGACAGCGACACCAACGTCATCGAGGTCGCCATGCGCCGCTTGCGCATGAAGGTGGACGACGGCCACACGGTCAAGCTGATCCAGACCGTGCGCGGCATGGGCTACGTGCTCGAAGCACCCGAGGAGCCCTGAGTGCGCCTGACCGCACGCCCGAGCCGGTTTTCGCTGACGCAGCGCCTGGCCTTCTTCTTCACCCTGGTGGCTGCGGCGGTGGTGCTGGGCCTCGGTGTGCTGTTCCTGCTCGAATCGGACCGGCATTTCGCCGAGCTCGATCACATCACGCTGCGCGACAAGCAGCACTTGATCGAGGACATCCTGCGCGCATCCAACTCGGCCGACGACGCCCGCTGGCGCCTGGGCGAGGCACTGAGCTACCACGAGGGCCTGCAGACGCTGGTGCGGGACGCGCACGGCACGCCGATCTATCACTCCGCGGGGTTCGGCACCGATCCGGGCGGCCACACTCCGAGGCCCGAGGTGCGCGAGGCTGCCTTCGGCGACTGGACGCAAGACCATGTCCATTACCGCACGCTGCGCTTCGCCGTCACACCGGGCTATGCTGCGGCCCCGCTCGCGGTGCTGATCGCCACCGATACCGGCCCGCACACACGGTTTCTTCGCATCCTGACACGCAGCCTGGCGCTGTACGTGGCCGCCGCCATCGTCCTGTGCGGACTGCTGGCCTGGCTGGCCGCGCGTCAGGGGCTGGCACCGCTGCGCGAGATGAAGTCACGCGCAGCGGCCGTGACCAGCCACCAGCTGGGCGAACGCATGCCGGTGCAGGCCGTGCCGGTGGAAATGGCCGATCTGGCGCAGGAGCTCAATCGCATGCTCGACCGGCTGCAGGACGCCTTCCGGCGCCTGACCGATTTCTCGTCCGACCTGGCGCACGAGCTGCGCACGCCGATCAGCAACCTGCTCACCCAGACCCAGGTGGCGCTGGCGGCCCCGCGCGACGCCGCCACCTACCGCGACATCCTGGCCTCCAACACCGAGGAGCTGGAGCGGCTGGCGCGCATGGTCTCCGACATGCTCTTTCTGGCCAAGACCGAGCGCGGTGTGGATCTGCCGCGCAAGGAGCGGTTTTCAGCGCGCGAGGATGCACAGGCGCTGCTGGACTTCTACGAAGCCGTGGCCGAGGACAAGGGCGTGCGGCTGTGCGTGGAAGGCGACGGCCAACTGGAAGGCGATCGCCTGATGTTCCGCCGTGCCGTCAGCAACCTGTTGTCCAACGCCTTGCGCTACACACCCGCGGCAGGCGAGATCACGATCCGCATCAGCGGCGACGGCAAGACCACCACCGTGGCGGTAGAAAACACCGGACCGGACATCGACCCGGCACTGCTTCCGCGCCTGTTCGACCGCTTCTATCGCGCCGAGGGCGCGCGCGAGCATGGCGACGCCGACGGCAGCGGCCTGGGCCTGGCCATCACGCGTGCCATCGCCCAGGCGCATGGCGGAACCGTGGCGGCCACCTCGGCGAACGGCATCACCAGCTTTTCCCTCGCGTTTCCTCGCTAGGAACGTGGGCGCCCCAGCTGGCCACCACAACCCGCGGACCGGGCTGACGCGCTCACCCATGCCGATGTCGGTGGTGGATGTCCGGGTAATGCGGATGACTGTGGGTGATCGGCTCGTGGCGGTGCCAGTGCTCATGCGGCTCGCACCCGTCCCAATCGGCGCCATGGTCGTGCTGGTGGTGCTCGTCGTGCACATGGCGATGGCTGTGCTCCAGCGGCTCATGCGTGTGCGGGTGTTCATGGCGCTCGGTCAAGTGCAACCAGACGCCCACGGCCATCAGTGCGCACGCGGGCCAGAACCAAGTCGACGGTGTTTCACCCAGAAAGACCAGCGCGGTCGCGGCTCCGACGAACGGTGCGGTGGAAAAGTAGGCCCCCGTGCGCGCCGTCCCCAGACCGCGCAGCGCCAGCACGAACAGCACCAGGCTGACACCGTAGCCAAGCCAGCCGACGACCATGGACTCGGCGACGGTGCTCCAAGCCGGAAGTGTTGCCCCCATCGCCAGCGCCACGGCGCAGTTCACCGGCCCGGCCACCAGGCCCTTGGCTCCGGCGACGAACAGGGCATCCGTGGCCGAAACCTTGCGCGTCAGGTTGTTGTCGATGGCCCAGCACAAGCAGGCCAGCGCGATGGCCCCAGGGCCCAGCCAGCTCCCGTCCGCGGCCGCGCGCTGATCTGGCCAGGACAGGAGCATTCCACCGGCGACGATGGCCACCATGCCGGCGACGATACGGCGATCAGCGTTTTCCTTGAACACCAGCCAGGCCAGTACGGCCGTGAGGACGGATTCGAGGTTGAGCAGCAGCGATGCATCGGACGCACGCGCGTGCACCAGCCCGAACATCAGCGCGCCCGGACCCAGGATGCCGCCGAAGAAGATCGCCCCCAGCAGCCAGGGCCACTCGCCGCGCCCAAGACCCGAACTCTTCCAGCCCCGATCGCGCGCCAGCCGGATGGCCGCCAGGCCGATACCGCTGCCCAGATACAGCAGCCCACCCAGCAGCACCGGCGAAACCTGACCCACCAGCAGTTTGGCCAGCGGAGTACTGGCGCCAAACAGGGCCGCCGCCAGCAGAGCGTGCAAGACACTGATGTTCATGGGCGGATCATATGGCGTCCATTTTCCCTTGCCACACAAGGCCATGAGTTGCACGGCGGTTTGCTCGATGGCGCCGATGGGTCGAGCGATGCCCCCGCACCCACAAGCAAAAAAGTGCGCCATGTTTTATCCAGCGCGCTTTTCATTTCTGGTTTGGTGGGCCGTACACGACTCGAACGCTCGACCAACGAATCAAAGATCCCACGACCAGGGTTGATGGCGTGAGCAAGGCCGACGTAAGCTATGACAAGCGTGAAGCCGCCGTCACCCCAGCCAGCAACACCAGGGCCAGCAAGCTGTTGCGAAGCTTCTTGGGCACAGCGCTCATTGCTCTTCCTCAAGAAGTGCCGGCACGGTCTGCTGGCGCTCAAAGTCGCGCCGCGCCCTTGCGGGTCGATAGCGCTTGATCGGCAGCTCGTAGCGGATGCAGCTGTAGAGCTAAGCGGTGAGCCAGATCGCGGAGAGCACCCCGATGACCACATTCACAAGGCCCATGAAGGTTCCGATGCCGAGGCCCGCCGCGATGTAGCTCACGACCTTGGTCACCGCTGCTTTCAGGGCAAGCGTCTGCCCGAACGCGCCTAGAGGGCGAGCGTGTGATACCGCTCACGCCTTACGTGCATCACCTGCTGGCCGCACTGCCGCGCCGTGGCGTCTTCATGTTCGCCAGCACCAGCAGCGACGCGCCGATGAACTTTCGTCATCATCAGCTTGGCCGGGCCTGCGCCGTGGCGGGAATTGAAGGGCTGACCATGCACGGCCTGCGCCGCTCGTTCAAGAGCCTGTCTGAGTGGCTGGAAATGCCCGTGGGCGTGGTGGCCCAGATTCAAGGCCACAAGCCCAGTGCCATCGCCGAAAAGCATTACACGGTGCGCCCGCTCGACCTGCTGCGCCTGCATCATGAAAAGCTGGAGGCTTGGATTCTGGATCAGGCCGGGGTGAAGTTTGACGCTCAAGCAGCACCCGGCAAGCTGCGCGCAGTTGCTGGCAAGATAGTCTGAATATGGCACTTGACACCATTATTGAATCATGGTTTCATACACCATATGAAAGCCTGACGCATCTTCTATGACAAGGCGCTGCTGTCCGATGGGGCGATTGTGGAAATGATCATTTGGCAGTTGCCTGCACCATCACCCGAGCGACAGCATGGGCTGAAGTACAGCCTGTTCTATGGCCGTGACGGGCGGCGCATCGTGGGCTACGACAACGAGCGCGGCAAGGGCGATCACAAGCATATCGGCGCGGTGGAAAGCCCCTACCACTTCACCAGCGTGGAGCAGTTGGTGGCCGATTTTCTGGCTGACGTACAACAGGCAAATGGAGGTACACCATGAACAAAGTTCAAGCGCACGTGGGCACCCTGGCGGATATGGGCGGGCGTTTTGCTGACGCCTGGAATCGCGCAGTGGCTGGTGAGCAGGTCAATGAAACCCACGTCACTTTCCTGACGCTGCAATCCATGCTCGATACCCTGACACCCAAGCGCCTGGAACTGCTGCGCCATCTGCACCAGCATGGCGCGGACAGCGTGCGCCGCCTGGCCATGGCATTGGGGCGTGATTACAAGAACGTTTTCGTAGATGTCGCCGTTCTCGAATCTGCCGGATTGATCTTGCGCGAGGGGCGCAAGCTGACGGCACCATGGAGCGAGATTCAGGCAACGATGGCGCTGGCGTGAGCTGCACAGCGCGACGGCCAGAGCACGCCTGACAGAACACCGCGAATCCCCGGCCCGGTCTTTCCGGGGAAAAAACGGGCCGATGGCACAGCAAAAAGGATCTTTGCCATGACCGCATCAATTATCCCTGCAGGACAACATCAGGACAACTTTTCGCAACTCGCCGAGCTGCAAACCGCCTTGTTTCGGCTTGAACCCCTCGCGACACTGACCGCGAGCCTCAAGGGCATGGCCGCGCTGGATCAGCTCGACCAGGAACACGGCGCCGCACTGGTAAATCAGTTCGCCGACAGCGTGGCTCACGCGCGCAAGCTGGCCGATGCGTTGACCGACTGAGCCACGAGCCCCGGCCCTCGGCGACAAGGCTGGACAGGCCGGGGCACCGCGAGGCGCACACATGCTGTCCCTACCGGCAGATGACGTCACCATCGAGCAGGCCGCATGGCTTTTAGCCGATGCGAAGCACCCCGGCGCGGACGAAAAGACCCGGGTTCATAACTTCCGATGGATGCTCAATGAACTGCTGGTCGCAACCGGTGACCAACGACCACGCACCCACCAGGCACACCAGACAGGTGCAAAACTCTGTACTGGTGGCTACATGCACCTGAAAAAGAAAAAGCGCACTACTGTTTATGTAGCGCGCTTTTTTGTCTGCATTGGTGGGTCGTGCGCGACTCGAACGCGCGACCAACGGATTAAAAGTCCGCTGCTCTACCGACTGAGCTAACGACCCTCGCAAAAGGCAACCTTGAATTATAAGTAGATTTTCGCCTTTTTCGCCGCAGCCAGCGTCCGCAGCACCCAGCCCGCTGCGCACAGACCGAACGTGGCGGTGACGGCAACGCTCGAGCCATAGCCATGGCAGTTCAGGGAGCCATCGCCTGCGCCGATTGTGCACGAGGGATCCGGCGGCGCGACGCTTTCGCGGCTGAAGACACAGGGCACGCCGATGGGCTGCTCGCCGCGTGGCGCCGCGTGGTGGCGGCGCAGGTCGTAGCGCAGTTTGGCCAGCAGGGGGTCGTGCGTCACAACGGCCAGATCGCCGACCTCCACGCGCTCGGCCTGTTGCTTGCCGCCAGCGGCGCCGACGGCGATGAAGCACGCTCCGATTCGCAGCGCCCAGGCCGCCAGCGCCGCCTTGGCGCGCATTTGGTCGCAGGCATCGATGACCGCGTGCACCGGGGCCGTGAGTAGCCCGGGCCAGTTGTCCGGCTGTGCAAACTCATCCACGCGGTGCACGACGCAACCCGGGTGAATCCGGGCGATGCGCTCGGCCATGGCATCCACCTTGGCCTGCCCCACGGTATCCGTCAAAGCATGCACCTGGCGGTTGATGTTGGATTCGGCGACGTGGTCGAGGTCGATGAGCGTGAGCGCCGCCACGCCACTGCGCGCCAGCGCCTCGGCGGCCCATGAACCGACGCCGCCGACACCGACGACGGCCACATGGGCGCCGCGGATGCGCGCGGCGCCTGCCACGCCGTAGAGGCGGGCGAGGCCGGCGAAGCGCCGCTCCAGGTCTTGCACCTCGGGCGCAGCGGGGGTCACTTCAGGCGCGCGAGGCGCTCCTTGGCGGCCGAGGCGGCCTCGGATTGCGGGTACACGCGCATCAGGTCTTCCAGGGTCTTGCGCGCGGCCTTGGTGTCCTTGAGTTCCACCTGGCAGTTGGCGATCGAGAGCGCCGCCTCGGGCGCGCGCGGATGATCGGGCGCGCCCGCCAGCAAAGCCTTGAAGTTGTCGATCGCGGATTTGTAGTCGCGCGTGGCGTACTGCGCATTGCCGAGCCAGAAGCGCGCCGAGGGCAGGTAGCCGGACTGCGGGTACTTGCGCACGAAAGCCTGGAACGCGGCCACGGCATCAGGGAATTTGCCGGTTCGAAAGACGGCCAGCGCGGCTTCGTATTCGTTCTTCTCGGCCGGCTCGGCCTTGAATTCGCGGCCGTCGACCTGCACGGTCTCGGGCTCGAACTGGCGCAGGCGATCGTCCACGTTCTTGGCGATGTCCTTCTGGTGCTGCTGCAGGTCGGAGACATCGCGGCGCAGCTTCTCGTTCTGGCCGCGCAGGTCCGCCAAGTCTCCCCGCAGCGACTCGATCTGCGCCTGCAGATCGAGCAGACTGCGGCGCACTTGCGCGGAGTCGTCGCCCGCGCGCTGATTGGACTGCTGCATCTGGTCGATGCGCTGACGCATCTCCAGAATGGCCCGGCGGGCTTCGTCGTCTTCAAACAGGGCAGCGTGACTCACCGAGGAAGCGAACGCCAGCATGGCGCATGCGACGGCAAGCCACCAGCGCGAGGTCAACCGCTGCATGTGCCTGCTCCTTTCAGTGGTAGGTCAGCTCGACGCGGCGGTTCTTGGCGTACGCGTCTTCGCTGTTGCCTTGCACCGCGGGCTTTTCCTTGCCGAAGCTCACCGCTTCCATCTGCGATTCGGGCACACCCAGCAGGCCGAGCGAGCGGCGCACGGCATCGGCGCGCTTCTGGCCCAGCGCGAGGTTGTATTCGCGGCCGCCACGCTCGTCGGTATTGCCTTCGAGCGTCACGCGCGTGGCGGTGTGGCTCTTGAGATAGCGGGCGTGCGCGTCGAGCACCGACTGGTACTCGGGCTTGACGGTGTAGCTGTCGAAGTCGAAATAGATGATGCGCGCCACGCCCACCGGGCCTTGCGCCGTGCCTTGCGTGGCGTTCAGATCGACGGGGGCGACGGCGCTCTGGCTGCCGTTGGTGGAGGCGGCGCCCTGGTCGCTCACCGGCGCGTCATTGAGCTTGACGCCGGAGCTGCAGCCCACCACCAGCGCGGCGGCCACCAAGGCCAGGGACATACGGTTGAATCGGAAATATTTCACGTTGAACTCTCGTTGTTTGAGGAAAGAAAATTATTGCCTGGCAAACGGCCCCCACGCGGGCTCGCGAATGTCGCCACTTTGCCCCGCCAGACGGGCCTTGATCTTGCCGTCCAGCGTCGTGGTCATGAGCATTTCCCTGCCCTGCTGGCGCGTGGCGTAGACGATGAGCTTGCCATTGGGCGCGAAGCTGGGGTGCTCATCGTTGGCGGTGTCGGTGATGGCCGTCACGGTGTGCGACTTCAGGTCCATCACGTGCAGCTTGAATGCCCCGTTCACTCGCGCGATGTAGGCGAGCGTCTGCGCATCCGCGCTGACCGTGGGCGAGATGTTGTAGTTGCCCTGGAAGGTGACGCGTTCGGGGTTGCTGCCACCGACCGGCACACGGTAGATCTGCGGCGAGCCGCCCCGGTCGCTCACGAAATAGATCATGCCGTCGCTGGCGTAGGTGGGTTCAGTATCTATGCCCGGGCTCTGCATCAGGCGCGTGGGTTCGCCCCCGCTGCTGCTGATGGTGTACAGCTGCGAGCCCCCGTCACGGCTGAGCGTGACGGCTAGCGTGCGGCCATCGGGCGACCACGCGGGCGCGCTGTTGGAGCCGCGGAAGTTGGCGATCAGGCGCCGGCGCCCGGTGGCGATGTCGTGCACGTACACCACGGGTTTGCGCGACTCGAACGACACATAAGCCAACTGCGTGCCCGAGGGCGACCACGCGGGGGAGATGATGGGCTCGGGGCTGGAGAGCGCGGACTGGGCGTTCTCGCCGTCGGCATCGGCGACCCACAGGCTGTAGCGGCTGCCGACCTTGGTGATGTAGGCGATGCGCGTGGAGAAGATGCCGCGCTCGCCCGTAAGCTTTTCGTAGATGTAGTCGGCGATGTGGTGGGCCGCCAGGCGCAGATCGGCGCGCGTGACGACGTAGCTCTGGCCGCTCAGGTCCTGCCCGCGCACCACATCCCAGAGGCGAAAGCGCGTGTCCCAGCGGCCATCGGCCAGCTGCCCGATGCTGCCCACGCTCAGCGCGTCGGCCTTGCGCTCGCGCCACAGCGCGAGGTCGGGGCGCGAGGCTTCATCGAGCTGCGCGCCCGTGGTATCGACGCCGACGAAGCGGCCGCTGCGCTCCAGATCGGCCATGACGATCTGGGAAATCTTTTGCGGTGATGCGCCCTCGCCACGCAGCGGCGCGATGGCGATTGGCATCTGCGTGAGCCCCACGCCGGAGATCTCGACGCGAAACTGCGCGAACGCCGGAAGGCCGCAGGAGAGAAGCCCGAAGGCAATCAGTTGCCGCCGCGAAAGCAGCGGCCTGGGAAGGTGGTCAAACATCATGCCGAACACTGACTTGAAAAAGCCGTCAGACAAAGCTTGGAATGTTACACATGACGTCGCAAGCCATGTGACAAACTGTGCCGCTTGTGAACCACCTCAACTTAGAATTTGCAGTGAATGCAAAACGAGAATTCTACTGCGGGTCATCCCCGGGCGCCGGCATCGCCGCTGCGTCAGCGCCTCAAGCGTCTGCAGCCCTACTTCGGCCACCAGCGTCTGGAATGGGTGGTGGCCATCGTCACCACCCTCGTCGCGGCGAGCACCGAACCCCTGATTCCGGCGCTGCTCAAGCCGCTGCTGGACGAGGGCTTCACCGAAGGCTCGCTGCCGCTGTGGCTGGTGCCGGTGGCCATCATCGGTGTGTTTCTGCTGCGTGGCATCGCGCAGTTCACGGGCAAGTACGCGCTGGCGCGCATCGCCAACGAAGGCATGGTGCGGCTGCGCGCGGTGCTGTTCGATCGCCTGCTCATGGCGCGCATGGAGGTCTTCGGGCGCCAGTCGGCCAGCACGCTCTCCAACACCGTGGTCTACGAGGTGCAGAACGGCTTCAACGTGCTGGTGCAGGCGCTGCTGGGTGGCTCCCGCGACGGTTTCACGGTGCTGGCGCTGCTCGCCTATCTGCTGTACCTGAACTGGCAGCTCACGCTCATCGTGGCCTTCATGGTGCCGGCGGTGGCGTGGGTGATGACGACGCTCTCCAAGCGGCTGTACCGCATCACCAGGAACAGCCAGGACGCGACCGATGACCTGGCCTACGTGGTCGAGGAAAACGTGCTCGCGCACCGCATGGTGCGGCTGCACGGCGCGCAGGCGCAGGAGGCGAGGCGCTTCGAGCAGCTGAGCCTGCGCCTGAGGCAGCTGGCGATGAAGTCGGTCGTCGCCTCCAGCGCGATGACACCCGCGATCCAGCTGCTGGCGGCGGCCGCGCTCTCCGCGGTGATCTGCATCGCGCTGTGGCAAAGCCGCGGCCACGGGCCGCAGGCGGTGAGCGTGGGCGCGTTTGCCGCCTTCATCGCGGCGATGCTGATGCTGATTTCGCCCATCAAGCGCCTGGCCGACGTGGCCAATCCGATCACGCGCGGCGTCGCGGCGCTCGAGCGCGGCCTGAGCCTGCTCGACGACACCGAGCCCGAGACCGAAGGCCACCACACCAGCGAGCGCGCGCAGGGCGCGATCGCGCTGCGGGACGTGCGCGTGAGCTACGACGCCAAGCACGCGGCCGCGCTCGACGGCGTGTCGCTCACGATCGCGCCGGGCGAGGCGGTGGCGCTCGTGGGCCCCTCGGGCGCGGGCAAGAGCACGCTGGTGAACCTGCTGCCGCGCTTCATCGTGCCCACGAGCGGCACCATCGAGCTCGACGGCGTGGCGCTCGCGGACTGGCAGCTCGCGTCGCTGCGCCGACAGTTCGCGCTGGTGAGCCAGGACGTGGTGATGTTCAACGCCAGCATCGCGGCCAACGTGGCGCTGGGCGGGCCCATCGACGAAGCGCGCGTGCGCCAGTGCCTGGAAGCGGCGAACCTGGCCGAGCACGTCGCCAGCCTGCCGGGCGGCATGCACACGCTGGTGGGGCACAACGCCACGCAGCTGTCGGGCGGGCAGCGCCAGCGCCTGGCGATCGCGCGGGCACTGTACAAGGACGCACCCATCCTGATCCTGGACGAGGCCACCTCGGCGCTCGACACCGCCTCCGAGCGCCTGGTGCAGCAGGCGCTGCAGCGGCTCATGCACGGGCGCACCACGCTCATCATCGCGCACCGGCT
>JAIOIA010000101.1:0-14875 GCA_019912745.1 Comamonas sp. | reverse complement strand
CGCCCCACCGCCGCCGCCGCCACTGCGGCCACCACCAAAGCCGCCCGAACGGGGGGGGCGGGCTTCCATGGGACGTGCTTCGTTCACCACCAGGCTGCGCCCGCCCAGAGGCTGGCCGTTCATGCCGTTGATGGCTTGCTGTGCCTCGGCGTCGCTGCCCATTTCGACAAAGCCGAAACCCTTGGAGCGGCCGGTGTCGCGCTCCATCATGACCTTGGCGCTGGTGACCGTGCCGAATTGCCCGAAGGCCTGCTGCAGATCTTCGTCGCGCACCGAGTACGGCAGGTTGCCGACGTACAGTTTGTTGCCCATGTAATGGGGCTCCTAATAAACAAAAAATGGAACCACGGAGTCCCGAAACCGCCACCAGTGAATCACCTAAGAAGCCCTATGCGCGAAAACTGACGGATCACCGTAACCTTCTTGGCGGACGCATGCCCGCCAATACGCTACTGTTCTTTAATTTCTGCGGCGATGCAAGCGCTTTTTGCGTGTCAGTGGTGCAATACGCAACACAATCGGGCAAAAAACGGTTGTGTGGCCTTACGTCGGGGTTTGCTGGCATACCTGCAGGACCTGTGCGCCATAGGCCTCCAGCCGCTTGACGCCCATGGCGGGGATACCCGACAGATCGGCGAGCGATGCCGGGTTGCGCTGGGCGATCGCCGCGAGCGTCGTGTCCTGAAACACCACATAGGCCGGCAGGCCGTGCTTGCGCGCGACCTCGGCGCGCCAGGCCTTGAGGTTGATGAAGCGCATCTGTGCCTCGGGCCCGAGATCGGCCGCGGCCGCCACGGGCGTGCCTCGGCGTGACCTGGACCTGGATTTGCCGCGCGCCAACGCGCTGGCCTCGCGCAGCAGCACCTGTTGCTCGCCGCGCAGCAACTCCCGTGCGCTGGCACCGAGCGTCAGCGTGTCGAAGGCCCGCCCGCCGTCGAGCTGGATGCGCTGCACTCCGATCGCTTCCCGGGCGAGCAGCTGGCGCAACACGGCGCGCAACTGGCTCTCGCTGTACTCGGCGCCCACGTTGAAGGTGGAGAGCCGCTCGTGGCCGAACTGGCGCACCTTGTCAGTGGCTTTGCCGCGCACGATGTCCATCAGGTGCCCCATGCCGAAGGTCAGGCCGCTGGCCGCGTGCACGCGGTAGATGGTGGACAGGAGCTTGCGCGCCGCGTCCGTGCCATCCCACACGGCGGGTGGGTGCAGGCAGTTGTCGCAGTTGCCGCAGGGCTCGGACGCCTCGCCGAAGTAGGCCAGCAGCCGTTGGCGGCGGCAGTCGGTGGCCTCGGCCAGCGCCAGCAGCGCGTCGAGCTTGCCGCGCAGCACGGCCTTGAACTCTTCGGACGCGTCGCCTTCGTCGATCATGCGCCGCTGGTTCACCACGTCCTGCAGGCCGTAGATCATCCAGGCGTCGGCGGCCAGACCATCGCGCCCGGCACGGCCCGTCTCCTGGTAGTAGCCCTCGATGTTGCGCGGCATGTCCACATGGGCGACGAAGCGCACGTCGGGTTTGTCGATGCCCATGCCGAAGGCGATGGTCGCGACCATCACAATGGCGTCCTCGCGCAGGAACCGGTCCTGGTGCGTCTGGCGAATCTCGGCGGGCATGCCGGCGTGGTAGGGCAGTGCCTGGATGCCCGCGTCCGCGAGCGCCTGCGCCATTTCCTCGACCCGCCTGCGCGACTGACAGTAGACGATGCCCGCATCCTGGGCGTGCTCGTGCTCGATGAAGCGCAGCAGCTGCGCCAGCGGCTCCTTTTTTTCCTCGACGCGGTAGCGGATGTTGGGCCGATCGAAACTGCTGACGAAGAGCCGCGCCGCCTGCAGCCGCAGGCCTTCGAGGATGTCGACGCGCGTGAGCGCGTCGGCGGTGGCCGTGAGCGCGATGCGCGGCACACCGGGATAGCGTTCGGCCAGCAGCGCGAGCTGGCGGTATTCGGGGCGAAAGTCGTGGCCCCACTGGCTCACGCAGTGCGCCTCGTCGATGGCGAAGAGCGCCAGCGCGCCGCGCTCGCTCAGCTCGTCGAGCAGGTTCAGGAAGCGTTCGCTCACCACGCGCTCGGGCGCGGCGTACAGCAGCGTGATCTCGCCCTGCGCCAGTTGCTGCTCCACCCGCAGCGTCTGCCGCCAATCCTGGGTTGAATTGAGAAAGGCCGCAGCGACGCCCGCTTCGCGCAGCGCCCCGACCTGATCGTGCATCAGCGCGATCAGCGGCGAGACCACGACGGTGATGCCGTGACCGGCCTGCTGGCGCGCGATCGCAGGGATCTGATAGCACAGCGACTTGCCGCCGCCCGTGGGCATGAGCACGAGCGCGTCGCCGCCTTGCACGACGTGCTCGATGATGGCCGCCTGCGGGCCGCGAAATTGCTCGTAGCCGAAAACCTCGCGCAGGATGGAAAGTGATGAAGACAAAAAACTACCGAATAAATAGCTGTTCGCGCTTTATTGATGGGCGCTAGAGCCATATTTCTTTATGAAAAAGCGTGATGGCCATGGGCCGCGCGTCTGCCCGCGCCTGCGTGATTGTCCGGCAATCGACTTCCTACAATCGCCGCATGACTCTCCCGCACTACACCCGCGCGCAGCAACTGCCCGACATTCTGAAGCACCGCATCGTCATCCTCGACGGGGCGATGGGCACCATGGTGCAGCGCCTGAAACTCAGCGAGGCGCAGTTTCGCGGCGAGCGTTTCAAGAATTTCCACAAGGACGTCAAGGGCAACAACGAGCTGCTCGTGCTCACGCAGCCGCAGTTCATCAGCGACATCCACCGAGGCTACCTCGCTGCCGGGGCCGATCTGATCGAGACCGACACCTTTGGCGCCACCAGCGTCGCGCAGATGGATTACGACATGCAGGATCTGGCGCGCGAGATGAACGTGGCGGCGGCCCGGCTGGCGCGCGCGGCCTGTGATCAATTCTCCACGCCCGACAAGCCACGCTTCGTCGTCGGCGCGCTCGGCCCCACGCCCAAGACCGCGAGCATCAGCCCCGACGTGAACGACCCCGGCGCGCGCAACATCACCTTCGAGCAGTTGCGCGCGGCCTACCACGAGCAGGCCAGCGGCCTGATCGAGGGCGGCGCCGACGTGCTGATGGTCGAGACCATCTTCGACACGCTCAACGCCAAGGCGGCGCTGTTCGCGATCGACGAGGTGTTCGAGGAAACCGGCGAGGTCCTGCCTGTCATCATCAGCGGCACGGTGACCGATGCCTCCGGCCGCATCCTCTCGGGCCAGACCGTCACCGCCTTCTGGCACAGCGTGCGTCACGCCCATCCGCTGGCGGTGGGGCTGAACTGCGCGCTGGGCGCGGCGCTCATGCGCCCCTACATCCAGGAGCTGGCCAAGGCCGCGCCCGACACCTTCATCAGCTGCTATCCCAATGCCGGCCTGCCCAACCCGATGAGCGAGACGGGCTTTGATGAAACGCCCGAGGTGACGAGCCGCCTGCTGCACGAATTCGCCGCCGAGGGCCTCGTGAACATCGTCGGCGGCTGCTGCGGCACGACGCCCGAGCACATCAGCGCGATCGCCAAGGCGGTGGCGCCCGTGGCCGCGCGCAGGCTGTTTTATCCGGCGCAGGCTTGAGGCAACCAGCGAGTACGGGAGAACGGCATGTTTGAAACGCGTACCTACGACGATCCCGTCGTCCTTGCGCCCGCCATCCGTGCGCGATGGACGTTTCTGGAAACCAGTTCTGCCGCTGCCGTATTGCGTTCCGTCTGTCCGGCGGAGTGGGCGGATATCACGCATGTCCTGAAAACATTCGCGCTGGATCCGACGCACTGGCTGAAGTCCGGCGGCAATCGCGGCGACATCGCCAAGCAGATTGATGGTCTCTTTGGCAAACGCGGCTGGCGCGAGACACGTGTTGATCTGGTGACCCAAGGGGTCCTGTTGTCGAAGAAGCTGGAGGTGCTCGAGCGGCTTGCGCCGGTCGAGCAAGAAGGCTATCTGGTGGACAACTTCAAGGGACGCGTGGCACTGGATGTGGAGTGGAACGCCAAGGATGGCAATCTGGATCGCGATTTGTCAGCCTATCGTGCGTGGCATGAGGCAGGCGTCATATCAGCCGCCGTGGTGATCACGCAAGACAGAGTCGCCTTGAAAGCCTTGGCTGAAGAGCTCTGGGGCGACCACCAAGCCACGCTGCCGCCCGGCAATCGCAGTGCAAAACTGCCGATAGACTTGGGCACGTCCACCACCACCAATCTTGAAAAAGCGGCGCTGCGCGTGCGCCGCGGCGTCATGGGAACCTGCCCGCTACTCATCGTGGCGGCTTGCCGTTCCACATGGAATGGCAAGCCTTATTCCATGGCTTGAAAAAGGTCGGGTTCCTGATGGATGGACGCCGAAGCGCGCCCTCGCTTGCGCATGGTGGCGCCACCCGCCTGCAACAGCGTGCGCACCCGCTGAATGGAATATCCCGTTTCCTCTGAGAGTTGCCGCACGCTCATGCCCGTGGCATACATGGCATGCAGCCGGTTGCCGAGGGCTTCGGCGCGTGCGGTCTGCACGTGCTCATTGGGCCGCAGTGGTGGCAGCAGCGGACCGCCCTCGTAACCTTTGTGCGTGATTCCGCGAGGCGCCGTGTCTTGCGCTGATTCATCACCCCAAACAGTCCAGCTTGCACGGGGATGGCGGGCAAACAGCTCCAAATACGCGCCAGGTGAGCAAGACTCGATCAACGCATATTGTTCGTCGGGTTTGCGCGAGTGCTCGCGCTTGCGCGTTTCGATCATGTTGACCTGTGATCGGCCCGGAGCCAGGGTGCGCATGGAGCCGCGCACGCCAAACAGCAATAGTTCCGTGACGTTGCGGAAGTAAAAGCCTACGCCTCTGCCATCCGGACCTCCGTCCCGGCGGCGCTTGGCCCAAACAATATTGCTGACGTACCGAAAACCCCAGGCCGACATGACTTGCAGCCCGTCGATCAATAGAGCGTTCGGCACCCAGAGGTACAGATGAGCATTGGGCGCGGCCACTTGGCTTACCTCAAGTTGCTGGATCGCTTCCAGTGACATGGTGGAGTATCGATCCAGTCTTCTGTGTTCCGGCGCCACCTTGCCCGTGCGATTGGCGAATCGCCATGGCGGATCTGCCAGGATGGTTGCAAAACCACCGACGGTGCGAGGCAAGGGGGCGGGTACGGTTTCGGGCCGCAAGGGTAAGGCTGGCATGAAAGCCAGTATACGCGTAAAAGATCTATTAATAGATCTTTTATGAATGTCAATCGCCTATAACCCCAGCATGATCTTGAGGTTCTGCACCGCCGCGCCGCTCGCGCCCTTGCCCAGGTTGTCCAGCCGCGCCACCAGCACCGCTTGGTGGTAGCCGTCGTTGCCGAACACGCGCAGCTCCAGGTGGTTGGTGTCGTTGAGCGCCTCGGCGTCGAGCTTGCCGTTGTCGGTGGCGGGCAGCACTTTCACGAACTGTTCGCTGGTGTTGGTTTTGGCGTAATGCGCGGCCAGCAGTTCGTGGATGTCCGCCGCCTTGGGCGCGCCCTTCAGCAGGTCCAGATGCAGCGGCAGCTCCACCAGCATGCCCTGGCGGAAATGGCCCACGGCGGGCACGAAGAGCGGGCGGCGCTTGACCCCCGTGTACTTCATGATCTCGGGCAGGTGCTTGTGCGTCAGGGTCAGCGCGTACAGTTCGAAGGGCGCGGCCTCGCCCTTTTCGTGCGCCTCGATCATCGCGCGCCCGCCGCCTGAATAGCCGCTCACCGAAGGCAGCACCAGCGGGTAGTCGTCGGGGATCAGGTCGGCATCCATCAGCGGGCGCAGCAGCGCGATCGCGCCGGTGGCGTAGCAGCCGGGGTTGGCCACGCGATCGGACGCGCGTATCGCTTCGAGCTGGCCTTCGGCCAGTTCAGGAAAGCCGAACACCCAGCCGGGCGCAGTGCGGTGCGCGGTCGAGGCGTCGATGATCTTGATCACGCGGCCGGTCTCGGCGGTGATCGCGTCCACCATGGCCGCGGTTTCGCGCGCGGCGTCGTCGTGCAGGCAGAGGATGACCAGATCGACGTCCGCGATCAGCGCGCGCTTGGCCTGCGCATCCTTGCGCAGCGCGGGATCAATGCTCGCCAATTCGATCAGTGGCAGCGCCTGCAGGCGCTCGCGAATCTGCAGGCCGGTGGTGCCGGCCTCTCCATCGATGAATACCTTGGCCATGGCAGATGCTCCTTGTGCGATGGGGCGCTCGCAAGGGCTGCCGCGAGCGCCGCGTGAATGGTGCGTCGCAACATGATACATTCGCCGTTTGCCGAGGTCGTGTCATTTCTGCAGTGTCAGGCTTGCCGCGGCCCCAGACCCGAACACTGCGGTTCTGCAAGCGCTCTTCGGCAGCACGGGTAAAGACTTCACCTTCCCCTGAGAGAGACCTCATGAAGATACACGAATACCAAGGCAAGGAAATCTTGCGCAGTTTTGGCGTGCCCGTTCCGCGCGGCATCCCCGCATTCACGGTGCAGGAGGCCGTGGAAGCCGCCCAGAAACTTGGCGGCCCGGTGTGGGTGGTGAAGGCGCAGATCCACGCCGGCGGGCGCGGCAAGGGCGGCGGCGTGAAGGTCGCCAAGAGCATCGACGAGGTGAAGACCCTGGCGGGCCAGATCCTGGGCATGCAGCTCGTCACGCACCAGACCGGGCCCGAGGGCCAGAAGGTGCGCCGCCTGTACATCGAGGACGGCGCGGACATCCAGAAAGAGTATTACCTCTCGGTCGTGACCGACCGCGCGAGCCAGAAGGTGGCGTTCATCGCGTCCAGCGAAGGCGGCATGGAGATCGAGGTGGTGGCGCAAAAGACGCCCGAGAAGATCATCAAGGTCTTCGTCGATCCGCTCGTCGGCCTGACCGACGCGCAGGGGCAGGAGCTGGCGCGCGGCGTTGGCATGCCGGAGGGTTCGGTCGCGCAGTTCGTCGATGTCTGCCGCAAGCTCTACAAGTGCTACATGGAGACCGACGCCAGCCTGGTCGAGATCAACCCGCTCAACCGTGACGGCCAAGGCCGCATCATCGCGCTGGACGCCAAGTTCAACTTCGACAGCAATGCGCTCTTCCGTCACCCCGAGATCGTCGCGCTGCGCGACCTCGATGAAGAAGACCCGGCCGAGGTGCAGGCGAGCAAGTTCGATCTGGCCTACATCAGCCTGGACGGCAACATCGGCTGCCTCGTGAACGGCGCGGGCCTGGCGATGGCGACAATGGACACCATCAAGCTGTTCGGCGCCGAGCCGGCCAACTTCCTGGATGTGGGCGGCGGCGCCACCCCGGAGAAGGTCACCGAGGCCTTCAAGATCATGCTCAAAAACCCCAAGGTCAAGGGCATCCTGGTCAACATCTTCGGCGGCATCATGAAGTGCGACACCATCGCCACCGGCGTGATCACCGCCTGCAAGGCAGTGAATCTGCAAGTGCCGCTGGTCGTGCGCATGAAGGGCACGAACGAGGAACTGGGCAAGAAGCTGCTGGCCGAGTCGGGTCTGCCCATCATCAGCGCCGACACCATGGCCGAAGCGGCCACCAAGATCGTCGAAGCCGTCAAATAAGCCCGGGAGCATTTCATGTCGATTTACGTCAACAAAGACACCAAGGTCATCACCCAGGGCATCACCGGCAAGACCGGGCAGTTTCACACCGGCAAGTGCCAAGAGTACGCCAACGGCAAGAACTGTTTCGTCGCGGGCGTGAACCCGAAGAAGGCGGGCGAGAAGATTTTCGACATCCCGATCTACGGCACGGTCAAAGAGGCCGCCGCGCAGACCGGCGCCACCGTCAGCGTGATCTACGTGCCGCCGGCGGGCGCGGCGGCGGCCATCTGGGAAGCGGTGGAAGCCGACCTGGATCTGGCGATCTGCATCACCGAGGGCATTCCGGTTCGCGACATGCTGCAGGTGCGCAACCAGATGAAGGCCAAGGAAGCCAAGGGCGGCAAGAAGACGCTGCTGCTCGGCCCCAACTGTCCGGGCCTGATCACGCCCGACGAAATCAAGATCGGCATCATGCCCGGCCACATCCACATGAAGGGCCGCGTCGGCGTGGTCAGCCGTTCCGGCACACTCACCTATGAAGCCGTGGGCCAGCTCACCGAGCTGGGCATCGGTCAATCGAGCGCCGTCGGCATCGGCGGCGACCCGATCAACGGTCTCAAGCACATCGACGTGATGCAGGCCTTCAACGACGATCCCGACACCGATGCCGTGATCATGATCGGCGAGATCGGCGGCCCGGACGAGGCCGAGGCCGCGCGCTGGTGCAAGACCCACATGAAGAAACCCATCGTCGGCTTCATCGCCGGGGTGACGGCACCGGCGGGCAAGCGCATGGGTCACGCCGGCGCACTGATCTCCGGTGGCGCGGATACCGCCGAGGCCAAGCTGGCCGTGATGGAGGAGTGCGGCTTCAAGATCACGCGCAACCCGTCGGAGATGGGGCGTCTGCTCAAGAGCCTGATCTGAGTTCACGACAGCGGTCTCTGAAAAAGCCAGTTGCGGTTGCGACTGGCTTTTTCCGTATGGGACGGCACGATTTGCAGTTTTTTGCGGATTTTGTGATGGATGGTGATAAAAGCTGGCATCCTGCAACTCACTGCATTTCATCCATGCCTTTGCCCCTGGATTACGAATTCTGCGCACGCACGGATGTAGGGCGGGTACGCAGCAACAACGAAGACTCCGTGGCCGTGAGCCGGGACGCGCGCATGGTGATCGTGGCCGATGGCATGGGGGGCTACAACGCCGGAGAGGTGGCCAGCGTCATGGTCGTGCAGATCCTCAACCGCGAGCTGCGCAACCGCCTGGTGGCGGCGGGCGCCAGCGCCGACGTGGCGCTGGTGCGCGACATGCTCACGAAGAGTGTCGATCGCGCGAACAGCGCGGTCTATCAGGCGGCCAAGGCGCATGCGCACTACGCCGGCATGGGGACCACGCTGATCGTCGGCCTGTTTGGCGATCACCGCGTGGTGATCGGTCACATCGGCGATTCGCGCGCCTATCTGCTGCGCGGTGGTGCCTTCAGTCGTCTGACGCGCGATCACACCTGGTTGCAGGAGCAGGTGGACAAGGGCGAGATGACGCCCCTGGAGGCGCAGCGCTCCGGCATGCGCAGTCTGCTCACTCGCGCCGTGGGGGTGGACCCGCAAGTGCGCCTGGAGGTGAATGAATTTCCTGTCGAGAGGGGGGATCTGTTCCTGTTCTGCTCGGACGGCCTGACCGACAGCATCGACGACGCCGAACTCGCCGTTCTGCTGCGGGATCCGTCGCCCCTGCCCACGCTGACCGAGCGTCTCGTGCAGCAAGCCAATGCGTTGGGCGGACGTGACAATATCAGTGCGCTTCTGGTTCGTGCCGGTGCCACAGCACCCGTGGATGCGGGCTATCCCCGATAATGAATCAAAAGAGGAAATATTGCATGCCCAGTCTGGTTTTCCTGCTTGATGGCGCGGTGGTCAAGGAAGTTGAGCTCGTCAAGCCTCGCACGACGCTCGGGCGGCGCCCCAACAACGATATCATTATCGATAATCTCACCGTCAGTGGTGAACATGCGGTGCTGCACCTGCTGGACCAGACGGTGGAGGTGCAGGACCTGGGCAGCACCAATGGCACCTTCGTCAACGGCCAGCCCGTCGAGCGGCAGGTGCTGCGCGATGGTGATCAGGTCATCATCGGCAAGTACGAGGTGCGGTTTGCCGATGCGCGTCAGCGCTTTGCAAAGGCCGCGGGTGCGCAGGAGCTCACGTCGGCGCCCTCGCCTGCGTCAGCGCCGGCGCCAAGAGATGCGTTTGTTCGCGTGCTGACCGGCCCGGGAGCGGGGCGCGAGGTCGCGCTCACGAAGGTGGTGACCACCCTGGGAAAACCTGGTGAGGTCGTGGCTTCGGTCACGCACCGGCCGCATGGCTTCGTGCTGGTTCGGGTCGATGGTCCTGTCGCGCCCGTGATCAATGGACAGCCCGTGCTGGAGTCGCGAGCTCTCAAGGCCGGAGATCGCATCCTGCTGGCGGACGTGGAAATGGAATTTCTCTTGCGCTGACGCAGGATATGCGATGAAAGTGCGCGTGCTCGGATGCAGCGGCTCCATCGCCCGGGGCTGCCGCACGACGGCCTTCCTGGTGGGCGAGCATGTCCTCGTGGATGCCGGCACGGGCGTGGGCGATCTCACGGTGCGGGACATGCGCGCCATCACCCACGTTTTTCTCACGCATTCCCATCTGGATCACATCGCTGCGCTGCCCCTGCTGCTCGACACCGTGGGCACACGCCGTGCGCGGCCTCTGCAGGTGTTTGCCCTGCCGCAGACACTCGATGCCTTGCGCCGGCATGTGTTCAACAACGTGATCTGGCCCGATTTCACCCGCATTCCGCATCCCGACGCCTCCATGGTTCAGTTGCAGTCCCTGGGTGTGGGTGATGTCTTCGTGGCGGCTGGCGTCACCCTGGAAGTGCTGCCCGCGCGTCACAGCGTGCCCGCTGTCGGCTATGCGGCGCGCGGCGATGGCGCATGGTGGGTCTTCAGCGGGGACACGCAGGGGCAGGAGCCTGCCTTCTGGCAGCGCGTGAATGCCCTGCAGGCCCAGGCGCCGGGGGTGGGCGCACTGGTGATCGAAACAGCCTTCAGCGATCAGGAAGAGGCCCTGGCGCGCAAGAGCGGGCACCTGTCGCCCGCAGGGCTTGCAAAAGAGCTGGCGCAGCTTCTGCCGAAGGGGGCGTTTCCCATCTATCTTTCGCACTTCAAGCCGAGCGAGGGCGCCACCATCCTGGCCGAGGTGCGCACGCTCGAAAGCGGATTCGATCTGCAGATCGTGGATCTGCAGGCCGTGAACACCTTGGACGTCTGACCCCGAACCTTGGTCGTCATGCTAGGTTCTGCGCCAGCCGGTGGCGCAATTCATCAACGTCCATGCCGCGGCGCCGGGCCATGTCCTGCACCTGGTCGTCGCCGATCTGGCCGGTCGTGAAATATGTCGCTTGCGGGTGCGCGAGGTAGAAGCCGCTCACGCTCGATGGCGGAATCATGGCAAAGCTGTCGGTCACCTCGATCCCGACCTCGGGCGCGTTCAGCGTGGCGAAGAGGGTCTGCTTAACCGTGTGATCCGGGCAGGCCGGGTAGCCGGGCGCCGGGCGTATGCCTTGGTATTTCTCCGCGATCATCGCGTCGCGATCGAGGGTTTCATCGGCGGCGTAGCCCCACAGATCGCGGCGCACGCGCGCGTGCAGGCATTCGGCGAACGATTCGGCCAGGCGGTCGCACAGGCCCTTGAAGATGATGTTGGAGTAGTCGTCGAGTTGGTCGAGGAATTCCTTTTCCTTCTTCTCGGCGCCAATCCCGGCGGTGACGGCGAACATGCCGGCGTAATCCCTGATGCCCGATTCCCTCGTGGCGATGAAGTCCGCGAGACACCGGCTGGGTCGCATCACGCCATTGACCGGGGTTTTCTCGGTCTGCTGGCGCACGCCGTACCAGGTCATGAGCACTTCGCTGCGCGATTCATCGGTGTAGAACTCGATGTCGTCGCCCACGCGGTTGGCCGGATACAGGCCGATCACGCCGTTGGCCTGCACCCAGCGGCCCTCGATGATCTTCTTGAGCATGGCCTGGCCGTCGGCGAAGACCTTGCGCGCCTCCTCGCCCACCACCTCGTCCTGCAGGATGGCAGGGTAGGCGCCTGCCAGGTCCCAGGTCTGGAAGAACGGCGCCCAGTCGAGATACTTGACGATTTCCGCGAGGTCGAAATTGACGAAGGCGCGACGCCCGAGAAAGCGCGGCACCGTGGGCGTGTAGTTCGTGAAATCCACTGGGGTGGCGTTGGCGCGTGCCTGCTCTATGGTCCACAGCGGCACGCGCTTCTTGCGCGCGTTCAGCTCGCGCACATGCGCGTAGTCGGTCTGAATCTCCGCCAGGTATTCGGCGCGCCCCTCGCCCAGCAGGCTTTGCGCCACGCCCACGCTGCGCGAGGCGTCGGGCACGTAGATCACCGGGCCGTCGTACTTGGGCGCGATCTTCACCGCGGTGTGCACGCGCGAGCAGGTCGCGCCGCCGATCAGCAGCGGAATCTGGCGGCTGGTGAAGTACTCGTCCTTGTTCATCTCGGCGGCGACGTGCTGCATCTCCTCCAGGCTGGGCGTGATCAGGCCCGAGACGCCCACCATGTCGGCATCCAGTTCCTTGGCCTTGGCCAGCAGTTCGTGGCAGGGCACCATCACGCCCAGATTCACGACCTCGAAATTGTTGCACTGCAGGACCACCGTGACGATGTTCTTGCCGATGTCGTGCACATCGCCCTTGACGGTGCAGACCACCACCTTGCCCTTGCTCGAAATATCGATGCCCGCCGCCTTCTGCGCCGCCTTTTCCGCCTCGATGTAGGGCACGAGGTGGGCCACGGCCTGCTTCATCACGCGCGCGCTCTTGACCACCTGCGGCAGGAACATCTTGCCCGCGCCGAACAGGTCGCCGACGACGTTCATGCCGTCCATCAGCGGCCCTTCGATCACCGCCAGCGGCCGTGCGCCGCCCTGCACGCAGATTTCCTGGTAGGCCTCTTCGGTATCGGCCACGATGAAGTCGGTGATGCCGTGCACCAGCGCGTGCGTCAGGCGCTGGCCCACGGGCGCCGGCACCTCGGGCGTGCCGCGCCATTCGAGCTTCTTGCTGTCGTCGCGCGCCGCGCCCTTGGCGCTTTCGGCGATTTCCAGCAGCCTCTCCGCCGCATCGGGCCGGCGGTTGAGCACCACGTCTTCCACGCGCTCGCGCAGCTCGGGCTCCAGGTCGTCGTACACGCCCACCATCCCGGCGTTGACGATGCCCATGTCCAACCCCGCCTGGATCGCGTGGTAGAGGAACACGGTGTGGATGGCCTCGCGCACCGGGTCGTTGCCGCGGAATGAAAAACTCACGTTGGAGATGCCGCCCGAGACCTTGGCGCCCGGCAGGTTCTGCTTGATCCAGCGCGTCGCCTCGATAAAGTCGATGCCGTTCTTCGCATGCTCCTCGATGCCGGTGGCGATGGGGAACACGTTGGGGTCGAAGATGATGTCCTCGGGCGGGAAACCGACTTCGTCCACCAGGATACGGTAGGCGCGCGTGCAGATCTCGATGCGGCGCGCCAGCGTGTCGGCCTGGCCCTGTTCGTCGAAGGCCATCACCACGGCCGCCGCGCCATAGCGCTTGACCAGGCGCGCGTGCTGCTTGAATTCCTCCACGCCTTCCTTCATCGAGATGGAATTGACGATGCCCTTGCCCTGCAGGCAGCGCAGGCCCGCTTCAATGATCTCCCACTTGGAAGAGTCCACCATCACCGGCACCTTGGCGATGTCGGGCTCGGAGCCCAGCATGCGCAGAAAGCGCACCATCGCGGCCTTGCCGTCGAGCATGGCCTCGTCCATGTTCACGTCGATCACCTGCGCGCCGTTTTCCACCTGCTGACGGGCCACCGACAGCGCCTCTTCGTACTGCTCGGCGATGATCATGCGGGCAAAGGCCTTGGAACCGGTGACGTTGGTGCGCTCGCCAACGTTCACGAACAGCGAACCTTCGCCGATCACGACCGGCTCCAGGCCGGAGAGCTTCATGGGAGGGGGGGCAACGACAGACATCAATCTCACCTGCGCGGGGGCGTGCGCGACATGAACAGGTGAGCGCCGTTGGAGGGAACCGGTGTTCTCAAGCCTGACAGGCACGGTGTGGCCCGCTGCAGCGCTCCTTGAAAACAAAGGTCAATTTTATCGATGAGTGACGCACGCTGCAGTGCAGGCGCCGGCGGGGCGCCGTAAGATGCTCGATCCTCGCACTACAAGGTCGACACATCATGCTCAGTTTGCTAGGCACCGCGCTGATCGGGCTCGTCGTGGGATTCATCGCGCGCGCGATCAAGCCCGGGGACGACAAGATGGGCTGGATCATGACCGGCGTGCTGGGCGTGGCGGGTTCCTTCGCCGCCACTTATGCCGGGCAGGCGATGGGTTGGTACCAGGTGGGGCAGTCCGCGGGCTGGATCGCCTCGGTCGTGGGCGCGATCGTCCTGCTCGTGCTCTACGACCTGCTGCGCAAAAAATCCTGAGCTGTCCGTGTCCGGTCAGCGCACCGGCAGGAACTGCAGCAGGCCGGCTCCCAGCAGGCTCTGCACGTAGTTGATCGCCGCGCGGCGCAGGCGTTCATCGGCGAGTTCGGCGAGCAGGTCCAGGCGCGCGATGATCTTGCCGAATTCGCGCTCGAAGCTCAGATTGCGCGTGCCGTCGGCCGCGATGTCATCCGCGAGCAGCAGCGGCGCGCCGCGGTCGTCGCGCCGCTGCGCAAGAATCCACGCGGCGATCTCGACGTTGCGCGCCGCGTTGTAGATGCGTTGCGCGTCGATGTTGTCGAGCAGGTAGAACGCCGTCTTGCCGCCGTGGGCGGTGATGAGCATGTCCACGGTGGCCATGACGAGCGCGGCCACTCGGTCGCCCGTGAACTCCCGGGACATGGCGAACGCCATGGCGTCGATGTCTCGCCGACCCTGCAGGGCCGGCCATGCCTGCTGCAGATCGATGGCGCTCTGGATGCGCGCAAGCGCCTGCTCGCGGCCGGTGGCGCCGCCCGTGCGCCACTGCGCCGGGTTGCGCCGATACAGCTTGCCCGCGAGCCGCATCAGGCTGTGCAGGTTGTCGCGCATCGCGAGTGTGGCCACGCGGTTGAGCTCGGACTGGGCCAGTTCCTCGTGATTTGCAGGACTGCCCTTGACTTCGCCGCGGGGCGTGGGCGCGGAGCTCGCGCAGCCGAGCAGCAGCGCCATCATGCCCAGGGCCAGGGCGTGAAGGATATGGCGGGTGGCGCGTGGCGCGGGCATGGTGGCGCTCTATCCGGTTTCGTGCGCGCTGGCCGGGCGTTCGAGCAGCGTGAAGG
>JAIOIA010000100.1:0-6133 GCA_019912745.1 Comamonas sp. | reverse complement strand
AGCGACGCCATGATGGCCACCAGCAGACCCAGCGTCAGCAGCGCCGCGCCCCGAGCGGCCCACGCAAACAAACGGTCGGCGATGCCGGTGCGCGCCGTGCGCATGGGGGGGGGTGGACTCATGGTGGCGTTGGATGGCCGGGCCGAAGCGGCCGCGGCAGGGTCCAGGGTGGCGGTGGGAGACATGCTGTTATACCCGCTGGCGCATCGTGTCCGGCGCCCCTGCCGGGACGCCGGACACGATGCGATCCGGTATTGTCGGTGACTTACTGATGGGCGATGGCCTTGCCCGCGCCGTCCTGGATGGCGCCGAAGGCGCGCTCGCGGATCAGCGTCTTCACGGCCGCCGGCATCGGCACGTAGTCCAGCTCGCTGGCCGTGGCGTCGCCGTTGGCGTACACCCAGTCAAAGAACTTGAGCACCGTGCGGGCGTTCTCGGGCTTGTCCTGCTTCGCGTGCATCAGGATGTAGGTGGCGGTGGTGATGGGCCAGGACTCGGCGCCCGGCTTGTTGTTCAGCACCTGGTGGAAGGACTTGGCCCAGTCGGCACCGGCCGCGGCCGCCTTGAAGTTGGTGTCGCCGGGGGAGACGAACCTGCCGTCCGCGTTTTGCAGCTGCACGTAGGTCATCTTGTTCTGCTTGACGTAGGCGTACTCCACATAGCCGATCGAGTTGGCCAGACGCCCCACGAAGGCGGCCACGCCCTCGTTGCCCTTGCCACCGGCGCCGCTGGGCCAGTTGACCGCGGTGCCCTCGCCCACCTTGGACTTCCATTCGGGGCTGACCTGGCTCAGGTAGTTGGTGAAGGCGTTGGTGGTGCCCGAACCGTCGGCGCGGCGTACCGGGGCGATGGGCGCGTCGGGCAGTTTCAGTCCGGGGTTCAGCGCGGTGATGGCCGCATCGTTCCATTTGGCCACCTTGCCCAGGTAGATGTCGGCCAGCACGGCGCCGGAGAGCTTGAGCTCGCCCGGCTTGATGCCGGCGATGTTGACCACCGGGATCACGCCGCCCACCACGGTGGGAAACTGCACCAGGCCCTTCTTGGCCAGGTCCTCGTCGGTCAGCGGCGCGTCGGAGGCGCCGAAGTCCACTGTCTTGGCCTCGATCTGGCGGATGCCCGCGCTGGAGCCGACCGACTGGTAGTTGATCTTCACACCGGTGGCCTTGTGGTAGTCGGCCGCCCATTTGGCGTACAGCGGCGCGGGAAAGCTGGCGCCGGCACCCGTGGCTACCTGCTGCGCCAGTGCCGGGGTGGCAACCGCCGCGCACAGGGCCAGGCATGAAAGGATGTGCTTTGTCGATGGTTTCATGGGGAAGGCCTTGAACAGACGTTGTGTAAGACAGGGCGAACTATTGACGCTCAATGTGACAGCCTTGTGACAGCTTGTGGCGCCGCGCGCACGGCGCGGGTGGCCGATCCATGACGGGCGGGACGGGCGTGCTGCCCGCTCATGGCGGACATGGCAAAAGACTCTCGGCTTCTCAGGCCGCAAGCATCCGGCGTGCCGCCGCGGCCATGTGCGCCGCGTCCACTTCGAAGTGCCCGCGCAGCGCCGCGCGCGTGTCGCTGCGCCCGAAGCCGTCGGTGCCCAGCGTGCGGTAGCCGCGCCCCGCGGGCAGGTGCGCCCGGATCATCTCGGGCACGCTGCTCACGTAGTCGGTGGCGGCGACGATGGGGCCCTGCGTCTGTGCCAGCACCTGCGCCAGCCAGGGCGTGGCGCCGCTGGTGAGGCACGCGCGCCCGTCGCGTGCCAGTTCGCTCCAGCTCGTGACGCTGACCACGCTCGCCGCGATGCCTTCCTGCGCCAGCCGCTCGGCCGCCTTGAGCGCCTCGGGCAGGATCGCGCCTGAGGCGAGCAGCGTCGCGTGGAATTTGAGCGGAATCGGGCTCTCGCGCCCGTCCATCATGCGCTGCCAGCTCTTGAATAAATAGCAACCGCGCACCACGCCTTCGTGTGCCGCCTCGGGCAGGTCAGGCTGGGCGTAGTTCTCGTTCATCAGTGTGACGTAGTAGAAGACGTCCTTTTGCTCGCTCAGCATCTCACGCATGCCCGCGTCCACGATCACCGCCAGCTCGCCGGCGAACGCCGGGTCGTAGGCCCTGCAGTTGGGAATGGTGCTGGCCGCCAGGTGGCTGGTGCCGTCCTGGTGCTGCAGGCCCTCGCCCGCGAGCGTCGTGCGCCCCGAGGTCGCGCCCAGCAGAAAGCCGCGCGCACGCTGGTCGGCCGCGGCCCAGATCAGGTCGCCCACGCGCTGAAAGCCGAACATCGAGTAGTAGATGTAGAAGGGCAGCATCGCCAGGCCGTGCACGCTGTAGCTCGTGGCAGCGGCGGTCCAGCTCGCGAGTGCGCCGGCTTCGGTGATGCCTTCCTCCAGGATCTGGCCGTCGCGCGCTTCGCGGTAGGACAGGATGGAGCCGATGTCCTCGGGCGCGTAGCGCTGGCCCACGTCGCTGTAGATGCCCACCTGCTTGAACAGATTGGCCATGCCGAAGGTGCGCGCCTCGTCGGCGACGATGGGCACGACGCGCCGGCCCAGCGCCTCGTCCTTGAGCAGGCCGCCGAGCAGGCGCACGAAGGCCATGGTGGTGCTCATCTCCTTGCCCTGGGCGTTCAGGGCAAAGCTGGCGTAGTGCGCCAGCGGCGGCACGTCGAGCGGCTCGCAGGCGGTCTGGCGCCGGGGCAGGTGCCCGCCGAGCTGTGCGCGGTGCGCGCGCAGATAGCGCATCTCGGCGCTGTCCTCGGCGGGCCTCAGAAAGCGCAGGTGCACGGCCTCTTCGTCGCTGAGCGGCAGGTTGAAGCGGTTGCGGAATTCGATCAGCGCGGCCTCGTCCAGCTTCTTCTGGCTGTGCGTGGTCATCCGGCCCTGGCCCGCTGCACCCATGCCGTAGCCCTTCTTGGTGAGCGCGAGGATCACCGTCGGCCCGCCCCGGTGCGCGGCCGCCTGCGCGTAGGCGGCGTGGATCTTCACCAGGTCGTGCCCGCCGCGCTTGAGGCGGTCGATCTGCTCGTCCGTCATGCCCTGCGCCAGGGCCGCCAGCTCGGGGTGCTGGCCGAAGAAGTTGTCGCGGTTGAAGCGCCCGTCCTTGGCCGCGAAGGTCTGCATCTGGCCGTCCACCGTCTCGCCCAGCGTGCGCACCAGCGTGCCGGTGAGGTCGCGCGCAAAGAGGCCGTCCCAGTCGCTGCCCCAGAGCAGCTTGATCACGTTCCAGCCGCTGCCGGTAAAGAGGCGCTCCAGTTCGTCGACGATGCGCCCGTTGCCGCGCACCGGGCCGTCCAGGCGCTGCAGGTTGCAGTTGACCACCCAGACCAGGTTGTCGAGGCGCTCGCGCGCGGCGAGCGTGAGTGCGCTGGTGCTCTCGGGCTCGTCCATCTCGCCGTCGCCGAACACGCCCCACACCTTTCTGCCGTGGCAATCGAGCAGCCCCCGATCGGTGAGGTAGTGCATGAAGCGCGCGTGGTAGATGCTGCTGATCGGCCCCAGCCCCATCGAGCCCGTGGGAAACTGCCAGAAGTCCGGCATGGACCAGGGGTGCGGGTAGCTGCACAGCCCGCGCGCGCCTTCGCCGGGCGCGGTGATTTCCTGGCGAAAGTGCAGCAGGTCCTGCTCACTCAAAAAGCCTTCGAGAAAGGCGCGCGCATACACCCCCGGCGCGCTGTGCGGCTGAAAGAACACCAGATCGCCCCGGTGCTGGCCGGGCGCAAGCCCTTCGCGGGCGTGGAAAAAGTGGTTGAAGCCGACCTCGAACAGATCGGCGGCGCTGGCGTAGCTGGCGATGTGTCCGCCGAGTTCCCCGTAGGCCTTGTTGGCGCGCACCACCATGGCCAGCGCGTTCCAGCGCATGAGTGAGCCCAGGCGCTCTTCCACCGCCAAGTCGCCGGGGAAGGGCGGCTGCGCCTGCGCGCTCACGGTGTTGACGTAGGGGGTGTTCAGCTGCGGCCGCCAGGGCACGCGGCGCTGGTGCGCGGCCTCGACCAGCGTGTCCAGGATGAAGCGCGCTCGCTCGGGCCCCTGCGCGGCCAGCAGCGCCAGGAAGGCATCGCGCCACTCGGCGGTTTCCTGCGGGTCGATGTCCGGCGCGCCGTCGGCGTCGGTAAGAAGGGAGGAAGCGAGCGGGGCGTTCATGGCAGTCCTGTGGGTGGGTTCACGGCCCGGGGTGTGCCGCAATCTCCTGAGTTTGGCAAGTCCTGGCGCGCGGCCTTGCCTCGTACGGTTCGTCTCAGATCGTGGCCGCGTGCCCGGTCGCCGCCGCCGGGCGGCGCTGGCCCTCGCCGCCGTTGGCCGCATGCACGAGGTCCAGCGCCTGGCCGATGTCGGCGAGGATGTCGTCCACATCCTCCAGCCCCACCGACAGGCGCACCAACCCCTCGGAGATGCCGTGCGCGGCGCGCTCCTCGGGCGTGTAGGTGGAGTGCGTCATGCTCGCCGGGTGCTGGGCCAGCGTCTCGGCGTCGCCCAGGCTCACGGCGCGAGCCACGAGCGCGAGCGCATCCATGAAGCGCACGCCCGCCGGCAGGCCGCCGTGCAGCTCGAAGGCCATCATGCCGCCCATCTGCCGCATCTGGCGGCGCGCAAGCGGGTGCTGGGGAAAGCTGGCGAGGCCGGGGTAGTACACCTGCGCCGTGGCCGGATGCGTTTCGATGAAGCGCGCCACCTTCTGAGCGTTCTCGCAGTGGCGGTCCATGCGCAGCGCCAGCGTCTTCAGGCCGCGCATCACGAGGTGCGCGTCCTGCGGCGACATCACGGCGCCTGTCATGTCCTTGAGGCCGAACAGGCGTACGCGCTGCGCCAGCTCTTCATTGGCAAAGATCGCGGCGCCCGCCGTCACGTCGCCGTGGCCGCTCAGGTACTTGGTCATCGAGTGCACGCTCACGTCTGCGCCCAGCGTGAGCGGCTGCTGCAGGTAGGGCGAGCAATAGGTATTGTCCACCACCAGCTTCGCGCCCCGGGCGTGGGCGAGTTCGGCGATGGCGGCGATGTCCGCCAGGCGCATGTTCGGGTTGGCGGGCGATTCGAGGTAGACCACGCGGGTCTTGTCGTTCATGGCGGCGGCCACCTGCGCCGGGTCGGTCATGTCCACGTGGCGCACCTGCACGCCGAAGTGCCCGATGCCGTGGTGCAGGAAGGCGAAAGTGCAGCCGTAGAGCGTCTGGTCGGTGAGGATTTCGTCGCCGGGTGAGAGCATGGACCAGAGCGTCGCGGTGATCGCCCCCATGCCCGAGCCGAAGACCACGGCCGCCGCGCCCTGTTCCAGGCTCGCCAGGCGCCCTTCGAGTAGCGCCAGCGTGGGGTTGGAGATGCGCGTGTAGATGTAGCCCTTCTCCTCCCCGGCGAAGCAGCGCCCGCCGTAGGCGGTGTCGGGAAACACCCAGGTGGCCGAGGTGTGAATCGGCGGCACCAGCGCGCCCTGGTTCTCGGCCGGGTGGTAACCGTGGTGGATGGCGCGGGTGGAAAAACCGGCGCTGCGCGGGGTGCTCTGGGCCATGGGGAGTCTCCTGCAATGGATGTGTGATGTGCACCATTGTTTGGCGTTTGGTGCGGAAAAATTTCGCTCAATACCGCATGCAAGCGTGATAAAAGGGTAAAAATTTCCTTTGGATTCATGGTGATGAGCATGATTGACCTCGACGCCACCGACCGTTGCTTGCTCGATGCGCTGCAGCGCGACGGGCGCGCCACCGTGGGGGAACTGGCGGAGTCGGTATCGCTCTCCACCTCGCCGTGCTGGCGGCGCATCCGGCGACTGGAAGACATCGGCGTGATCGAGGGCTACCACGCCCATCTCGAGCGCAAGACCGTGGGGCTGGGGGTGCTGGGCTTCGTGCACCTGACGATGCAGGACCACACGCCCCAGACCATGGCCGCGTTCGAGCGCGAGATCGAGGCCGCGCCCCAGGTGCTCGCCTGCCACAACCTCTCGGGGCGCTTCGACTATCAGCTTGAAGTGGTGGCCCCAGACCTGCAGGCGTTTTCCGATTACGTGCGCACGACGCTGCGCGCGCTGCCCGGCGTGCGCGAGATCTCCACCAACTTCGTGCTCAAGGAAATCAAGCGCACGCACGTGCTGCCGCTGTAGCGGCGGTGCGCGTTCAAAGCCCCAGTGCCTGCAGGCTGCCGCGCCCCTCGCGCACCAC
>JAIOIA010000099.1:0-5531 GCA_019912745.1 Comamonas sp. | reverse complement strand
CCATGCCCTTCCGCCACTTCTGTTTGCATAGCTGTTCGCGCTTGATGACAAAAGATTTCAACGCGAAAATAATCTGAAAGCCGCGTGAAACAAGCGTAAGCAGCTCACTTTTCAATCATTCTCAAAACACCAGCGTGCGCCAGCGCAGGTCGATCGCCCGCGCCATGAACTGCACCGCGCCGCCGCGCGCGCAGCCGGGCAGGAGCGTGTCCAAGGCGATGCCCTGCGCCGCGAGCGCGTCCGAGCAGGCGAACAGCCGCGCGCCGAGCTCCACCGCTTCCTGCAGGTTGTCGGCGATGGTCTTGTCCGTGCGCGCGCTGGCGCGCAGGCGCGCGGCCACGCCGGGCACGAGCAGCTGCACGCTGGCGGCGGTGAAGTACAGCTCCACCGGCACGTCCATGGCGGCGGCGGCGGCGGCGTGAAAGAACGGCGTGGCCAGGCGCTCGGGGCAGCTGGCGTCGGCCGACCAGAGCATGATCGCGATGCCCGCCGCGTCGTGCGCCGTGAAGCTCATGACGCGGCGGGCGGCGCGAGCTCCACGCCGTTGCTGTGGGCGTGCCGGGTCATGGCCGCGGCCACCGCGTCGCCGTGCACGAGCTGCGGCACATCGGCCGAGAAATTCGAAAGGCGCAGGCGCGCGATCCAGCCCGCGCCGTACGGGTCCTGGTCCACGAGGCGCGGGCGCTCATCCAGCCGCGGATTGATCTCGATGATCGTGCCCGAGACGGCGGTCTTCACCGCCACGATGGATTTGGAGAGCTCGACGACGGCGACCGTGGCGCCCTGCGCGAGCTCGGTGCCCACGCGCTTGGGACGGCACATGTAGATCTCGCCCGAGAGCGCGAGGCCGAGCGCGGTGATGCCCACCGTGGCGCTGGCGCCGTCGGCCTGCAGCCGCGCCCAGACCTGGTGCTCGATCAGGTAGTAAAGCTCCGGCGGATGGTTCAGGCGCAGCAGCGGCGTGCTCATGCCGCGATGGTAGCGGCTTGGCTACTTCTTGCCGTGCGGACTCACGTAGTCGCCCGCCTTGGCGTGGAAGGCGATCGCCATGCGGTTCCAGCCGTTGATGGCGATCACCGCCAGCGTCAGATCGACGAGGCCCTTCTCGTCGAAGTGTCTGCGTGCCTCGGCATAGATCTCGTCGGAGACCTCGCCGTCGGCGATGCGCGTCACGGCCTCGGTCCAGGCGAGGGCGGCGCGCTCGCGCTCGCTGTACAGGTGCGGCGCCTCGCGCCAGGCCGAGAGCACGAACAGGCGCGTGGTGCTCTCGCCCTGGGCGATGGCATCCTTGCTGTGCATATCCAGGCAATAGGCGCAGCCGTTGATCTGCGAGGCGCGCATCTTCACGAGCTCGATCAGCGACTCTTGCAGCCCGCTCTTGTGGACCTGCATTTCGGTGTGCAGCAGGGCCTTGAACGCCTCGGGCGAGGCGTCCTTGTATTCAATGCGTTGTGACATGGCGATGGACTCTCATGGGAAAACGCGGTTCGCAAAACCGCCGGATGTCGCAGTCTAGGCGCTTGAAAAGGGGCACGAGCCGGCTTTCCAGGGGAACCTGCTTTGCAAGTGCGGATTTGCCGCTGCCGCCCGCTCAGTCGTGCTCGAAGCGGAACACCGCCGTGCTCGCGAGCAGATTGGGCCAGCGGCGCACCTCGCGGCCCTCTTCCAGCCCGAAGGCGTCGAGGATGCGCAGCTTGTTGCGCCGCGCCAGCACCTCGAAGTCCGCATACGTACCGACGCGGATGTTGGGCGTGTCGTACCACTGATATGGCAGGCGGCTCGTCACCGGCATCCTGCCGCGCAGCACCGACAGGCGGTTGGGCCAGTGCGCGAAGTTGGGGAAGGCGACGATGCCGCTTTGGCCCACGCGCGCGGTCTCGCGCAGCATCACCTCGGCGTTGCGCAGATGCTGCAGCGTGTCGATCTGCAGCACCACGTCGAAGCTGTTGTCGGCGAACATCGCCAGGCCCTCGTCCAGGTTGAGCTGGATCACGTTGACGCCGCGGCGCACGCAGGCGAGCACATTGGCGTCGGCGATTTCGATGCCGTAGCCGCTGCAGCCGCGCGTGCGCTGCAGCAGCTCGAGCAGCGCGCCATCGCCGCAGCCCAGGTCGAGCACGCGGCTGCCCTCGGGGACGAGCCGCGCGATGGATTGCATCGTGGAGTGGTCGCTCATGAAAGCTCCTTGGCGATGCCATCGAAATAAGAGCGCACCACGCTCATGTAGCGAGGGTCATCCAGCAAAAAGGCATCGTGCCCGTGCGGCGCATCGATCTCGGCGTAGCTCACGTCGCGGCGGTTTTCCAGCAGCGCGTGCACCGTCTCGCGCGAGCGCGCGGGCGCGAAGCGCCAGTCGGTGGAAAAGCTCACCAGCAGAAATTTCGCCCGCGTGACGGCCAGCGCCTGCGTGAGGTCGCCGCCGTGCGTGCGCGCCGGATCGAAATAATCCAGCGCGCGGGTGATCAGGAGGTAGGTGTTGGCATCGAAGTAGCTGCTGAACTTGTCGCCCTGGTAGCGCAGATAGCTCTCGATCTGGAACTCCACGTCCTGCGTGCTGTAGTGGTAGTCGCTGCGCACCACGCCGTCCACCGCCTCGCGCAGCTCGCGGCCGAACTTGGCGTTCATCACGTCGTCGGAGAGATAGGTGATGTGCCCGATCATGCGGGCGATGCGCAGGCCGCGCTGCGGAACGACGCCGTGGCGGTAGTAGTTGCCGCCGTGAAAATCCGGGTCGGTGGCGATGGCGCGGCGTGCCACCTCGTTGAACGCGATGTTCTCGGCCGAGAGATTGGGGGCGCTGGCGACGACGATGGCGTGGCGCACGCGCTCGGGGTACTGCAGCGTCCACGACAGCGCCTGCATGCCGCCGAGGCTCCCGCCCATCACGGCCGCGAGCCGCGTGATCCCGAGGCGGTCCAGCAGCAGCGCCTGCGCGTTGACCCAGTCCTCGACGGTGAGCACGGGAAAATCCGCGCCATAGACCTCACCCGTGGCCGGGTTCACGTCCATCGGGCCGGTGGAGCCAAAGCACGAGCCGGGGTTGTTGATGCCGATCACGAAAAAGCGCTGGGTGTCCACGCTCTTGCCCGGGCCGATCATGTTGTCCCACCAGCCTTCGCTTTTGGGCTGACCCGCGTAGCTGCCGGCGACATGGTGCGAGGCGTTGAGCGCATGGCACACGAGCACCGCATTGCTCTTGTCGGCGTTGAGCGTGCCGTAGGTCTCGTAGGCGAGGTGGTAGTCCCCAAGCACGGCACCCGAGGTGAGCGCCAGCTCGCCCGGGAACTGCATCAGCTGGGATGTGGCAATGAGCGACATGAAAAAACCCGGCATCGCCAAAGAACGAGGCCGGGCTTGCACGATTCGGTCACGTCTTTAGCAGAACTTGTAAAGCGCCCGCAAGCGGTGCAAATCGGCGCGTCAATGGGCGTTGATCATACCCAAACGGCGAATTTATGCCGCCAAGACCGGGACGGCGATGCGGTCAAGCGGGCCAGGCAAGGTGCACGCCGTGCGCCTGTTCGAGGCCATGCAGTGCTTGCGGCGTATCGACATCGGTGGTGTAGCGCGCGTGGTCGGCCACGAGCTGCGCCACCTGGCCGGGATGCGCGCGCCGCCACGCGCGCACCGAGGCACCGCCCTGCACGGCGGCGCGCACCACGGCGCCGAAGGCCAGCGGATGGCCGGGCTCGCCGCCGTGCACGGGCACCACGAGCTGCACGCCCGCGGCGCGCGAGCGCCAGGCGTCGAGCACGGCCTGCGCATCACCGTCCTGCAGCAGGGGCTGGTCACCGAGCGTGACGAGGATAGTGGACGTATCGGATGGCAGCGCCTGCAGGCCGCAGGCGAGCGACGAGGCCGGGTCTTCCTCGGGTGCGGGGTTGCTCACCCATTGCAGCGGGCGATAGCGCGTCTGCGCGGGTTCGAGCACCCGCAGCAGCGCCTGCCTGTGGTGGCCGAGCACGACGACGATGGGCGCGCAGCCCGCCGCGGCGAGCAGCCGCACCTGGCGCAGCAGCAGCGGCTCGCCATCGCGCTGCAGCAGCGATTTGGGCCGATGACCCATGCGCCGCCCGGCGCCGGCCGCAAGGACGACGGCGCCGATGCCGAACCGCGTGCCGTGCGTCGCCTCAGGCATCGTCGTGCATCACGAAGCAGACGTTGGCTGCGTCGTTGGGCGTGATCTCCTGCTGATCCTTGACGTGGGCCACGTCCATGTCGCGCGGCAGCGGCACGCCGTTCTTCACCGCCAGAATTTCGGCCATCACGCTCACCGCGATCTCGGGCGGCGTCTTGCTGCCGATGTAGATGCCCACGGGCCCGCGCAGGTGCTTCAGGCTCTCCTCGGTCTGATCCAGGTACTCGATCATGCGCTGGTGGCGCAGCGCGCTGTTGCGCCGGCTGCCGATGGCGCCGATGTAGAACGCCGGGGTCTCCAGCGCCTGCAAGAGCGCCAGGTCGTCGAGCTTGGGGTCGTGCGTGAGCGCAATCACGCAGGTGCGGCCGTCGGGCTTCATCTCAGCCACGGTGTCGTCGGGCATGGTGGTCACGAGCCGCGCGCCCGCCACGCTCCAGCTGCCCGAAAATTCCTCGCGCGGGTCGCACACGGTCACGGAAAACCCGCAGAACAGCGCCATGGTGGCCAGGTACTCGCTCATCTGCCCGGCGCCGATGATGAGCATGCGGTAGCCGGGGCCGAAGGTGTTGACCACCTCCTGCGCGTCGATGAGCAGATCGGCCGGGTGCTCGGCCGCTTCCAGCGTGACCGCGCCGTCCGCCAGGCGCACGCGCCGGTGCACGAGCTCGCCGGCATCGAGCCGCGCGAGCAGTTGTTCGATGGCCTCGGCCTCGGGGTTGAACTCGACCAGGATCTGCAGCGTGCCGCCGCAGGGCAGGCCGAAGCGGTGCGCCTCGTCGGCCGTGACGCCGTACTTGACGAATTGCGGCGGCCCCTCGTGCGCCAGCGCATCGGCCGCGCCCGGCTTGGTGTAGCGGTCGATCAGATCGTACTCGATGCAGCCGCCCGAGACCGAGCCCATCACCATGCCGTCGCCGCGCAGCGCCATGATGCAGCCGATCGGCCGCGGCGACGAGCCCCAGGTGTGCACGACGGTCGCGAGCACCGCGTCCTGCCCGGCGCGGCGCCAGCTCGCAAGCGCGCGCAAGACGGTGAGATCGAGGTTTTCCATGACGGCGCCCTCCTGTGCTGTCGCTACTTCTGCGCGGCGGCGTCGGCTTCGCCGCCGCCCTTGAGCTTGCCCCAGAGCTTCTTGAGCGCGCCGGGCTTGTCCACCGCGGCCTCGCCGTCCTGCGGCGGCGGGCCGAAGCGCCGCTGCATCTCCTCGTCGAAGCGGGTGAAAAATTTCTCGGCCATGGACTTGGCCACGCCGTCGATCAGGCGCTGGCCCACCTGCGCGATCTTGCCGCCGACGGTGGCGCTGGCGCTGTAGGCCAGCTCGCACCCGGCGTCCGAGGGCGTGAGCGTGACTTTCGCGCTGCCCTTGCCGAAGCCCGCGGGCCCACCCGTGCCC
>JAIOIA010000098.1:0-2200 GCA_019912745.1 Comamonas sp. | reverse complement strand
TGCCGCCACGCTCGTCGAGAGCGCCGCAGTCGCCGCGCACTTCCCCGATCCGCCGGTGCGCTACGACACCCCCGGTCTGCAAACGCAGCGGCGCGCCTGGACAACCAACGCCGAGCTCTCCCAGTGGCTGGACGAGCTGGCGAGCACCCCAGCCGACCGGACAAGCACACGCCGAATCGATCTGGGCCCGTCGCAAAACGGCACACCCCTGCTGGCTCTGGCCATGAGCGGCACGATCGGCGACAAGCCGCTGCTGTCCAACGGACGGCCCACCGCGCTCCTGGTGGGCCAACAGCATGGCGACGAACCTGGCAGCAGCGAGGCGCTGCTGGTGATGGCGCGCGAATTGTCTCAGGGACTGCTCGCGCCCATGCTCCAGCGCATCAATGTGGTCATCGTCCCACGGGCCAACCCCGATGGCGCCTCGACCGGGAGCCACGCAACCAGCGACGGAACCGACCTGAACCACGACCATCTGGCCTTGCGCACGCCCGAGGCCAGAGCCATCGCGCAGCTGATTCGCACCTACCGCCCCACCGTCATCGTCGATGTGCACGAATACCCGGCGCAAGCCGTCAACATGGCGGGAACGAGGGATCTGCCCAGCTACGATGTGCTGGCGCAACCGGCAACCGCGGCCAACATACCGGAGTTCGTCAACAAGGCCGCCACGGAATGGTTCATGCAGCCCCTCTTCAAGTCGCTCGAAGACAGCGGCTTGACCCATGAATGGCTGCATACGCTCACGGTGGACCAGGGTGCGCTGGCGGCGCAGACGGGTGATGCGCAGCCCGATTCCCTGCGCAACCTGGGAGGGTTGAGCAACGCGGTGAGCCTGGCCATCGCCAGCCGCGGCGCGGGGCTTGGGCGCGCCCACATCCAGCGCCGCGTGCACAGCCTGGTGGTGGCGCTCACGAGCGTGCTGCGCAGCACCGCGGATCGCAGTGGCGACCTGCGCCAGGTGCAGGCCTACGTGACGCGGGACGTTGCCTCCAAGGCGTGTCAGGGCCTGCTGACGGTTCAGGCCAGCCCCACCACCTCCGATCGTGACCTGGGCCTGATCGACGAAGCCAGTGGCGAACTCAAGCGGGTGAAGGTGCAATGGACCTCGACGGCGACCCTGCGCCCCGAACTGCAGCGCCCGCGGCCGTGCGGGTATTGGCTGAGCGCGGACTCGGCGGCGGCGCAACATCTGGCTTGGCTGGGCCTGCAGGTGATGCGCATCGCCGAAGACGGCTCGGTGCTGACCGAGAGCTTTTCCGGCCCGAGCAGTGCCGGTTCTGCCGCGCAGGCGGTGCGCACGACGTCCGACGTGCCCGCCGGCAGCTACTTCGTGGGAATGAACCAGCCGCTGGCCAACGTAGCTGCCGCGGCGCTTGAACCCGGAACGCCATTCAGCTACCAGAGCGTGGGGATTCTTGGCGAGCCGGGCGCAAGCACCCGCGTCATCAACAACCCCTCCCTGGTGTTTGACGAATCGGAGTAGATGCATCTGCCGAGCCACCGGTCGGCGCGCGCGCCGGCCGACCGCCAGACGCAAGGCACCCCATGATCACCGGTCTGCTCGCCTCCCTAGGCGCCTCGGTGCTGTTCGCGGCGATGTACTACCTCGCGCCTCGGCTGGCGCCTCTCGATGGCGAGCAGATCTTCGGCTGGCGCATTCTCTCGACGCTGCCCTTCACCACGCTCATCGTGCTCTCTCGCGGTCAATGGCCGCGCGTGCGTTCCATGATCACGCGCGCACGGCAGGACCTCCCGTGGGGACTGGCCCTGTGCGCGAGCGCCACTCTGCTGGGGGTGCAGCTCTGGCTGTTTCTCTGGGCGCCGCTACAAGGTCGCGCGCTGCCGGTGTCGCTGGGCTACTTCCTGTTGCCACTCGTGATGGTGGTGGCGAGCCGCTCGCTGTTTCACGAGCGTCTGTCACGGATGCAATGGCTGGCCGTGGGGCTGGCGGCCCTGGGTGTAGGGCATGAAGTCCTGCGCACGGGCGCGATGTCCTGGGAAACGTGGCTGGTGGCCATCGGCTACACGATCTATTTCGTGCTGCGGCGAAAGCTGGGTGCGTATTCCACGCGATGGCGGACACGATTCCACGCTGATGGCGGACAGAGTTCCACCGTCATGGCGGACACCGTTCCACGGTGATGGCGGACAGCATTCCATTTTGATGGCGGACACCTGAGGGTGTTCTGAGTGACCC
>JAIOIA010000002.1:0-3159 GCA_019912745.1 Comamonas sp. | reverse complement strand
CTCCACATCTGCGGGTTCAGGCGCGGTGCGAATCCATCGAGATAGACGCTATCGGCCAGGGGGCGCTGCACCCTGAGCATGGCCTGTGCGTCACCGATCAGCAGCGTGAGCAGCACCTGCCCGCCGTCGAAGGACAGCCGGTGCACCCCGGGCACCAGGCCCTGGAACTGCGCTGCCAGCTCGGCCGCGAGCGCCTGGATCTCCGGATCGGGCGGCGCGGCGCGCGGCAGGTCTTCGCCGCTCACGGGCCAGGCTTCGCACGAGACGAAGTGCAGCAGGCGCGGCCGGGCGGGATCGGCGCGCCATGCGGCCCAGGTCACGAGGAAATTCAGCCCCAGGCCGAAACCCGTTTCCAGGACGCACCATCGGGCCTGATCCGCCCAGCCCTGGGGCAGTCCACAGCCCGAGAGGAACACGCCGCGCGCCTGATCGAGTCCGTGGCCGGCGCTGCTGCGGTAGCGATCGCCGAAGCGCGCACTGGCGGGCGTGCCGTCGTCCAGCCATTGAAGGGGTTCGGCCATCGCAGCTCAGCGGCGCATCTGAAGCGCGCCGGGGTTGACGATGTTGGTCGGCGTGCCCTTCATGTAATTGATGACGTTGTCAAAGGCGGCACCGAAATACAACTCGTAGTTGTCCTGTTCCACGTAGCCGATGTGCGGTGTGCACACGCAGTTCTCGAGCCTGAGCAGCGCATGGCCCTGCAGGATGGGCTCGCTTTCGAACACGTCGATGGCCGCCATGCCGGGGCGTCCGCGATTGAGCGCGGCGATCAGGGCGTCGGGTTCGATCAGATCGGCGCGCGAGGTGTTGACCAGCAGTGCCGTGGGTTTCATCAACGAGAGGTCTTCGAGCGTGATGAGGTGGTGCGTGTTCTCCGCCAGGCGAAGATGCAGCGAGATCACGTCGCATTGCTCGAAGAATTCGGCGCGCGTGTTGGCTGCCTGGTAGCCATCGGCCAGGGCCTTGGTGCGTGAGGCCTCGCTGCCCCAGATGCGCACGTTCATGCCGAATGCGCGCCCGTAACCGGCCACGATCTGGCCGATCTGCCCGTAGCCCCAGATGCCGAGCGTGCGGCCCCTGAGCACCTGCCCGACGCCGAAATTCGGCGGCATGGACGCGGCGCGCAGCCCGGCCTGCTGCCAGGCGCCATGCTTGAGGTTGGCGATGTAATGCGGCAGGCGCCGCATCGCGGTCATGATCAGAGCCCAGGTCAGCTCGGCGGGGGCCACGGGCGAAGTGCTGCCCTCGGCCACCGCGATGCCGCGCTCGGTGCAGGCGCCCAGGTCGATGTGCGCGCCGGTGCGGCCCGTCTGCGCGATGAATTTCAGCCGGGGCAGCTTTTCGATGAGCTGGCGCGTGATGGGCGTGCGCTCGCGGATCAGGACGATGATGTCGGTATCGCGCAGCCGCACCGAAAGCTGGCCCAGCCCCTTGACCGTATTGGTGTAGACCTTGGCGGAAAAGGGTGCGAGGCGCTCTGCGCAGCGCAGTTTGCGCACGGTGTCCTGATAGTCGTCCAGGATGACGATGTTCATTGCAGGCAATTGGTCGACGCCGCCGGGTTGGCCCTTGCGACGTTCTTAAACAGAGTGTCTTGGCAGTGTTGCCACCGTCCGTGATTGTCGTTGATGGCGGAGGTTGCCGTGCACCGCACACGGTAACGAGGTGTGCTGCGTCGCCTGTGTGACTGCGGGCGAGGGCTTGCCCCGTTGTCAGCGCCTTATCTCCCTCCTACGCTGGCCGCGTCACGATCAAGGAAGCCCTCGCATGCAAGCCCACTACGCGTTCTGGCCCTCGCGCCTGCCACACGCCATCACGGTTCCCGATACCTCGCTGTGGTTCAACGTGGTCGCCAATGCCCTGCGCTATCCGCGCAAGGCGGCGCTGGTGTTCATGGGGCGTGAAACCAGCTACCGTCGGTTGCATGATGAAGCCGAGCGCCTCGCGGCGCAGCTGGCCGCGTGGGGCGTGCGCAAGGGTGATCGCGTGCTGCTCGACATGCAGAACTGTTCGCAGTGGGTGATTGCGCATTTCGCCATCCTGCGCGCCAACGCCGTGGTCGTTCCCGTCAATCCGATGAACCGCGCGCAGGAGCTCGTGCATTACATCGAGGATGCGGACGCGCGTGTGGCAATCACCACCAGCGACGTCGCGCACGAGGTGGCGCGGGCCAGCGATCTGTTGCCCGAGCACCAGCGGCTCTCTCACCTGCTGGTGAGCCAGTACACCGATGCGTTCGATCCGGCGGCGCTGCAGCCCGGTGACATGCCCGCGGCGTGGCAGGACTGGCTGTGCACGGCGCGGCCGCTGCCATCGCTGCAAGGGGGCCGGGTGCACGCCTGGGGCGATGCGCTCGCGAGCCGTGAGGCCGTTCCCGAGCATACGGCGGGGCCGGATGACCTTGCCGTGCTGCCCTACACCAGCGGCACCACGGGCTTGCCCAAGGGCTGCATGCATCCGCATCGCACCCTGATGCACAACGCCGTGGCCAGCAGCATGTGGGGCACGGCCTCGGCCGATGGCGTGGCGCTGTGCGTGGTCCCGATGTTTCACATCACCGGCATGGTGAGCGTGATGCATGCGGCGCTCTACACGGGCAGCACGCTGGTGCTGCTGCCACGCTGGGACAGAGAACTGGCGGGGCGCCTCATCTCGCGCCATCGCGTGACGGCGTGGACCAATATTCCCACGATGATCATCGATCTGATGGCGAGCCCCAACTTTGCGCAGTTCGACCTCTCCAGCCTGAAAACCATCGGCGGTGGCGGCGCCGCCATGCCGCAGGCGGTTGCCCAGCGCCTGCAGGACCAGTATGGCCTGCAGTACGCCGAGGGTTATGGGCTGACCGAAACCGCCGCGCCTTCGCACAGCAACCCGCCCGACCGGCCCAAGCAGCAGTGCCTGGGCATCCCCTTCATGGGGACCGATGCGCGCATCGTCGATCCCCAGACCCTGAAGGAGCTGCCCCAGGGCGAGCAGGGCGAAATCGTCGTCAGCGGCCCCGAGGTGTTTGACGGTTACTGGAAGCACCCGGAAGCGACCGAGGCGGCCTTTTTTGAACTCGACGGCAAGCGCTTTTTCCGCACAGGCGACCTGGGACGCGTGGACGAGGAGGGCTATTTCTTCATCACCGATCGCCTCAAGCGCATGATCAACGCC
>JAIOIA010000097.1:0-3052 GCA_019912745.1 Comamonas sp. | reverse complement strand
CGACGCCGAGGACACGGCGCACACCCGGGCCGTGACGCGCGGGCTGGCCACGGCCGAGCAGGTGCTGATTACCCGGGGGCTGCAGGCCGGCGAGCGCGTGGTGACCGAGGGCGGTGACCGCGTGAAGGATGGCGGCAAGGTGCGTCTGAGTGATGGGCAAAAACAGACACAGACGCAGACGCAGAGCGGGCAAGCGCAGACAGCTGCGGAAAACAAAGCACCCGACCTGAGCCGCCTGCCTCCCGATTTGCGCGAGAAGGTGCAGAAGATGACGCCCGAGCAGCGGCGCGCCTTCTTCGCCCAGCGGCGCAGCGAGCGTGGGGCGCAGCAGTGAGCGCGACGGCGCGGGCGCGGGCATGAACGTCTCGCGCCTCTTCATCCAGCGCCCGGTGGCGACGGCGCTGTTCATGCTGGCCATCGTGCTCGCGGGCCTGGTGGGCCTGCGCTTCCTGCCGCTGGCGGCGCTGCCGCAGGTGGACTACCCCACCATCCAGGTGCAGACGCTGTACCCCGGCGCCAGCCCCGACGTGATGAGCCGCACCGTGACGGCGCCGCTGGAACGCCAGTTCGGCCAGATGCCGGGCTTGTCCCGCATGGGCAGCGTCAGCAGCGCGGGCGTGTCCATGGTCACGCTGCAGTTCGATCTGGAGCTCGGCATGGACGCGGCCGAGCAGCAGGTGCAGGCGGCGATGAACGCGGCGAGTTCGCTGCTGCCGGCGGATCTGCCCGCGCCGCCCGTCTACGCCAAGGTGAATCCGGCCGATGCGCCCATCCTGCAGCTGGCGGTGACGAGCGACAGTCTGCCGCTCACCGAGGTGCAGAACATGGTGAACACGCGCCTGGCGCTCAAGATCAGCCAGATCAGCGGCGTGGGCCTGGTGACGCTCGCGGGCGGGCAGCGTCCCGCCGTGCGCGTGCAGGGCCATGTGCAGGCGCTCGCGGCCATGGGGCTGGGGCTGGAGGCGATCAGCAGCGCCATCACCGCGGGCAACGCGAGCGGCGCCAAGGGGAGCTTTGACGGCCCCACGCGCCAGTACAGCATCAACGCCAACGACCAGCTGCTGTCGGCGCAGGACTACCGCGAGCTGATCGTCGCCTACGTGAACGGCCAGCCGGTGCGTCTGAAGGACGTGGCGCGGGTGATCGACGGTTCGGAGAACGACCGCCTGGGCGCCTGGACCGGCATCAAGGGCGATCTGCGGCCCGCGCAAACACCGCTGAACCCCGCGATCATCGTCAACGTGCAGCGCCAGCCCGGCGCCAACGTCATCGCCACGGTGGACGCGATCAAGCGCCAGCTGCCACTGCTGGAGCAGGGCCTGCCGCAGAGTGTGCATCTGGCGGTGCTGTCGGACCGCACGCTGGGCATACGCGCCTCGGTCGAGCACGTGGAGTTGGAGCTGGTGCTGGCCGTCGTCATGGTGGTGCTGGTGATCTTCGCCTTCCTGCACAGCCTGCGCGCCACCTTGATCGCGAGCATCGCGGTGCCGATCTCGCTCATGGGCACGGTGGGGGCGATGTATTTGCTGGGCTATTCGCTCAACAACCTGAGCCTGATGGCGCTGACCATCGCCACCGGCTTCGTCGTGGACGACGCCATCGTGATGATCGAGAACATCGCGCGTCACCGCGAGATGGGCAAGCCGCCGATGCTGGCGGCGCTGGCTGGGGCCGGGGAGATCGGCTTCACCATCATCTCGCTCACGGTCTCGCTGATCGCGGTGCTGATTCCGCTCCTGTTCATGCAGGAGGTGATCGGACGGCTGTTTCGCGAGTTCGCGGTGACGCTGGCGATCACGATCCTGTTCTCCGCGCTGGTCTCGCTCACGCTGGTGCCGATGATGTCCGCGCGCGTCTTGAAGCCCCTGGACGAGGCGCAGGGCGGCATCGCGCGCGCGCTGCAGGGCGGGATCGACACCCTGATCCGCTGGTACGACGCGGGCCTGACCTGGGTGCTGCGCCACCAGGTGTTCACGCTCTGGGTGGCGCTGGCCACCTTCGCGGTGACGGCGCTGCTTTACGTCCTGATTCCCAAGGACCTGTTCCCCACGCAGAGTACAGGGCAGCTGCAGGGCCGGGTGGAGGCAGCCAGCGACGTGTCGTTCGCGCGCATGTCGCTGCTGCAGGGCGAGGTTGCGCGCCTCGTGCTGGCCGACCCGGCCGTGGCCTCGCTCAGCTCCGTCGTCGGCGTGGACGCGAGCAACAACGCGGCGCTGTCGTCGGGGCGGCTGGTCATCAATCTCGCGCCGCGCACGCTGTTCGGCGAGTCGCAGGACGCGATCATGCAGCGCCTGCGCCAGCAGGTGGCGCGCGAGGTGGCGGGCGTCGACCTGTTCCTGCAGCCCACGCAGGACCTGACCATCGATTCGGACTCCGGCCCGACGCAGTACCGCTTCGACCTCGAAGGCGTGGACACGAAGCTCGTCGACGAGTGGGCGCAGAAGCTCGTCGCCGCGATCGCCCGCCTGCCCGAGGTGCGCCACGCCACCACCAGCGCCGGGCAGACCGCGCCCTCGGCCATGGTGCGCGTGGACCGCGATACCGCCGCGCGCCTGGGCGTGGCCACGAGCACGCTGGACAACACGCTCTACAACGCCTTCGGCCAGCGCATCGTTTCCACCATCTTCAGCGAGACCAACCAGTACCGCGTGATTCTGGAAGCCGCGCGCCAAGACGCCGCGAGCCTGCAGACCCTGCGCGATCTGCCCATCAAGACCAGCGGCGGCGGCACGACGCCGCTCTCGTCCTTCGCACAGGTGGTGCAGGAACCCGCCGCACTCACCGTGCAGCGCGTGGGCCAATACCCGGCGGCCACCGTGGGTTTCGACACCGCCCCCGGCGTGAGCCTGGGCGCGGCCGTGGAGGCGGTGCGCACGGCCGCCGCCGAGGCCGCCTTGCCCGCCAGCCTCACGCTGCGCTTTACCGGCGCCGCGGGCGCGTACCAGACGTCGCTCGCCAACCAGCTCTGGCTCATCCTCGCGGCCGTGGTCTGCGTCTACATCGTGCTCGGCGTGCTCTACGAGAGCTATGTGCACCCGCTTACCATCCTCTC
>JAIOIA010000096.1:0-27265 GCA_019912745.1 Comamonas sp. | reverse complement strand
TTGCGGTCCTGCCCGTGCACGATGAGCTTGGCGATCATCGAGTCGTAGTGCATCGGGATCTCGCCGCCCTCGAAGACGCCGGTATCCACGCGCACGCCGTAGCGCTGGCTCATGTCGGCCTGGAACATGGTCTGCTCCGGCGGCTCGAAGCGCACCAGGCGCCCGGTGGAAGGCAGGAAGTTGCGGAACGGGTCCTCGGCGTTGATGCGGCACTCGATGGCCCAGCCGTCGCGGCGCACCTGCGACTGCGTCACCGTGAGCTGCTCGCCCGCGGCGATGCGGATCATCCACTCCACCAGGTCCAGGCCGGTGATGCTCTCCGTCACCGGGTGCTCGACCTGCAGGCGGGTGTTCATCTCCAGGAAGTAAAAGTCCTGGTTCTTGCCGACGACGAACTCCACCGTGCCCGCGCTCTGGTACTTGACGGCCTTGGCCAGCAGCACCGCCTGCTCGCCCATGGCCTTGCGCGTGGCCTCCGAGATGAAGGGCGAAGGCGCCTCTTCGAGCACCTTCTGGTGGCGCCGCTGGATCGAGCATTCGCGCTCGTTCAGGTAGATGACGTTGCCGAAGCCGTCGCCCAGCACCTGGATTTCGATGTGGCGCGGCTGCTCGACGAATTTTTCGATGAACACGCGGTCGTCGCCGAAGGCCGAGAGCGCCTCGTGCTTGCACGAGGCAAAGCCTTCGAACGCTTCCTTGTCATCGAAGGCCACGCGCAGGCCCTTGCCGCCGCCGCCCGCGCTGGCCTTGATCATCACCGGGTAGCCGACGTTCCTGGCGATCTCCACCGCGTGTTCGGGCGAATCAATGGCCTCGTTCCAGCCCGGGATGCAGCTCACGCCCGCTTCCTTGGCCAGCTTCTTGGACGCGATCTTGTCGCCCATGGCGGCGATCGCGTGGTGCTTGGGGCCGATGAAGGCGATCCCCTCTTCCTCCACGCGGCGCGCGAAGCCTTCGTTTTCACTCAGGAAACCGTAGCCGGGGTGAATCGCCTGCGCGCCGGTCTGTTTGGCGACGGCGATGATGCGGTCGGCCTGCAGATACGACTCGCGCGAAGGCGCGGGGCCGATGTGCACGGCCTCGTCGGCGAGCTTGACGTGGCGCGCGCCGGCGTCGGCGTCCGAATACACCGCCACGGTGGCGATGCCCATTTTTTTGGCCGTGGCGATGACGCGGCAGGCAATTTCGCCGCGATTGGCGATCAGGATTTTGGTAAACATGGTTCTTCTCTCTGCTCCGATCACAGCGGCATGTTGCCGTGCTTGCGCCACGGGTTTTCCAGCGTCTTGTTTTGCAGCATGCCGAGCGAGCGGCAGATGCGCTTCCTCGTTTCGTGCGGCTGGATCACGTCGTCGATGAAGCCGCGCGCGCCCGCCACGAAGGGGTTGGCGAAGCGCGTCTTGTATTCGGCCTCGCGCGCGGCGAGCTTGGCGGGGTCGTTCTTGTCCTGGCGGAAGATGATTTCCACCGCGCCCTTGGCGCCCATCACCGCGATCTCGGCGTTGGGCCAGGCGAGGTTCACGTCGCCCCTGAGGTGCTTGGAGCTCATCACGTCGTACGCGCCGCCGTAGGCCTTGCGCGTGATGACGGTGACCTTGGGCACGGTGCATTCGGCGTAGGCGAACAGGAGCTTCGCGCCATGCTTGATGATGCCGCCGTACTCCTGCGACGTGCCGGGCATGAAGCCGGGCACATCGACGAAGGTGATGATGGGAATGTTGAAGGCATCGCAAAAGCGCACGAAGCGCGCGGCCTTGATGCTGCTCTTGATGTCCAGGCACCCCGCGAGCACCAGCGGCTGGTTGGCGACGATGCCCACGGGCTGCCCGTCCATGCGCCCGAAGCCGATCACGATGTTCTTCGCGTACTCGGGCTGCAGCTCGAAAAAGTCGCCGTCGTCCACCGTCTTGAGGATCAGCTCCTTCATGTCGTAGGGCTGGTTCGGGTTGGCGGGCACCAGCGTATCCAGGCTCAGGTCGGCGCGGTCGATCGGGTCCTTGCTCGGGCGCACCGGCGGCTTTTCGCGGTTGTTCAGCGGCAGGTAGTTGTACAGGCGGCGCAGCATCAGGAGCGCCTCCACGTCGTTCTCGAACGCCATGTCGGCCACGCCGCTCCTCGTGGTGTGCGTGAGCGCGCCGCCCAGCTCCTCGCTCGTCACCTCCTCGTGCGTCACGGTCTTGACCACCTCGGGGCCGGTGACGAACATGTAGCTCGAATCCTTGACCATGAAGATGAAGTCGGTCATCGCGGGGCTGTAGACCGCGCCGCCCGCGCACGGGCCCATGATCATGGAGATCTGCGGCACCACGCCGCTGGCGAGCACATTGCGCTGGAACACCTCGGCGTAGCCGCCCAGCGAGGCCACGCCCTCCTGGATGCGCGCGCCGCCCGAGTCGTTCAGGCCAATGACCGGCGCGCCGACCTTGATCGCCTGGTCCATGATCTTGCAGATTTTCTCGGCGTGGGCCTCGGAGAGCGCACCGCCGAACACGGTGAAGTCCTGGCTGAAGACGAACACCAGGCGCCCGTTGATCATGCCGTAGCCGGTGACCACGCCGTCGCCGGGGATCTTGTTGTCCTGCATGCCGAAGTCGGCGCAGCGGTGCTCGACGAACATGTCCCACTCTTCGAACGTGCCTTCATCGAGCAGCAGCTCGATGCGCTCGCGGGCGGTGAGCTTGCCCTTGCCGTGCTGGGCGTCGATGCGCTTTTGCCCGCCGCCCAAGCGCGCTAGCTCGCGTTTGGCGTCCAGTTGTTCCAGGATGGTCTGCATGGTCTTCCTCGGTTGAAATGCAATGACTCTTTAAAAAAATAGCTTGCAGCGCTTATCCACCTTGGGCTGCAAGCAGATTTCTTGCCGCGGTACTGGCCGCCACGCGGCCCGCCGCCACATCGGCCTGCAACCGGGGCAGCAGCTCGCGCACGCGCGGGTGCGCACGAAACGCCGCGCGCAGGCCGGCGTCGATGCGCTCCCACATCCACGCCAGCGCCTGGCGTTCGCGGCGCGCAGCGATCTGGCCATTGGCGGTCTGCAGTTGGCGAAATTCGGTGACCGCGGCCCAGAATTCGGCGATGCCCTCGCCCTTGAGCGCGCTCAGCGTGAGCACGCGCGGGCTCCAGCGGGTGGCATCGTGCGGATCGTGTGCCGGGTTGCCCTGCATGGCCATCAGGCGCAGCGACGAGGTGATCTGCGTGCGCGCACGGATCGCCGCCCTGGGGTCGATGTCCGCCTTGTTGATGACGACCAGGTCCGCCAGCTCCATCACGCCCTTCTTGATGGCCTGCAGGTCGTCGCCCGCGTTGGGCAGCTGCAGCACGCAGAACATGTCGGTCATGCCGTGCACCGCCGTCTCGCTCTGGCCCACGCCCACGGTCTCGACGATCACCACGTCAAAGCCCGCGGCCTCGCACACCAGCATGGCCTCGCGCGTTTTTTCGGCCACGCCGCCCAGCGTGCCGCTGCTGGGGCTGGGGCGGATGTAGGCGCTCTCTTGGCTGCAGAGCCGCTGCATGCGCGTCTTGTCGCCCAGAATCGATCCGCCCGATACGGTGGAAGACGGGTCGATCGCGAGCACCGCCACGCGCAAACCCAGGCCGACGAGGTGCATGCCCAGCGCCTCGATGAAGGTGCTCTTGCCCACGCCGGGCACGCCGCTGATGCCCAGGCGCAGCGCGCGGCCCGTGTGCGGCAGCAGCGCGGTGAGCAGCGCATCGGCCTGCGCGCGGTGGTCGGCGCGCGTGGATTCCAGCAGCGTGATCGCCTTGGCCACGGCGCGGCGGCGCACCATGGGCGCGCCGCGCAGCAGGGGTTCGAGCAGCGGATGGGCCAAGGGTGTCGGTCCGGTCTGTGGTGCCGCAGGTTCGTGTCGCGGGCTGCCGGTTCAGGCCAGCGCCGCCTTGATTTTTTCCAATACGTCCTTGGCACAGGCCGGGATCGGCGTGCCCGGCCCGTAGATGCCCTTGGCACCGGCCTGGTAGAGAAAGTCGTAGTCCTGGCGCGGCACCACGCCGCCGACGAAGACGACGATGTCGTCGGCGCCCTGTTTCTTCAATTCGTTGATGATGGCCGGCACCAGCGTCTTGTGGCCCGCCGCGAGCGTGCTCACGCCGATCGCATGCACGTCGTTCTCGATCGCCTGACGCGCGCATTCCTCGGGCGTCTGGAACAGGCTGCCGATGTCCACGTCGAAACCCAGATCGGCAAACGCCGTGGCCACCACCTTGGCGCCTCGATCGTGCCCGTCCTGGCCGAGCTTGGCCACCATCACGCGCGGGCGGCGGCCCTGCGCCCTGGCGAACTCGTCGATCTCGGCCTTGATGGCGTTCCAGCTTTCGGGGGAATCGTAGGCGGCTGCATACACACCGGTCACCTTTTGCGTGTCGGCGTGGTGGCGCCCGAAGATTTTTTCCAGCGCGTCGCTCACCTCACCGACGGTGGCGCGCAGGCGGATGGCCTGGATGGCAAGATCCAGCAGATTGCCTTCACCCGTTTTTGCTGCATTCGTGAGAGCATCCAGCGCTTGATTGACAAGGGTTTGATTGCGTTTTTGCTTCAATTCCTGAAGACGCGCAATCTGGCTCTCGCGCACCTTGACGTTGTCCACCTCGAGAATGTCCACCGTGTCTTCGTGATCGAGCTTGTACTTGTTGACGCCGACGATCACCTCCTTGCCCGAGTCGATCAGCGCCTGCTTTTCGGCCGCCGCCGCCTCGATCTTGAGCTTGGCCCAGCCGCTGTCCACCGCGGCCGTCATGCCGCCCATGTCCTCGACTTCCTCGATGATCTTCCACGCGGCATCGGCCATGTCCTGCGTGAGCTTTTCCATCAGGTAGGAGCCGGCCCAGGGGTCGATCACATTGGTGATGTGCGTCTCTTCCTGAATGATGAGCTGGGTGTTGCGCGCGATGCGCGAACTGAACTCCGTGGGCAACGCGATCGCCTCGTCGAAGCTGTTGGTGTGCAGGCTCTGCGTGCCGCCGAACACCGCGGCCATCGCCTCGATGGTGGTGCGCACGATGTTGTTGTACGGGTCCTGCTCGGTCAGGCTCCAGCCGCTGGTCTGGCAGTGCGTGCGCAGCATCAGGCTCTTGGGCTTCTTGGCGCCCGTCCCCTTCATGATGCGGCACCACAGCAGGCGCGCGGCGCGCATCTTGGCGATCTCCAGGTAGAAGTTCATGCCGATGGCCCAGAAGAAACTCAGGCGCCCGGCGAAGTCGTCCACATCCATGCCCTTGGCGATGGCGGTCTTCACGTACTCCTTGCCGTCGGCCAGCGTGAAGGCCAATTCGAGGGCCTGATTCGCCCCGGCCTCCTGCATGTGGTAGCCGGAAATCGAGATCGAGTTGAACTTCGGCATGTGGCGCGCCGTGTACTCGATGATGTCGCCCACGATGCGCATGCTGGGCTGGGGCGGATAGATGTAGGTGTTGCGCACCATGAACTCTTTCAGAATGTCGTTCTGAATCGTCCCCGAGAGCTTGTCCTGCGGCACGCCCTGCTCCTCGGCCGCCACCACGTAGCCCGCGAGCACCGGCAGCACCGCGCCGTTCATCGTCATGCTCACGCTCACCTTGTCCAGCGGAATGCCGTCGAACAGCACCTTCATGTCCTCCACGCTGTCGATCGCCACGCCCGCCTTGCCCACGTCACCGGTCACGCGCGGATGGTCGCTGTCGTAGCCGCGGTGCGTGGCCAGGTCGAAGGCCACCGACACGCCCTGCCCGCCCGCGGCCAGCGCCTTGCGGTAGAAGGCGTTGGATTCCTCGGCGGTCGAAAAACCCGCGTACTGGCGGATCGTCCACGGGCGGCCCGCGTACATCGTCGCCTGCGGCCCGCGCAGGTAGGGTTCGAACCCGGGCAGCGTGTTCGCGTAAGGCAGACCGGCGGTGTCCGCCGCGGTGTAGAGCGGCTTGACGGTGATGCCGTCGGCCGTGCGCCAGTCGAGCCGACCGATGTCGCCGCCCGGAGCGGACTTGGCGGCAGCCTTGGTCCAGGCGGCAAGGTCGGCGGAGGGGAAATCAGGGGAAGAAGCGCTCATGATGACGGTCGGCAGTGGTGGCTGGCGGTAAAGCATTCTGGCGCGAACCCGGAGGGCACACCAGACGAAGTGGACGGAGTTTAGCAGAACCCAGAATTCATAATTATTAATTCAATCGTCGTTTTGCGGTACAGTCAGGCCATGCCCGCCGTCACCGCCCTCACCCCCCGCGCGCTCTACGAGGAAGTCGCCGAGCAGCTGCGTCAGCGCATCTTTCAGCGCGAACTGGCGCCCGGCAGCTGGATCGACGAACTGAAAATCGCCGAGGAATTCGGCATCAGCCGCACGCCGCTGCGCGAGGCGCTCAAGGTGCTGGCCACCGAAGGGCTGGTGACGATGAAACTGCGCCGCGGCGCCTACGTGACGGAAACCTCCGACAAGGACCTGCGCGACGTCTACCACCTGCTGGCCCTGCTGGAGAGCGACGCGGTCGGCGTCGTCGCCGGCAAGGCCAGCAGCGCCGACATCGCCAGCCTGCAGGCGCTGCACGACGAGCTGGAACACGCCACGGACGAGCACGAGCGCTTCTTCGCCATCAACGAGCGCTTTCACCGGCGCATCCTGGAGCTGGCGGACAACCGCTGGCGCGAGCAGATGGTGGACGACCTGCGCAAGGTGATGAAGCTCAACCGCCACAACTCGCTCTTCAAGCGCGGACGCATCCAGGATTCGCTGCTGGAGCACCGCGCGATCATGGCGGCGCTGGCGGCCCGCCAACCGGACGTGGCCATGCGGGCCATGCGCACGCACTTTGCCAACGGGCTGGTGGCTGCAGTCTGAATAGCTACTTTTGTAATAGCTGTTAGCGATTTGCCAGAGCGCTCCAAGGCCGTATTTTGTTAAAATCGGCGAGCCTCACGTTCCACCTCCGCCCGTGTCCATTCCTTCTGCCGCTACCCCTTGCGAACACCCTTGGCGCCTGAGCGTGGCGCCGATGATGGACTGGACGGATCGGCACTGCCGCTACTTTCATCGTTTGCTCACGCGCCACACACGGCTGTACACCGAGATGGTCACCACGGGCGCCCTGCTGCATGGCGACGTGCCCCGCCACCTGCGGTTCGACGCGGCCGAACACCCCGTGGCGCTGCAGCTCGGCGGCAGTGAACCGGCGGACCTGGCCCGCGCCGCGCGGCTGGGGCAGGACTGGGGCTACGACGAGATCAACCTCAACTGCGGCTGCCCGAGCGAGCGCGTGCAGCGTGGTGCCTTCGGTGCCTGCCTGATGCGCGAGCCGCAGCTCGTGGCCGATGGCGTCCGGGCGATGGTCGATGCGGTGCACATCCCCGTCACCGTCAAGCACCGCATCGGCATCGACCGGATCGAAGACTACGGCTTCGTGCGCGATTTCGTCGGCACCGTGGCCGATGCGGGCTGCCGCGTCTTCATCGCCCATGCGCGCAACGCCTGGCTCAAGGGCCTCTCGCCCAAGGAAAACCGCGAGATTCCGCCACTGCGCTACGAGGTGGTGGCGCGGCTCAAGCAGGACTTCCCGCACCTGACCCTGGTGGTCAACGGCGGCTTGAAGACGAATGCCGACATCGGGGCGCAGCTGCAGCACGTCGATGGCGTGATGGTGGGCCGCGAGGCCTATCACAACCCCTGGCTGCTCGCGACCTGGGACAGCGCCTTCTTCGGTGGTCCCGACCCCGCGCACAGCCGCGAGGCGGTCGAGCAGGCCATGGTCGACTACATGGAGCGCGAAGCGCGCGAGCACGGCACGCACTGGCAGGCCATCGCGCGCCACATGCTGGGCCTGAGGAACGGCCTGCCCGGCGCACGCCACTGGCGCCAAGTCTGGAGCGACCACAGGCTCAAGGATCTGCCCGCACGCGAAGTCGGCGCACGCGCCACCCGCGGCGCACCGCTCCCCCATGAGGATGCGCACGCGCCGGCGGACCAGACGGTCTGAGCGTGAACAGCGGACCGCCGCCGACAAGGCGGTTCACCGTTCGCGATAGCCTGCAGGCCAGCCCCCGGCCTCATCATGGCAACGGGCCCACCCACGCAGCCTGGGCGTCTGCCCCAGGCCCGGATTGAAGGTGTTGGTGGGGTCCAGCTCGCGGTAGAAATCGGCGAGCGCGGGCTTGGCCACATACAGATGCCCGACGTTGTGCTCGGCCGGGTACTCGGCGCGCCGCTCGTCCAGCAGCCGCCACATGCGGTGCTCCATCGCAAGCGGATCCACGCCCTTCCTGACGATGTAGTCCTGGTGAAACACGTGGCAGAGGAAATGTCCGTAGTACACCTTGTGGAGCACATCGCGCTCGATTGCCTCGGGCAGATGCTCCACCCACTGCCGGTCATTGCGGCGCAGGGCCACGTCCAGGGCCACGATGTCCTGGACCTGGCGCCGGTGCACCGCGCGGTAGCGGATGGCCGCTCCGGCAATGGCGAAGCGGTGCAGAAAGGCCTTTTGTCCTTCGTCCGGCGTGCACTCGAACCAGCCGCCCGTGTCGCTGGCGCCGAAATAATCGGCGAGAAAGCCGCGCGCCGCATCCGCCGCGTCATGGGCCACACGCACCAGCAGGTGGTGCTCGTAGCGCTCGCGCCACTGGCCCATGCGCTTGGGCAGGTGGCTCGGCAGCAACCCGGTCACGAACTGCAAGGCGTGGTCCGTCACCCCATGCAGGCCCAGGCGTTCGAGCCAGCCGTCGATGCGGCTTTTCAGGGCAAACGCGGCGGGAATGCGCGCCGTGCCGAAGTGATGGATGAAGAGGAAAGTGTCCTTGCCGTATTTCTCGCCGATGTCGTAGGCCGTGCGGTGAATGTATTCCCCGGCCATGGGCAGGCTCGGCAGGGCCGTCAGCAGATGACGGCGTACGGCCGTCAGGTCGTCCGGCGCATTGCTGCCGATATAGAACACCGTGCTTTCCTCCTTGGCGAAGGTGTCCAGCCGCACGGCAAACACACAGAGCCGGCCGGCCGAACCCGAGGCCTCGAACAGGCGCGAGCGGTCCGCGTTGAAGCGCGCCGGCGTATCGGCATCGACGGCCCGCACGTCCTGCGCATAACGGCGATCAGACGCCGCGCGCTGCGGATCGTGCGTGATGTCGGCCTCGCCGTAGTCACCCGCCTGCAGTCGCGTGAGAATTTCTTCCGGCGTGGTGCCGAGCGCAATCCCCAGATGGTTGACGAGCTCCAGCGTGCCGTCGCCGCGCAGGCGCGCGTACAGCGCCAATTCGGTATAGGCCGGGCCGCGCCGCACCAGCGCGCCGCCCGAGTTGTTGCAAATGCCACCCAGCACCGACGCGCCGATGCACGAGGAACCGATCACCGAATGCGGCTCACGCCCCAGCGGCTGCAGCGCCCGCTCCAGGCGGTCGAGCGTGGCCCCGGGCAGGCAGACCACCTGCGACCCCCCGGCGATCAATTGCACGCCGGTGATGCGCAGGGTGTTGATCAGCACGACCTCGCGGTCATACCCATCCCCGTCGGGGGTGGAACCGCCGGTCAACCCGGTATTGGCCGCCTGCATGATGACGATGCGACCCGCGGCCGTCACCGCCTGCAATACCCGCCACTGCTGCAGCAAGGTGGCCGGGCGCACCACGGCAAGCACACGACCGTCGCCCGTGCGATGACCCTTGCGAAAACGCCGCGTGGCCTGCTCGCCCGTGAGCACATGCGCCGTGCCGACGATCTCGCGCAGCAGCGCCAGCAGTGCGCGGGCATCGAGCGCCGCACCGGGGCAAGCGGCGCTCATGCGGCGGGCGCCAGCAGATCGGGGGTGATGTCCGCCACCCTGGCGGTGCCCGTGAGCGTCATGGCCACGCGCAGTTCCTTTTCCAGCAGTTCGAGCAGGTGCTTCACACCGGCCTCGCCTGCCGCGGCCAGCGCGTAGACATAGGCGCGGCCGATCATGGCGCAGTCGGCCCCCAAGGCCAGGGCGCGCGTCACATCCAGACCGCTGCGCACACCCGAGTCGAGCAATATCTTGATCTGCCCCTTGACCGCATCGGCGATCGGCGGCAACGCCCGGACCGACGAGAGCACGCCATCGAGCTGGCGCCCGCCATGGTTGGAAACGACGATGCCATCGGCCCCGAAGCGCACGGCGTCCCTGGCATCCTCGGGATCGAGAATGCCCTTGATGACCATCGCGCCCTTCCAGAACGCGCGTATCCACTCCAGATCCTTCCAGGCGATGGACGCGTCGAAGTTCTCGCCCAGGTAACCCATGTAATCCTGCAAGCCGGTCGGGTGGCCACGATAGGTGGAAATATTGCCCAGGTCGTGCGGACGCCCGGCCAGCCCCACGTCCCAAGCCCAGCGCGGATGCAGCGCGGCCTGCACATAGCGGCGCAGCGCAGCCCACGGTCCGCTCATGCCCGAATGGGCATCGCGGTAGCGGGCGCCGGGCACCGGCATGTCCACCGTGAACACCAGCGTGGAGCAGCCCGCGGCCTGAGCGCGCTCGAGCACGTTCTGCATGAAGCCGCGGTCTTTCAGCACATAGAGCTGAAACCACATGGGGCGCCTGATCTGCGGCACCACCTCCTCGATCGGGCACACCGAGACGCTGGACATGGTGAAGGGCACGCCGCAGGCGTCAGCCGCGCGGGCGGCCTGCACCTCCCCGCGTCGGCGGTACATGCCCGTCAAGCCGACAGGCGACAGCGCCACGGGAAACGCAAGCCTTTCGCCAAACAGCTCGATGCCGGTGTCCAGCCGGCTCATGTCCTTGAGCACGCGCTGGCGCAAGGCCACGCCGGCAAGATCCTGCACATTGCGCCGCAAGGTGTGCTCGGCATAGGCGCCGCCATCGATGTAATGGAACAGGAACGGCGGCAGAATGCGCCGCGCTGCCGCGCGGTAGTCGGCGCCGCAGGAGATGATCATGGCAAGGCTCTCTGGTCGGTCAATCGGGGGCGTCATCGGGCAGCAGCGGCGGCACCAGATCCAGCGGCAGGCGCATGGAGCGCTCGCGCCGGGCGCGGTCTTCATCCAGGCGCACGATGGTGGCGCGCACGTGCTCCAGATGCACGCCGATGCAGGCGCGGGCGCGCTGGGCATCGCCCTGCACGATGGCCTGCATCAGGTGCTCATGCTGCTCGGTCAGCTCCTGCAGCGTTTGCGGCTCGCTCAGGCGAAACATGTCGTGGCGGTTGCGCTCCACGGTGGAGAGCACCAGGGTGAACAGGCTGTGCATCACCTGCACCAGCACCAGGTTGTGCGAGGCTTCCGCGATCGCCAGATGAAACTGCGCATCGGCCCGCGCCGCCAGTTCCGCATGGCCGCTCTGCTGGTATTGCAGCATCACCTTGAAGCACCGCTCGATGTGCGCCTTGTCCTGCGCCGTGGCGCGCTGCGCGGCCAGCCACGCGGTGCTGGTTTCCAGCGCATGGCGCGTCTCCAACACGTCGTAGCGGTAGTAGGGGTCGGCATCCATCAGCCCCGCGATCGGGGCCATGGCCCCTCGCAGCCATTCGGCCGTCGGGTGCGCCTGCAGGTAGGTGCCGTCGCCACGCCTGGAGCACAGAATGCCCTGGCTCACGAGCTTCTGGATCGCCTCGCGCACCGAGGTGCGCGACACCTGCAGCTCTTCGGCCAGCTGCCGCTCGGCCGGCAGGCGCTGTCCGGGCCGCAGTCCCCGGGACTGAACCAGAGTCAGGAGCTTTTCCACGACGTGATCGACAAGGCGCATGGGAGCGATGGAGGAGGATTGCAGGCGGTTCATGGCCTGCCATCATCGGGGTAAAAACGACTGCTTGCAGGCGGACTCGAACGATTGCGGCGCTGCGTCAGCCGCCCGAGCTGTACATCTGCTGCGGCAGCCACAGGATGAGTTTGGGAAACAGCAGGCACAACGCCACCATGGTGACCTGCAGCAGCACGAAGGGAATGATGCCGACGTAGATGTCCCGTATCGTCACACCTTTGGGCACCACGCCCTTGAGATAGAACAGCGAAAAGCCCACGGGTGGCGTCAGGAAGGAGGTCTGCAGCATCAGGGCGATCAGAATCAGGAACCAGGTCATGTCCGTGCCGTTCATCTTGATCACCGGCGCCAGCAGCGGCAGGACGATGAGCACGATCTCGAACCAGTCGAGGAAGAACCCCGCGACAAACACCACCCCCAGCACCAGCAGCACGAGCCCCGTGGGGCCCAGACCCGTCCCCTTGAAAAACTCGGTGATCAACTCGTCGCCGCCGATCATGCGCAGCACATAGGCAAACACCGTCGCTCCGATGAAGATGGCAAAGATGAAGCTGGTGGTGAGGGTGGTCTCTATCCCCACCTGGCGAATCACCTGCCAGCTGAGCTTGCGATTGAGCGCCGCCAGCAAAATCGCGCCCGCCGCCCCCAGACCCGAGGCCTCGGTGGGAGTGGCAATGCCGAAGAAGATGGAGCCCAGCACCAGCAGAATCAGCCCGAAGGTCGGCAACGCGGACATGAACGCCATGCCCACCTGGCGCAAGGTCAGCTTCTGCGCGTCCGCCGGGCGCGGCGGCACGATGTCCGGGCGCACGACGCCGACGATGAAGACGTAAATCATGTACAGCACGCCCAGAAGCAGGCCCGGGACGACCGCGCCCATGAACAGGTCACCCACGGAGATGGACACCTGGTCGGCCATCAGCACGAGCATGATCGAAGGCGGGATCAGTATTCCGAGCGTGCCCGAGGCCGCAACGATGCCCGAGGCCATCGCCTTGGAATAACGATGCTGCAGCATGATCGGCATCGAGAGCATCGCCAGCAAGACCACCGATGCGCCCACGATGCCCGTGGAGGCCGCCAGCAGGATGCCGATGACGATCACCGTCAGGCCCAGGCCACCGCGAATGCCGCCGAACACCTTGACGAAATTGCGCATCATCAGGTCGGCCACGCCAGAGCGATCCAGCATCAGGCCCATGTAGACGAACATGGGCAGGGATACCAGCACCCAGTTGGACATGATGGCATCGAACCGATCGATGATGCCGGAGAATTTCACCCAGCTGGTCAGCAAAAAGGTGTCCATGCCGAACTGCGTGGTCAAGGTGATGGCCACCGCCGCAAACAGCACCGACACGCCGGCCAGCAGCCAGGCCACCGGATAGCCGAGGAACAGCGCGGCGATGAAACAGCTCATCAGGATGAGCGAGAGAACTTCGTAAAACGGCATCATGTGCAGCCTCAGCGTGGGGTTGTCGCACCAGACGCCCGGGTACGCAGGGCGACCCAGACGCGGGTCAGGCGGCCCAGCCCCGCCAGGGCCAGCAAGATGAACGAACTCACGAGAAAGGACTTGAGCGCCCAGCGATAAGGCAGCCCTCCGGGCGCGGCGGACACCTCATTGAGCTGCCAGGAGGTGAGCACGAACGGCACGCTGTACCAGATCGCGAGCGCCGTGAAGCTCAGCAGCAGAAACACGATGCCCAGCAGCTCGATCCGCAGCCGCGCCCGGTATGAAAACCGCTCGGCGAGCACGTCGATGCGCACGTTGCGCTCGCGCACTTCGGTGAAGGAAAGGCCCAGCATGAAACCCACGGCATACAAATGCCATTGAGTCTCTTCAAGCATGATCGAACCCAGCCCGAAGACGTAGCGCAGCAAGACCTGCAGCACGATGACGGCCACCAGAACCGTCCAGAGGACGGACGCAAATTCGCCGATCCAACCAATCAACCGGTCCACCGCACGTGAAAACCCGGTGACGGGCAGCGCGATGCCCGACGGGCCCGCAACGGGCGGCTCAGGAAGAACTGTCGCCATGAAAAACCCCGCAAGAAATGCCATCACCGGCGCCGCGTTGCATCGGTGAGGCAGGGACATCAAACGAAAAGAGCGACCGCGGCCGCGACCGCGTGCCCGATCACTGCTTGTAATCGCGCGGCAGGTAACCCAGGTGGTGCCACTGGGCGTTCTGCTTCTGGAAGGCGTTCATGCTCACCAGCACCTTCTTGAACATGGCGTCCTTGGCGGCCTCTTCCTGCAGCACCTCGTCGGACGCCTTGGCAAAGGCGTCGAGCATGGTCTTGTTGAACTGCCGCGCCTTCACGCCCTCCTTCTCGAATTTTTCCAGCACCGCGCCCTGCAGGGCTTCCGCCTTCGCCAGCGCCATGGTCACGCCCGCGGTGCAGGTGGTCTCGATCTGTGCCTGCGTCTGCGGCTTGAGCTTGTTCCACGCCGCGATGTTCACGTACAGGAACTGATTGGTCGATGGCTGATGCCACCCGGGCATGTAGTAGTTTTTCGCCACCCGTGCAAAGCCAAGCTGTTCATCCACCGTGGGCAGCGAGAACTCGGTACCGTCGAGCACACCCTTTTCCAGCGCCTGGTAGAGCTCGCCACCCGGCAGCATGGTGACCGATGCGCCCAGCTTCTGGTAAATCTTGCCGCCCAGCCCCGCCGCACGGAACTTCAGACCCTTGAGGTCTTCGGGGGTGTTGATTTCCTTGCGAAACCAGCCTGCCGCCTCGGGGCTGATCGAGCCGCAAAGGATGGGGTAGACGTTGTGCGGCTTGTAGGCCTCCTTGAGCAGCGCATCGCCTCCGCCGTAGTACATCCAGGCGACGAATTGCGGCGTTTCCATGCCAAAGGGCACGGCGCCGAACAGCGCGGAGACGGGCACTTTGCCGATCTCGTATCCCATCCAGCTGTAACCGGCCTCGACCTTGCCCGAAGACACGCTGTCGAAGATCGCCAACGCGGGCACCAGCTTGCCCGGCTCGAATACCTGCAGATTGACCGACCCCCCTGTCACCTTCTTCAACTGCTCTGAGACCCAGGGCATGGTGTCGCCCAGCGCGGTGAGGTTGGCACCGAACGACATGGGAATGCCCCAGCGCACGGTTTCCTGAGCACTGGCCGCCAGTGCGGCGCCCGCCAGCAGGGCCGCTACGGCCGCCGTCTTCAATGGATGCTTCATGTGTAGGGTCTCCGAGGATGTTGAATCGATGTGAAGTGGCAGATCAGGGCGATTTGCCGGATAAGCCAATGCTGCGTTTTGGTAATACCATTATTGATTGCAGCGAAAGCGGTGCAATTTTTGCAATGAAAATTTGGATTTTTTTCGGGGTTTACCCGTATTTCATGGTTGATTTTCTTTAATTTTCATCATTGGTCTTACCATTAATCAACCGATTCGCATGCCACGGACAGACACTATTTCATGAAGCGGAAAGGGTCTTCACGCGCTGCGGGTGCTGATCCGGTGAGCAAACGGTGGGTGTGCCGTCGCACCCAGGCGCCGGTCACACGCGCCAGGGCGATGCACGCACGATGGCGGCCAGAAGGCTCATCGCACGGCACGGCCCGCTGACAAGGACAAGGATGCTCGACACCGGCCCGGCCTTGGCGCCCGCCGCCTTCGTCCGCATCCGCGAGACAGCTGTCGCGGCGCCAAAAGCCCGGTCTAAGCGCTGCCTGGACGCGCCGCTTCGTGCTCCACCCGGGCGATCAACCCGTGGCATGCGAGTCAGAGCTTTGCTTCTTCCTCTGGAGAATATGTCAACCAGGTTGTGCGTTGATTGCTATCTATTTCAGAGAAAATTGTAATTATTTGCGACACAAAAGTCACATGCGTGACAATTTCTTGGTGTATACGCGGACAACAGTCCGGCTCAAATATTGATATATTGCGTCGCAACATAGTTACGGTACTGCCATGCTCTACACGCTCTACGAAACCCAGCGGACCCTCATGGAGCCTGTCTCCTACATGGCGCAGGGACTGTCCAGGTTCTACAGCAACCCGCAATGGCCGTTCAGCGAGACGCAGCTCGCGCACCGCATGTCGGCGGGCTACAACCTGCTGTACCGGCTGGGCAAGGATTATGAAAAGCCCGAATTCGGCATCCGCAAGGTGCCGGTGGACGGCGTCAACGTTGCGATCGACGAGCGCATCGAAATCGACAAGCCGTTTTGCGAGCTGCGCCGCTTCAAGCGCTTCTCGGACGACCCGCCCACGCTTGAAAAACTCAAGACGCAGCCGGTCGTGCTCATCGTCGCGCCGCTGTCGGGCCACCACTCAACGCTGCTGCGCGAGACCGTGCGCATGATGCTCACGGGGCACAAGGTCTACATCACCGACTGGAAGAACGCCCGCGACGTGCCCCTCTCCGATGGGGCCTTTCACCTGGACGATTACATCAACTACGTGCAGGAATTCATTCGCCATGTGCAAGGCATCTACGGCTATTGCCACGTGATGAGCGTCTGCCAGCCCACGGTCCCCGTGCTTGCCGCCATTTCGCTCATGGCCAGCCGGGGCGAGCAGACCCCGCAGAGCATGATCATGATGGGCGGCCCGATCGACGCGCGGCGCTCGCCCACGACGGTGAACAACCTGGCGCAGCAGCACAGCTTCGAATGGTTCGAGAACAACGTGATCTACCAGGTGCCCAGCCGCTTCGCCGGCAATGGGCGCGAGGTCTATCCGGGCTTCCTGCAGCACGCCGGTTTCATGGCGATGAACCCGGATCGCCACGCCTCCAGCCACTACGACTACTTCCTCAACCTCATCAAGGGCGACGACTCCAGCGCGGAGACGCACCGCAAGTTCTACGACGAATACAACGCCGTGCTGGACATGGACGCGGCCTATTACCTGGACACGATCAAGATCGTGTTCCAGGACTACAGCCTCGCCGACGGCACTTGGGACGTGGTCTCGGAAACCGGTCAGACCGAGCGCGTGCGCCCGCAGGACATCACGGGCACCGCGCTGCTCACCATCGAAGGCGAGCTGGACGACATCTCCGGCTCGGGCCAGACCGAGGCAGCGCATGACCTGTGCACCGGCATTCCCAGCAAAAAGCACGAGCACCTGACGGTGCAGGGCGCGGGCCACTATGGCATCTTCAGCGGCCGCCGCTGGCGCGAGAAGGTCTATCCCATGGTGCGCGAGTTCATCGCCACCAACCAGGCCACGGTGCGCAACGTCCAACCGGTGCAGCGCAAACGCAAGGCAGCGTGAGCGAAGCGGATTCCGCAGCCCTGGATGCGCTCGCCGGGCGCATCAACGCTGTGCTGCCGCAAACGCAGTGCACGCGCTGCGGCTATCCCGACTGCGCCTCCTACGCACGGGCCATCGCCCGTGGCGAGGCGGCCATCAACCAGTGCCCGCCCGGCGGGGCCGAGGGCATCGCGCGGATCGCAGTCATCACCGGCCGGCCGCTTCTGCCGCTCAACCCGGACCATGGCCGCGAGGGGCCGCGCGCCATTGCCGTCATCGACGAGGACTGGTGCATCGGCTGCACCCTGTGCGTCAAGGCATGCCCCACGGACGCGATCGTGGGCCTCCACAAGCGCATGCACACCATCATCGACGAGCATTGCACCGGATGCGAGCTGTGCGTGCAGGCATGCCCGGTGGACTGCATCCGCATGGAAAACGTGACGGGCGAGCACACGGGCTGGCAGGCCTGGTCCCCAGCGCTGCAAGAGCACGCACGCACACGCCACGAACAACGGCAGGCGCGGGAAAGTGCCGGCGAAAGAAGAGCTGCACCACGCGTTCGAAAGACCGTTACGCAACAGTCCGCCACCGTTGCGCCCGGCACCTCAACGCACCCATCGACGCCGGCCAGGGACGCCACCATCGCAGCCATTCTGGCACGCGCCCGCGGGGAACGGAAGGCCTGAGCGCCGCCCCGCACGGGGCGGCGCTCACGTCGCCGCCAGCGCCTTGTAAACCCCGCAGCCCAGGTGGAGCCCCTCACCGGCCAGGCGGACGAACGACATCTTGGTCTGCACCTGGCCGTTGGCCGGGTTGACGTAGTCGTACTCGACCCAACCTGGGCCACGCCGAGCCTGCTCCACGATGGAACGGGTCAGGCCATCGCCATCCACACCCGGAACATCCTGCACCCGCGTGTTCACCCGAGCCGGATTGCCGCCAAACGCCAGGTAGGTGCCCGCCGCATCGATGACGAAGACATACATGTCGCGGTCGTGATAGGGCTGTGTCCGGTCGGTGATGGTACGCAAGAACACGTCCCTGGAAACCGTCCCGAACAACTGGTAGGCACGCTCGACCAGCGCGATCGCCTCCTCCGCCGTGCCCTGCTGCAGCCGGAACTGGCTCACGGCGTCCGTGAGCGTAGACGCGCGCGCCTGCAGGGCCTGCGCCTGCTGAAGCGCGGCATCCACCATGTCGACATTGCTCTCGGTAATGGACTCTATCTGCCCCACCGCCTCGCCGATCTCGCTCAGGCCCAGGTGCTGCTCCTGCACGGAACTGGAAATACCGCCAAGCCGGTCGGCCACCGAGCGGATGCCGCTGGCCATCGCCTCGATGCCTTCGCCCGCCGCGCGGATCTGCTCGGCGCTGGCCTGCACCTGTGCCACCGAGGCGCCGATGAGCCCGCGTATCTCGCGCGCCGCTTCCGCGGATCGCCCCGCAAGCGAGCGGACCTCTCCGGCCACCACGGCGAAGCCCCGGCCCTGCTCGCCTGCGCGCGCCGCTTCCACGGCGGCGTTGAGCGCAAGAATGTTCGTCTGGAACGCGATGCCGTCGATCACGCCGATGATCTCGTTCATGCGCCGCGCATCGTTCTGAATGGCCCGCACCGATTCCACCGCACGATCCATGGCCTGCACGCCCGCGTCCGCGGCCTTGCGCACCTGGGCCGCCTGCCGGTCTGCCTCACGCGCGGCCTCGGCATCGTTTTGCAGCGCCGCATCGAGTTCATGCACGCTGGCGGTGGTGCGCTCCAGGTTTTCCCCCTGCTGCTCGGTGCGCTGCGCCAGCTGCTGGTTGTCCTGCAGCAACTGCTGTCCGGCATGCGCCACCAACGCCGCGTTGCTGCGGATATCGGCCACCATGGACGACAGCGTCAGCACCATCTGGTTGAGCCGGCTGCCCAGCTGCGCCACCTGTCCTTTTCCAGACACGGCAGCGCGCACCGTCAGGTCGCCCCGCGCCACGCTGTCCATGACCCTGTCCAGCTCGGTCACGCCATGCGCGAGACCCTGCCACAGGCAAGCGAACAGGTAGATCACCACGGCTGCCGCGCCGATGCAGGTCGGCCACATCAGCGCCGAGGGCCAGGCCTGCGCGGCCCCCGCAAGCCACAGAGCCGCCACCATCGAGACGCCCAGCACCGCAAACTGGCCACCCAGCGAAAAGCGATTCATGAGCCATTTCCCCGGACGCAACACCACCGTATCCAGCATGCCAGCCCTCCCACGATGAAACCACTCGTAAACAGTGTACAGAAAGCACGCTCGCTTTCCGCGCCATCGGGGTTGTTTCCGTACGATGAAAGCCACGTTCCTGCCCTCGCGGCTGGCCTGCCCGCTTGCGACACCATCGCGGATAATGATGGTCCCGACAGCAGCGAGGAGGAGCCACAAATGGGTACGATGGAACGCATCTTGCGCCTCATGGGGGAAAAGCAGGCCTCCGACGTCTACCTTTCGGCCAGTGCTCCCGCGCTCATACGCATCAACGGCGACTGCGTGCCGATCAACAACCAGGTGCTCACGCCCGACGCGCCCAAGGCGCTGCTGGCGGAGATCGTCGCGCCCGAGCGCATCGAGGAGCTGGAAGAGACCGGCGAGCTCAACATGGGCGTGCCGCTCACCGGCGTCGGGCGTTTTCGCGTCAGCGCCATGCGCCAGCGCGGCAGCTACGCGGTCGTCATCCGCTTCATCACTTACCAGATTCCACAGCTCGCCGACTTGGGGCTGCCGCCGGTGCTCAGCGACCTGATCATGGAAAAACGCGGCCTCATCCTGGTGGTAGGGGCCACGGGCTCGGGCAAGAGCACGTCGCTGGCGGCCATGATAGACAAACGCAATGCCGAAGTGACGGGCCACATCCTGACGGTGGAAGAGCCCATCGAATACCAGTTCAAGAACCGCAAGTCCATCGTCAATCAGCGCGAGGTGGGCAGCGACACGCGCAGCCTGCAGACGGCGCTCAAGAACGCCCTGCGCCAGGCCCCGGACGTGATCCTCATCGGCGAAATCCGCGACCGCGAGACCATGTCGGCCGCCATCGCCTACGCGCAATCGGGTCACCTGTGCCTGGCCACGCTGCACGGCAACAACAGTTACCACGCGCTCAACCGCATCCTGTCGTTCTACCCGGTGGAGGTACGCTCCACCATGCTGACGGATCTGGCCTCGGCGCTCAAGTCCATCATCTCGCAGCGCCTGGTGCGCACGACCACCGGCGGGCGCGTGCCTGCCGTGGAAGTCATGCTCAACACCAAACTGGTGAGCGACCTGATCGAGCAGGGCAATTTTTCGGGCGTTCGCGAAGCCATGGAAAAATCCATGGCCGAAGGCTCTCAAACCTTCGAGGAGTCGCTCGCCAGGCTGATCATGGAAGAGAAAATCACGCGCAAGGAAGGCCTGGCCAACTCCGACTCCCCCACCAACCTCATCTGGCGTCTGCAAAACGATTTCAGCATGGCGGCCAAGGCCGCCCAGTCGCAAAAGCAGGTCGAGGAAGCGCCCGAGAACACCGGGCCGTCGTTCACCGAGATCGTGCTCGACGTCAAACCCGGCTGACACCGAACCGGCGGATGCCACACGCCCCCTGATCGGCCCGCCTGCGTGCGGGCTGAGGTTTTATGCTGACCCTGAAAAACGTCACCCTGCGCCGCGGCACCAAAGTGCTGCTCGACGGCGCCACCTGCACCATCCAACCGGGCGAGCGCGTCGGTCTCGTCGGACGCAATGGCGCCGGAAAATCCTCGCTGTTCGCGCTGCTTCGCGGCGAACTGCATGAGGACGGCGGCGACGTCGAATGGCCCGCGCAGTGGCGCCTGGCCAGCGTGGCGCAGGACCTGCCCGAGACCGGCGAACCGGCCACGGCCTTCGTTCTTGCCGGAGACACGCGTCTGACCGAGCTGCAGCAGCGCCTTGCCGCCGCGGAGCGCGACGCCGATGGCCTGGCCATCGCCCAGGCGCATGCCGACCTGCAGGATGCGGGTGCGCACGACGCCACGGCGCGGGCGCAGGCGCTGATTCTCGGGCTGGGCTTTCACACCCAGCAACTGCAGCAGCCGGTCAACAGCTTCTCGGGCGGCTGGCGCATGCGGCTGCAGCTCGCTCGCGCGCTCATGTGCCCCAGCGATCTGCTGCTGCTCGACGAGCCCACCAACCACCTGGATCTCGATGCGCTCGTGTGGCTCGAAGGCTGGCTCACACGCTACCCGGGCACGCTGCTGGTGATCAGCCATGACCGCGAATTCCTCGACGCCGTCACCCGGGTGACGCTGCACGTCGAACACGCCCGCCTCACGCGCTACGGCGGCAACTACAGCACCTTCGAAGAGCTGCGCGCCGAACAGCTCGTGCTGCAGCAGGCGGCCTTCGAGCGCCAGCAGGAAAAGATCGCTCACCTGCAGCATTTCATTGACCGCTTCAAGGCCAAGGCGACCAAGGCCAGACAGGCGCAAAGCCGCGTCAAGCAGATCGAGCGCATGCAAAAGGTGGCGCCCGTGCTCGCCGAGGCCGATTTTTCCTTCACCTTCCGCGAACCGGCCAGCCTGCCCAACCCCATGCTCGCCATGAGAGACGCGAGCTTCGGCTACCACGCGCCCGACGGGCAGCCGATCCCCATCATGCGCGGCGTCACGCAGACGGTGCTCGCGGGGCAGCGCATCGGTATTCTGGGCGCCAACGGACAGGGCAAATCCACGCTGGTCAAAACGATCGCCCATGCGCTCGCGCCCCTGGGTGGCACGGTCACCGAAGGCAAGGGCCTGACCATCGGCTACTTTGCACAGCAGGAGCTGGACGTGCTGCGACCGCAGGACACGCCGCTGGAACACCTGGTCCGCCTCGCCCGTGAAACCGGCGCCACGGGCGAGCAGGCGCGCGAACAGGAACTGCGCAACTACCTGGGCAGCTTCAACTTCACGGGCGACATGGTGAGCCAGAACGTGGGCAGCATGAGCGGCGGCGAGAAGGCGCGGCTCGTGCTCGCGCTCATCGTCTGGCAACGCCCCAACCTGCTGCTGCTGGACGAACCCACCAACCACCTGGATCTGGCCACGCGCGAGGCCCTGGCCATGGCGATCGCCGACTTCGACGGCACCGTGATGCTCGTGAGCCACGACCGGCACCTGCTGCGCGCAGTCTGCGACGACTTCTGGCTGGTGGCACGCGGTGAATTGCACCCCTTCGATGGCGATCTCGATGCCTACCAGCGCTATTTGCTGGATGAATCACGGCGCCTTCGCGAACAGTCGCGCCAGGAAGGCAAGAACACCGGCAGGGAGAACGCCGGCTCCGTCGCGGACCCGCGCGAGGCACGGCGGCAGGCAGCGCAGGCGCGCCAGCAGCTCGCGGAAAAGACCCGGCCGATGAAGAAGGAACTGGCGCAACTGGAGCGAGACATGGCGGCGCTGGAGAGCGAAAAAGCGGCGCTGGAGGCCGAACTGGCCACGCCGCTCGCGCCATCGCGCATTGCCGAGGCCGGCAGGTGCCTGAAGGCCACGGGCGATGCGCTCGCCCGGTCGGAAGAGCGCTGGCTCGAGCTTTCTGAACTCATCGAACAGATGTCGGAAACCGCTCAAATCCAGTGATAAAAATAAAATCATTTAATTATCAAATACTTAGGTTTTTTATTTCAGAAAACTTTGGAGATAGGTAGAAACCCGAATTTTTTGTCATGGCCCTGTCAACGCGTTCCGCGGGCCCAGCGTTGTGGTGTATGTCCAAGGAGTTATGCTGATGTTCACTGCAAGCACATTTTTCGCCCTGTCCGCCCTCTGGCCCGACGACGAACGCGATCGCAAGCGCGCACCTGCCCGCTGCCAACGTCTGTAATTCCACGCGCCGCAAGGCGCCATCCATCACAGCACGTGGCGGCGCACGAAAAAGCCCCGCAACGCGGGGCTTTTCATTGGTGCATCAAGGCCATCAAGCCATGTGCAGCCCTCCGTTGACTGAAAATTCGGCGCCGGTGGCGTATCCCCCTTCTTCCGACGCAAGCCACGAAATGATCGAGGCAATCTCGCTCGGCTCGCCCAGGCGCTTGACGGGCACCGTCGCGACGATTTTCTCCAGTACATCAGGGCGGATGGCCTTGACCATGTCGGTGCCGATGTAGCCCGGCGCCACGGTATTGACGGTCACGCCCTTGGTGGCCATCTCCTGTGCCAGCGCCATCGTGAAGCCGTGCATCCCTGCCTTGGCGGCGGAATAGTTGGTCTGCCCCGCCTGGCCCTTTTCGCCATTGACGCTGCTGATGTTGACGATGCGTCCCCAGCCGCGCTCCACCATGTCGGCCACCACCTGCTTGGTGACGTTGAACATGCTGTTGAGGTTGGTGTCGATCACCTGACGCCAGTCGTCCGGGCTCATCTTGATGAACATCCGGTCGCGCGTGATGCCGGCGTTGTTCACGAGAATGTCGATGGGGCCGTGCTCGGCCTTGGTCTTGGCGAAGGCCTGAACCGTCGAATCCCAATCGCTCACGTTGCCGACCGAGGCGTAGAACGTGTAGCCCTGCGCCTTCTGCTCGTCGAGCCATTTCTGATAGTCGCGCGTGGGCCCGCAGCCCGCGACGACCCGGTAGCCATCCTTGTGGAAACGCTGGCAGATGGCGGTGCCGATGCCGCCCATGCCGCCGGTGACGTACGCTGTTCTTTGTCCCATTGCCGTGCTCCTTCGTGTAATGTCCGCGCAATCACTCTAACCCAGTTCGGCCGGCCCCCGCGCCATGGTAAACACCAAGCGCGGCGCCATCCCGGCCCTGAAGTCAGAGCCGCTCGACCGCCATGGCCGCGCCCATGCCGCCCCCGATGCACAGGCTGGCCAGCCCCTTCTTTGCGCCCGCGTGCTGCATGGCGTACAGCAGGGTGACCAGGATGCGGCAGCCGCTGGCGCCGATCGGGTGGCCGAGCGCGATCGCGCCGCCGTTGACGTTGACCTTCGCCGGATCGACGCCCAGCAGCTTGTTGACCGCGCAAGCCTGCGCGGCAAAAGCCTCGTTGAGCTCGAACAGATCGACGTCGCCCACGCTCCAGCCCGCACGTGAAAGCGCTTTCTTCGTCGCGGGCACCGGCCCCAGGCCCATGGTGGCCGGATCGAGCCCGCTCATGCCGTAGCTGGCAATGCGCGCCAGCGGATTGAGGCCCAGCGCCGCGGCCTTCTTCGCCGTCATTACCACCACGGCGGCGGCGCCGTCGTTGATACCGCTGGCGTTGCCCGCCGTCACGCTGCCCGCCTTGTCGAAGGCGGGTTTGAGCTTGGTCAGCACCTCGGCGGTGGATTTGCGGTTCAGGTGCTCGTCGGCGTCGAAGATCACCGGGTCGCCCTTGCGCTGCGGGATCAGGACCGGCACGATCTCGTCCTTGAACTTGCCCGCGTCCTGAGCGGCGGCGGCCTTCTGCTGGCTGGCCAGTGCGAGCGCGTCCTGCATCTCGCGCGTGATGCCCTCCTGTTTGGCGACGTTCTCGGCCGTGATGCCCATGTGGTACTCGTTGTAGACGTCCCACAGGCCATCGACGATCATGGTGTCGGTCATCTTCCAGTCGCCCATGCGCTGGCCGGTGCGCGAACCGTTGAGGACGTGCGGTGCCAGACTCATGTTCTCCTGTCCCCCCGCCACGACGATCTCGTTGTCGCCCGCGGCGATCGACTGCGCGGCCAGCATCACTGCCTTCAGGCCCGAGCCGCAGACGGCGTTGATGGTGAGCGCGGGGGTTTCCTTCGCGATGCCTGCCTTCATCATCGCCTGGCGCGCGGGATTCTGCCCGCAGCCGGCCGCGAGCACCTGACCCATGATGACTTCACTCACCTGGTCGAGCCCCACCTTGGCGCGCGCAAGCGCCTCCTTGATGGCGACGGCGCCCAGATCGGTGGCCGGGACGTGCGCGAGCGAGCCGCCGAATTTGCCCACGGGCGTGCGAACGGCCGAAACAATAACGATGTCTTCCATGGTGGTCCTTTCCAAAAATTCGCTGTGGTGGCGACACATTGCCGCCCTTGCAAAACCATTGTGTCAGAGTGGTTCCATGTGCATGGGTTTCATGCCCTCTGGCGAACGTAGCGGCCCGGCGCGGGTTCGATCGCCTTGAAGCGTGCTCCCCTGCCATAGGCCTTGGGCGCGGTGACCTGTCTGCCCGCATGGCCCTTGAGCCACGCGGCCCAATCGTCCCACCAACTGCCGGGGTGCTCGGTGGCGCCCGCGATCCACTCGTCCACCGAAGCGGGAAACTGACCATCCTCACGCAGCCAGTGGCTGCGCTTTTTCTTCGCGGGCGGGTTGATCACCCCGGCGATGTGGCCCGAGGCGCCCATGACGAAGCGCTTCCTGCCCAGCAGCAGCTGGGTGGACGCGTAGGCGCCGCCGATCGGCACGATGTGATCCTCGCGCGAGCCGTACACATAGACCGGGAGCTTGACCTGGCGCAGGTCGAGTTTTTCGCCGCAGACCGTGAGCGCGCCGGGCTGCACGAGCTTGTTTTCCAGGTAGAAATTTCGCAGATACCACGCGTAGTAGGGGCCGGGCAGGTTGGTGCTGTCGCAGTTCCAGTACAGCAGGTCGAACGCGGGCGGCGTCTCGCCCTTGAGGTAATTGCCAACGACGTAGTTCCACACCAGATCGTTGGGCCGCAGGAAACTGAAGGTGGAGGCCAGATCCTGCCCCTTCATCAGGCCGCCCTGCCCCATCTGCAGCTCGCGCAGGCGCACAAAATTCTCGTCGATAAAGACGTCTAGCACGCCGGTTTCGGTGAAGTCGATCAGCGTGGTGAGAAAGGTGGCGCTGGCGACCGAATCATCCCCGCGCGCCGCGAGCACCGCGAGCGCATTGGAGAGCATGGTGCCGCCAACGCAAAAACCCAACGTGTTGATTTTTTCGGCGCCGCTGATCTCCTTGACCGTCGAAATCGCCTTGATCACGGCACCCTCGATGTAGTCGTCCCAGGTCTTGTCGGCGAGCGTCAGGTCGGGGTTGCGCCAGCTCACGACGAAGGTACGGTGCCCCTGCGACACGGCGTAACGAATGAAGGAATTGTCCGGCTGCAGGTCGAGGATGTAGTACTTGTTGATGCATGGCGGCACCATGAGAAAGGGGCGCTCATGCACCTTGGCGGTGAGCGGCTTGTACTCGATGAGCTGCAGCAGCTCGTTTTCGAACACCACCGCGCCTTCCGTGGTGGCGACGTTCCTGCCGACCTCGAAGCGGCTCTCGTCGGTCATCGAAATGTGGCCCTGCTGGATGTCCTTGAGCAGGTTGGCCAGGCCCTGCGCCAGGCTCTCGCCCTGGGTCTGCAGCGCCTTTCTCTGTGCCTCGACGTTGAACGCGAGGAAATTGCTCGGGGCACTGGCGGCGAGAAACTGCTCGACGCTGAAGCGAATGCGCGCGCGGGTTTTTTCATCCGCTTGCACCGCATCCACCATGGCCGTGAGCGTGCGCGCCTGCAGTTCATAGGCGGCCACGGCAAAGGCCGAAAGCGGGTTCCTGCCCCATTCGTCCGAGGCAAAGCGTCGGTCGCCGCGAGCCTCGCCTCCCGTCGAGCCGCCCGCGCCCCAACTCTGGTTCCACAGCGCATGAACGCCGTCCAGGTACTGCTGCTGCAGCCGCGCCAGCTTCTCCGGCGAGAGGGCCACGGTCTGCAGGGGTCGCATGCTCGTGGCCAGCGCGTTCACATCCACCGGCTCGAAGGACTGCAGCATCTGGCCCCAGGCCTGGCTCCACAGTTGCTGCATCTTCTGCGGGTCTTGTGCCCAGTTCGGGTCGAACGTCATGCGGCCTCCTTCGTTCAGGTTGCATCGATGGAGCACTATATGCTGACAATCGCCCCGGCAACACGCACACTCACGCCCACCGTCATTTTCATATGCTTCTGGTTCTCATCGCCTGGCTGTACGTCACCCTGCTCATGGGCCTGGTGGAGGCCACCGCGCCCCATGGCACGGTGTTGGGTGGCCTGACCACGTTCCTGTTCTACGGCGTGCTGCCCGCGGCCCTCGTCGGCTACATCCTTGCCACCCCCGCGCGCAAGCGGGCGCTGCGCGCGCGGCAGGAGGCCGAACGCGCCGCGCCCTCAGGGGCCAAGCCAGACGCAGGCGGCCAGGCGTCCGCTGCTGCCGAGGCGGATGGCGTCGCGCCGGTGCGAAAAGAACCGTGATGGATTGCCGACGGTGCACCAGGGCGGCGAGCCATCGTTGCCGTGCACCTGCGTGACGCCCGAACGGGCCAGGCGCTGGCGTGCCAGCGCCGCCAGATCGGCCAGGTACTTGCCGGGCACCGAGCCGGGCGCGAAGCAGCGCGCGGCGTCGGCATCGTGCGCGCAGAAGGCCGCGCGCACCTCGGCGCCCA
>JAIOIA010000095.1:0-17852 GCA_019912745.1 Comamonas sp. | reverse complement strand
CATTTCCTTGGGCGAGGCCTTGGTGGCGGGCAGAAAGCGCGTGCCCAGCCCGGCGACGGGGAACACGGCCTTGCGGATGGCGGGGTGGTTCATGGGTGTTTCAAATAGATGAGCATCTCGCGCTTGTCCTCTAATGATTTTGAAATATTTCTTATCTGAAATCAAGGACTGAAGCGCGCAAACAGCTCCTGTTTTTATTCAATCCAGGCGAGCGAGCTGCTCCTGGATGCGGGCCAGCGTGGCACCGAAGTCGGCCATGCGCTGCTTCTCCTGCGCGATGACCGCGGGCGGCGCCTTGGCGACGAAGGCCTGGTTGGCGAGCTTGGCCGTCGCCTTGGCGATTTCACCGGACAGGCGGGCCGCCTCCTTGGACAGGCGCGCTTGCTCGACGGCCGCGTCGATCTGCACGTGCAGCGCCAGCCGCGCCTTGCCCACGACCAGCACCGGCGCGTGGCCCGCCGCCGCCTGCCACGGCGCCTCGCCGTCGAACACCTGCACGTCGCTGAGCTTGGCGAGGTTGTGCAGCACGGCGGCGTTCTCGCGCAGGAAGGCGGCCTCGGCCGCGTCGTCGGCCACAGCCAGCAGCGGCAGGCGCTGCGCGGGCGAAACACCCATCTCGCCGCGCAACTGGCGGCAGGCATCGACCATCTGCTGCAGGTGACGCACGTGGTTGGTGGCGGCTTCGTCGATGCGCTCGGGCTGGGCCTCGGGGTAGGGCGCGATCATGATGGAGGGACCGGCGCGGCCGGCCACCGGCGCCACCACCTGCCACAGCGCCTCGGTGACGAAGGGGATGACGGGATGCGCCAGGCGCAGGATGGCCTCCAGCGTGCGGATGAGCGTGCGCCGCGTGCCGCGCCGAGCGGCGTCACCCCCGGTCTGCAGCTGCACCTTGGCGATTTCCAGGTACCAGTCGCAAAACGAGTTCCAGACGAATTCGTAGATGGCCGTGGCGACGTTGTCCAGGCGGTATTCGGCAAAGCCCTGGGCCACGGCGGCTTCGGTCTTCTGCAGTTCGGAGACGATCCAGCGATCGGGCGCGGTGAAGCTCAGGCGCTCGTTCTGGCAGGTGCTCAGGCCGTCGAGTCCGCAGTCGTGGCCCTCGCAGTTCATGAGCACGAAGCGGCTGGCGTTCCACAGCTTGTTGCAGAAATTGCGATAGCCCTCGCAGCGCTTGCTGTCGAAGTTGATGGAGCGCCCCAGGCTCGCGAGCGCGGCGAAGGTGAAGCGCAGCGCGTCGGCGCCGTAGGCCGGAATGCCGTCCGGAAATTCTTTTTGCGTGTTCTTGCGCACCTGCGGCGCCGTTTCGGGCCGGCGCAGGCCGAGCGTGCGTTTGTCGAGCAGCGGCTCGAGCGCGATGCCGTCGATCAGATCGACCGGATCGAGCACGTTGCCCTCGCTCTTGCTCATCTTCTTGCCCTGTGCGTCGCGCACCAGGCCGTGAATGTAGACGTGGCGAAACGGCACGCGGCCGGTGAAGTGCGTCGTCATCATGATCATCCGGGCGACCCAGAAGAAGATGATGTCGTAGCCGGTGACGAGGACGCTGCTGGGCAGGTAGAGGTTGTAGTCGTTGGTGGCCGCGTCGGTCGTTCCGCTGACGGGCCGCCCCAAGGCGGAATGCGCCCCCTCGGGGGGCAGCGAGGACACGTCCGTGCCGAGCGTGGGGGTTGCACTTTCTGGCCAGCCCATGGTGCTGAAAGGCACCAGCGCGCTCGAATACCAGGTGTCGAGCACGTCCTCGTCGCGCGTGAGCTTTTTGCCTGGCGCCTGGGCCTGCGCCTCGGCCTCGGAGCGTGCGACGTAGACCTTGCCCTCCTCGTCGTACCAGGCCGGAATCTGGTGGCCCCACCAGAGTTGGCGGCTGATGCACCAGTCCTGAATGTTGTTCATCCACTGGTTGTAGGTGTTGACCCAGTTCTCGGGCACGAAGGAGACCTGACCGCTGGCGACCGCATCGATTGCCTTCTGCGCGATGGATTTGCCCGTGGCGTCGCCCGTGCCTTCCTTCGCGGCCTGGCTCATCGCGACGAACCACTGGTCGGTCAGCATCGGCTCGACCGCCTGGCCGGTGCGGGTGCAGGTGGGCAGCATCAGCTCATGCGCCTTGATCTCCACCAGGTAGCCGCCCGATTCCAGATCGGCGACCACGGCCTTGCGGGCCGCGAAACGGTCCATGCCCCGGTAGGCGGCGGGGCCGTTGTCGTTGATGTGCGCGTCCAGCGTGAAGATGGTGATCAAGGGCAGATCGTGGCGCAGCGCGCAGGCGTAGTCGTTGAAGTCGTGCGCGCCGGTGATCTTGACGCAGCCCGAGCCGAATTCGCGGTCCACGAAATCGTCGGCGATGATGGGAATGGTGCGCCCCATCAGCGGAAGTTCCACCCATTGGCCCACCAGGTGCCGGTAGCGCTCGTCCTCGGGGTGCACGGCCAGCGCGCCGTCGGCCATCATGGTCTCGGGGCGGGTGGTGGCGATCGTCATGCCGCGCTGCATCTGCCCGTCGATCATCTGCGGGCCGTCGACGAACGGATAGGTGATGTAGTGCATCTTGCCTTCGGCCTTGATGCTTTCCACCTCCAGGTCGGACACGGCAGACTGCAGCACCGGGTCCCAGTTCACGAGGCGCTTGCCGCGGTAGATCAGCCCCTGCTGGTACAGGCGCACGAAGGTTTCGGTGACGACGCCCGAGAGCTTGTCGTCCATCGTGAAATATTCGCGGCTCCAGTCCACGGTGTCGCCCATGCGGCGCATCTGCGTGGTGATGGTGCTGCCGCTCTTTTCCTTCCACTCCCACACCCTTGCGACGAAATTCTTGCGGCCGATGTCGCGCCGCCGCACGCCTTGCTCCTGCAGCTGGCGCTCGACGACGATCTGCGTGGCGATGCCCGCATGGTCAGTGCCCGGCACCCACACGGTGTTGTAGCCGCGCATGCGGTGATAGCGCGTCAGGCTGTCCATGATGGTCTGGTTGAACGCATGCCCCATGTGCAGCGTGCCCGTCACGTTGGGCGGCGGCAGCTGGATGGCGAACGAGGGCGCGGCGGCATCGGGCTGGCCGCTGCCGCGCACGCCCGCGGCGCCGTAGCCGCGCTGCTCCCATTCGGGGCCCCAGTGCGCTTCCAGCGGCGCGGGCTCGAAGGATTTGGACAGGCTCTGCAGGCCGGGTTGTTCTGGCGTTTCGCTCATGGCAATGAAAAACGGCATCGCGCAGGATGCCGTGCTAGGCAAAGAGAAAGGGCAGGGCGATTTTAGGCGTTGACGTTTGCACTATCAACAAAGGAGCTGCTAGCGCATGCAAAACAAGCGTTTGAGCCAGATTCGATTCAAAATTCTTACGGGGCCTTGTCGGTCAGCCCCTGCAGCAGTGCGCCCAGGGCCATGCCGACCAGCGCGTACAGCAGCATCCAGTTGCCTGCCCCCAGGCCCGCGATGGCCGGACCGGGGCAGACGCCGCTCAGGCCCCAGCCCACACCGAACAGCGCGGCGCCTGCCACCATCCTCGCGCCCTTGTGGATCGCGTGCTTCTGGAAGCTGCCGCCGAGCAGGGGCTGGCTCAGCAGGCGCGGAACCAGCGCGTAGGCCAGCGCCGTGACGGCCAGGGCACCGCCCATCACCAGCATCAGGCCGAAATCCTGAAAGCGCAGAAAGCTCAGCACCACCTCGGGGCGGATCATAGTGGAAGCCGCCAGTCCGAAGCCGAACAGCATGCCTGCGGCCAGCGTGGCCAGCGTGGCCAGCGTATGGCCGAGTTTCATGATTGCAGCCTCAGGACGAGGTTGGCCGTGATCATGGCGGTGATCATGAACGTGACGACGGCGACGGCCGAAGGCCATTGCAGCGAGCCCAGCCCGCAGATGCCGTGCCCCGACGTGCAGCCGTGGCCCAGGCGCGCGCCGAAACCGGCGATGAAGCCGCCCACCAGCAGTTGCCATGCGGGCACGGCCGTGGTCTCGGGCCCCGGCCCCCCCAGCATCAGCCACCAGAGCAGGGCGCCGAGGATGAGACCCAGCGCGTACTCCAGCCGCCAGATGCGCGATCCCTTCAGCCCGATCTGTTGAAAAAACGGGCGTCGCACGACGAACGACCAGGTGGATGAAAACACGGTGCTCATGCCGCCGACCAGGCCCGTCATGACGAAGAGCAGCGAAACGCCCAGGCCGACGCACAGGCCGCCCAGAAGATAGTGCTCCCACCCCAGCGGGAACAGGTTTTGCACAGCAGTCATGTTCGTCATTATCACGGTCTGCCGCAGCAGCGGGCGGCGTGGTGCCGCAATGAGCCTACTGCCGTGGAAGGGAAGTGCCGTCGCCCGTCCGCGCCGTGCCCGTCCGGATCTGCGCGCCCGCCATCGCGCGTGCGTCGCTCTCGCGGCGCATGATCCACCAGATGACCTGCACCAGCCAAAGCACGGCCACGGTCGTCGAGAGGCCGGTGAGCCAGTGGCCCAGGCGCTGCTGGTCGCCCAGCAGGTAGGCATTGCACAGGCGCAGCGGCGAGTTGGCATAGAGCTGTCCCACGGCCGCGCCCATGAGCAGCATGTTGCCGAGAAAGAAACTCTGTACCACGAAGCCCGCTAGGCGCCACGAAAGGCGCAGCGCGCCGCCCGCGGCCAGCAGCGCCGCGCACTTGGCCAGTTCCACGGATGGCTGCACCAGCGCCAGATCAAGCACGCGCGGAATCATGAGCACGGTGATGACGCTGCCCGCCAGCAGCAGGCCGCCGATGCCCGACAGGTTCCAGCGCGCCGCCGCGCTGTGTGCGCGTGGCGGCAGCGCGCCCATCAGCAGGGCGCCCGAGAGAATCCACAGCGGATACTGCAGCACCATGTGGCGCCACATGCTCGATTCGAGTGCCGCGCGCGACGCGGGCAGCACCAGCGCGATGGCGATCGCCAGACCCAATGCGCCCTGGCGCCCAGCGGTGAGGTGGCGCGCCAGTCTCTCTTGCCAGTACCCGTTCATGAACGCTTGGAGGCGAGGTGGCGTGCGTAGTTCAGCGCGAGCTGCTGCTCGGCGATGTCGAAGACCCGCACCATGCGGCCCTGGGCGTCGAAGACCAGCAGCGCGGCGTTGTGCTCGAAGTCCCCGAGCTCGTCGGGGATGACCACCACGCCCAGGCGCTCCAGCAGCAACCGCTGCTCGCCGGCATCGGCGACGCTGGCGAATTGCCAGATCCGCGGTTCTGCCCCCATCTTGCGGGCGTAGGCCTGCAGCACCCGCGGATCGTCGTGCGCGCCATCGAACGAGAGCGAGAGCAGTTGCACGGGCCTGGCGCCCGGCGCCGCGGGCTGCGCCTGCAGTTCGGCCTGCAACTGCTGGAAGGTGCTGCCTAGCGAGAGGCAGACCGTCTGGCAGCGGGTGTAGAAGAAATCCGCGATGGTGACCTGGCCCGCGGCGGCCCCGGGCAGCGTGGGCGCCGCCGTTCCCTGCAGGCGCACATTCGGCAGCAGCACGGGGTTCAGGGCCACTTCCAGGCGGCGCGAGCCTTCCTGCGTCCAGACCCGGAAGTCGTGCGTGAGCCATGCCGCCGCCGCGTAACCGCCCAGGATAACCAGCAGACTGAGCAGGGCGGTGCGTACCATCAGCGGGGCCGGGCGGCATGACGCCGCATTACTTTTCCAGCGCCTTGAGCGCGTCGCCGCTCTCGAACGGCGTGGTGCGCCCGCTCTTGCGCTCCTGCGCCAGCAAATCGGCCGCGACGGGTTCATTCTTGTTGCTCCAGGCGCCGCGGATGTAGCTCAGCACGCCGGCGAGCTCGTCGTCGCTCAGCTGCGGGAAGGCCGGCATCTGGCCCTTGTAGGTGTTGCCCTTGACCGTGATCTCGCCATCGATGCCGTGCAGCACGATGTTGGCCAGGATCTTCGGACTGCCATGCACCCACTCCGAGCCGTCGAGCGGCGGGAACACGCCCGGCAGGCCTTCGCCCGAGGGCTGGTGGCAGGCGGCGCAGTTGGCCGCGAAGATGGCCGCGCCATCGACCGGCGCGCCCGCGGCCCCGCCGGCGGGTTTGGCCTGGAGGTCGGCGAGCGTGCGCTCGTCGCCCATCCACGGCTGGCTGTAGGGGCCGGAGACCGCGATGTAGATGATGCCGAAAAGCACCATGCCCAGGGCGATCAGCGCGGGCAGCAGCGGCATGGGCCGGATGCGTTCTTCCGGATCGGTGCTCTCGCGCTGCTGCGCGCCCGATCGTTGGTTGTTGTCAGGCATGTGGGTACCTCATGGATTCTGTGGGCACGGTGGTCATTTCGGATCGGCCGGAACGATCGGATAGACGTGCTTGAGCGACTGCAGGTATTTCACCAGGTCCAGCGCCTCGGGCTTGGCCACGACGACCTTGCCCTCGGGCGCCGCGCCCGGCGGCAGGTTGAGCACGGTCTCGTCCTTGTCCGCCTTGTCCTTGACGTCGAAGAGGAAGGGGTAGGACGGCATGATCGATTCCTTCACGTACGCCCGCGGTTGGTACAGGTGCCCGAGCTGCCAGTCGGCGCTGGGCTGGCGCACGCCGATGTTGAACAGGTCGGGGCCCGTGCGCATGCTGCCCAGCAGGTGCGGACGGTCGTAGATGTAGTCGGCCGGCACCGAGACACGGCCCCAGCCGCGCTTGGCGTCCGGGCCGAAGCTGGCGTCGCGCGGCTGCTGCGTGTGGCAGTAGACGCAACCGTTGGCGATGTAGACCTCGCGCCCGCGCAGCTCGGCGCTGGTATAAGGCTTGAGTCCGTCGGGCGCCGGGATGTCGCGCACCTGGAAGTAGGGGATGAGCACCAGCGCCGCCACGGCGATGCTGAAGGTCACCAGGGTGCCGGTGATCAGCTTGACTTCATTTTCCATGAGCCATCTCCATCTTGCCCGATTCGTGGCTGAACAGGGCCGCGCCCGTGCGGTTGGGGCCGAAACGCAGTGCCATCGCCAGCACGTGGAAGGCGAAGATCAGGTGGCTGGCGAGCATCAGCGATCCGCCGACGCTGCGCCATTCGAGGTAGGGAATCGTGAGCTTCACGGATTCGATGAACGGCTTGGTCTCGTCAAGCATGGCCAGGCCCTGCAACCAGCCGCCATAGGTGAGCGGGCCGAAGTAGATCAGGATGCCGATCGCGGCCAGCCAGAAGTGCCAGGAAATGAGCTTGGGGAAGGGCCATTCCCAACGCAGGATGCGCGGCAGCATGAAGTAGATGGCGCCGAACAACACCATGGTGACGAAGCCGTAGGCGCCCAGGTGGGCGTGCGCCACGGTGAAGTGCGTGAAGTGCGCCACCTGGTTGACCGAGCGCAGTGCTTCAAACGAGCCTTGCACCGAGGACGCCATGTACATGAAGCCGCCGAACATCATGAAGCGCAGCGTGGGCGAGTACAGCGCGAGCTTCATGCGGCCCCACATCGTGCCGGCCATGTTCACCGAGAACGCGGCCACCGGCACGATCATCATCATGCTCTGCACGATGGACAGCGTGATCAGCCATTCCGGCACCGGGCCGCCGATCAGGTGGTGGCCGCCGACCTGGGCGTAGAAGAACGCCAGCGTCCAGAAGCCGAGAATGGACAGGTTGTAGGAGCTCACGCGCCGCCCGATCACCTTGGGCAGGAAATAGTAGACCGCACCCAGCGCCGCCGGCGTGAACCACAGCCCGAGCACGTTGTGGCCGTACCACCAGTTCATCGTCGCCTGCTCCACGCCAAAGTGCGCGCCGGGGAATTTGGCGACGGTGAAGAGCAGTGCGATCCACAGGAGCGAGCCCACGTGGTACCACGCGCTCACATAGATCTCGTGCGACTTGCGGTGCACCACGGTGGAAATCACCGGGATGATGATGCAGATGAAGCCGGCCACCAGGAAGATGCCGATCTGCCACGGAATTTCGAGGTATTCCATGCCGGCCGTCCAGCCCATGCCGAAGCCGCCGATGGCGCTGGCGATGCCGACGTTGATCAGCGCGCCGCCCATCATCACGAACAGCGGCCCGCGCAGCGGTGTGCGCATCAGGCGTGGCAGCAGCCAGACGATGATGCCCAGCTCGCAGTTGGTGATCCAGCCGTAGAGCACCGCCGTGAGGTGGTAGGTGCGCATGCGTCCGAAGGTCTCCCACGCCTCGCTCACCAGCCAGTCGGGCCAGTGCAGCTTGAGCGAGGCGGTCAGGCCCGCCATCGAGCCCACCACCAGCCACATCACCGCGAAACCGATGAACATGAAGGCCGGGAAGGCCGTGGAGCGGTCCGCCTCGAGGCGGTCTTCCAGCTCCTCAGGGTCCTCGGCCTGTTCCAGCTCGCGCCCCTTGTCCTGGGTCTCGTTGATCGCTTGCTGGAATTTGGCGATCCCGGCGCTGGTGAGCGACGGGTCGTCGGCCTGCCCGACTTCGCCAGGGGCGAAGATGGTGCCCGCGGCCTTGGGGTTTTCAACGAACAGTCCCTTGCGCATCGACCACATGAAGGCGAACAGCCCTATGAGGGAGAGCACAAAGGCCGACAACAGACTGACTACCGCGCTGTCCATGACGGTTTCCTTTTCTCAAGCATATTCTGAGGACGTGGGAATTGAAAAAAATCAACTATCGGGTAAACCCGAGGATTCTAGGTTGCCTGGTCGGCGATTTGTGCCTAATTAGGCCCAAGGATGACAGGGTCTTCTCCGCCGACGGACGGTGCATGGATGGGTGTCCGGACGTTCACCCCTCGGGTCGCGCCCTACACTCGACACCATGTATCGCCTGATTCTCGGTATCGAATCCTCGTGTGACGAAACCGGCGTGGCGCTGGTGCGCGCGGATGCGCCGGGCAGCGCCCCGGTGCTGCTCGCGCACGCGCTGCACAGCCAGATCGCCCTGCACCAGGCCTACGGTGGCGTGGTGCCCGAGCTTGCCAGCCGGGACCACATCCGCCGGGTGCTGCCGCTGACGAGGACCGTGCTGGCGCAGGCGGGTGCATCGCTGGGCGCGGTCGATCTCGTCGCGTTCACGCGCGGTCCGGGGCTGGCGGGTGCCCTGCTGGTGGGCGCGGGCGTGGCGTGCGCGCTGGGTGCGGCGCTGGGCGTGCCGGTGCTGGGCGTGCACCACCTGGAAGGCCATCTGCTGTCCCCCTTCCTGAGCATGGACCCGCCCGAGTTCCCGTTCGTGGCCCTGCTGGTCTCGGGTGGGCACACGCAGCTCATGCGTGTCGATGGCGTCGGGCGCTACGAACTGCTTGGAGAGACGATCGATGATGCGGCCGGCGAGGCCTTCGACAAATCGGCCAAGCTCATGGGGCTGCCCTACCCGGGCGGGCCGGTGCTGGCGCGCTTGGCCGAGCAGGGCGACGCGGCGGCATTCAAGCTGCCCCGGCCGCTGCTGCACAGTGGCGATCTGGATTTCTCCTTCGCCGGGCTCAAGACCGCCGTGCTCACGCAGGCCAGGAAGCTCGGCGCAGCACTCGAAGAGCGCAAGGCCGATCTAGCGGCGAGCACCCAGGCCGCCATTGTGGAAGTGCTGGTGAAGAAATCGCTCAAGGCGCTGGATGGCGCGGGGCTCGATCGCCTGGTGGTGGCGGGCGGTGTGGGGGCCAACCGGCTGCTGCGCGACACGCTGGACGATGCCTGCCGTGCGCGTGGCGTGCGGGTGCATTACCCCGAACTGCATCTGTGCACCGACAACGGCGCCATGATCGCCATGGCCGCGGCCATGCGCGTGCAGGCCGGGGTGGCCGAGGCGGCTTGCGACTACGCCTTCGACGTGAGGCCGCGCTGGCCATTGCAGGACTTGTCGCGCTGAGACAGCAGTGTGCACCGACATCGGTGCGTCACGCGCTGCTGCACAATCTCCCGCCTATGTTGACCGTGTTGATCCGACGTTTTTCAGCCGTGGCGTGCGCCGCCGCGGCGTTCGCGCTCTTCGTGGGCGGTTGTGCCCGCATGCCCGAGGCGCTGCCGGGATCGGAGCGCGCCATCGCCTTCACCCCCAATGATTTCGACAGCGCGGGCATGCACACTCGCCATCTGCGCGCGACGCAGGCGCAGACCTGCGAGGCCGCGCGCCGGGCGCTGCTCAGCCAGGGCTACATCGTCGAAACGGCGACCAAGGATGAAGTCAAGGGCCGCAAGTACTACCAGCCCACGCCCGACGTGCACTACGAGGTGCAGATGCGTGTGGTGTGCGCCGCCGGAGGCCAGGGCGACATGGGCACCTCGGCCTTCGCCAGCGCCATTCAGGACCGCTACGTGATCAAGAAGGTGAACAACTCGGCGTCGGTGGGGGTTGGCGGCCTGGGTTCGCTCTCGCTGCCGCTCAATTCGACCGACGACACGCTGGTCAAGGTCGGCAGCGAGACGATCGCGGACGCGCAGTTCTACGCGCGCTTCTTCGACCTGTTTGCAAAATACCTGCCCACGCCCGCCCCCGTGCCCACGGTGGCACCGGTGCAGGTCCTGCCGGTGGCGCAGCCGCAGGCCGAGCATCAGGGCGTGGCGCCGCTGCCCGACGACGCGCGTTGAGCACCGCTGGGGCCGCTACCAGCGCCGTGGTGGATGGCGGCGGATGTTTTCAAGCTCTGACCAGGGCAGGCGGCGCAGGTCGCGCCTGAGCGTGGCGAGGCTGTCGCGCGTTTGGGCGCCATAGCGCGCCTGCTCCAGCCGCATGAGCCAGTCCACGAGAGGTTGCGCCTGGGGGCCGAGTGCATCACTCGCCTGCCTTGCCATCGCCCGGGCGCCGAGATGGCCGGGGGCGCTCAGCCGCAGTCGGCCCATGTGCCTGCGCGTGTCGCGCATCAGGCGCTGCCATGGGTCGATCCGGTGGCGCTCCCACAGCGTCCAGAGGGCGCCCAGCAAGGCGGTTGACGCCAGCAGCAGCCCGAGTACCCGCACGAGGTCCTGCCGGGTGGGCGCCTGCAGGCCCAGGCTCTTGAGCAGGTCGAGCTGGCGGTCCTGCGTGTAGTTGAGCACCCATTGCGTCCAGCGGTTGTCCAGTGCTTCCCAGACCGCGCGCAGGCGCTGCAGCACCGACGGGCTCAGCATCGACGCCAGCGCGCCGCCCAGCGCCGTGCGCGGCGCCTGCAGTCGCTTGAAGGTCCCGATGCGCGCGGGCGAGACGGCGGCCGTGGGATCGACACGCACCCAGCCGCGGCCCTGCATCCAGACCTCGGTCCAGGCATGGGCGTCGCTCTGGCGCACGGTCCAGTAGCCGTCGATGGTGTTCATCTCGCCCCCCTGGTAGCCGGTGACGATGCGTGCCGGGATGTCTAGCGCGCGCATCAGCACCACGAAGCTGGATGCGATGTGCTCGCAAAATCCCTCCTTGCGATCGAACCAGAAGGTGTCGGCCGTGTTCTCGTCATAGACCCCGGGCTCCAGCGTATAGCGGTAGCCGCCGGTGCGCAGGCGAGCGAGCGCATCGTCCACCATGGCCTGCGCGCCGCCCGCTGCCAGTTGCGGATTGGCGCGCATCTGCTGAGCCAGCGCCGCTGTGCGCGGGTTGGAGCCGGTCGGCAGCTGCACGTAGGGGCGCAGCTGGGGCGTGCGTGCGAGCGGCCCGTGGCGAAAGCGCAGGTAGCTCGCCGCTTCATAGCGCAGCACGCTCATGATGGGACGCTGCGTGACCCATTGCAGCTCGGGCGTCATGCGCGCTCGCATGCCCTGCGGCAGCTCGGGCGGCTCGGACGGTACATCCAGCGTGAGCAGCCAGGGGCGGCGACTGGCCTCCAGCGTCATCTCGTAGCGCACCGGCTCGCCCTGTACTTGAAGGTGCGCGGGCGTCGGGCTGGCCCAGGTGATGTCGTGCGCCTCGGGTTGCGACAGCGCATGCCACTGGCGCCCATCGAAGGCCGTGAGCACGGGACCGCGGAAATACAGATCCGACTGTGGCGGTGGCTCACCGCCCGGTGTGTCGAAGCGCACGCGCAGCGCCACGCTGTCGTCCAGCGCGAGCCTGGCGATCGAGCCCACGCTCATCTGCCCCGACAGGCCGCTGCGGCCCGTCAGGTCCTCGCTGGGGATGCCCCACAACGGCGCGAAGCGCGGGAAAAACAGGAACAGCGCCAGCATGATCGGAGTGCCGAGCAGGGCCATGCGCAAGGCCGTGGCGAGCGAGTCGCGCAGCGGCGGGTGTCCCACGGGCTGGTGTGCATTGATGAGCGCGGTGAGCAGGCCCAGCAGCGCCAGCAGCATCATGAGCGCCACGCCCAGCGACTGCGAGAAAAAAAAGTTGGACAACAGCGTGAAGAAGCCGAGAAAGAACACCACCATGGCGTCGCGGCGCGCGCGCAGCTCCAGGGTCTTGAGCGCCAGCAGCATCACGATGAGTGTCACGCCCGCATCCGGCCCGACGATGGTGCCGAAGCTCATGAGCGTGGCCGCCGTGGCGAGGATCAGCAGGGCGAAGGTGATCCAGCGTCGCGGCAGCGGCCGTCCCAGCCAGGAGAGGGCGGCGCGCCACGCCAGCAGCAGGGCGGTGGCCACCGAGGTCCAGAGCGGGATCTGCGCCGCGAGGGGCGCGACGCAGATCCCCATGACCAGCACCAGAAACAGGGTGTCACGCGCGTCGCGCGGCGGGTTTTTGAGGCGCGCGATCAAAGGGGCCTCACGTCGTCATGCGTGGGGCAGCTATTGTTTATGTAACTGCAGACGTATGACTGGCAGGTGTTTTGGCTGATTTTCATTGAAATTCAGTACAGAGCCAGGGTACGCAGGCAGCGCTCGCGCTGCGCGGCGCCGCTGTCCTGGGTGATGGTGACGGCTCCCAGGCGCAGGCCGTAAGTCAGCCCCAGGCGGTCGGCGTGCAGCACCCAGGCCGCGAGGCGCGAGAGGCACGCTTCCGGCGCCTGCAGGCCTGTGGCCTGCAGGCTCAACCAGAGCTCGCTGCGCTGCGAGGCCTGGCCGTCGCGGCTCACCAGCGCGTCGCTGCCGCTGGCCATGGCCTGCGCCGCCTTCTTCCAGACGATGAGGCGTTGCGCATCGCCGCGCCGGTAGGCGCGCACGCCATCGTATTCGCTGGCACTGGTGCGGCCCGTGCTGGCGGCGCCCCCCGCGCGCGCCTCGCCCGCGGGCAGGGGTGGGGCGCCCCGTTCCGGCCTGGGGTAGACCAGCACCCGTGCCTTGGGCCGCCACCATGCCCAGACGCGGAAGATGCCCATCGGGTAGTGCGTCTGCACGGCCAGCGGTGGCACATCCTGCAGGCCGCGGCGCGTCGGCTCGAAAGCCAGCTGCAGAGAGGCGTTGCCCTGCGCGGGCACGTCGACCCAGGACCAGAGCCCCGAGCCGCGCAGCGCCAGCGCGATCGCATGGCGGCTCGTGCGCCGGTCGTTGAGCAGCTGCACGGGCAGCGCCACGCTGCCCCCGAGAAACAGTGGCTCGGGCGGCAGCAGGCGCAACTGCAGCCCGCGCAGCGTGGCATGGCTGATCCAGGTGCTTGCGCCCGCGCAGCCGGCCAGCAGGAAAGTGAGCAGGTAGCCGAGGTTGAGCTGGAAATTGATCGACGCCACCAGCAGCACCAGCAGCGTCAGCGCCAGCATCCAGCCCGAGCCCGTGGGCAGGATGTAGACGTTGCGCTGGGTCAGCCGCAGATGGTCGCTGGGCGCGACGCGCGCCATCCACCACCGCTGCCAGCGCGCGGCCAGCCAGCCCCGGGGCAGGGTGGCCGTCATGGCAGCGCCACGGCCTCCATCATGGCGCGCACCTGCTCCACCGCGCCGCGCCCGCTGCTCGCCACGGGCTGCAACCGATGGGCGATGGTCTGCGCGAGGACGGCCTGCACGTCGTCGGGCGCGGCGTAGTTGCGTCCGGTCATGAGCGCCTGGGCCCGGGCGGCGCGCAGGAGGGCGATGCCGGCGCGCGGCGACAGGCCCTGCACGAACCAGTGGCCCGAGCGCGTTGCCGCGATCAGGGCCTGCACATAGTCCAGAAGCGCCGGTGCCACGTGAATGGCGAGCACCTGGCGTTGCAGCGCCGCCAGCGCGGCGGCGTCGAGCAGCGCGGGCAGCCGCAGCAGCTGGGCGCGGCGGTCCTGGCCCGCGAGCAGGGCGCGTTCCGAGGCGTGATCGGGGTAGCCCAGCGAGATGCGCATCAGAAAGCGGTCGAGCTGACTCTCGGGAAGCTGGAAGGTGCCGATCTGCTCGTGCGGGTTCTGCGTGGCGATCACGAAGAACGGATCGGGCAGGGCACGCGTTTCGCCTTCGACCGACACCTGTTTCTCCTCCATGGCTTCGAGCAGCGCGCTTTGCGTGCGCGGGCTGGCGCGGTTGATCTCGTCGGCCAGCAGCACCTGCGTGAACACCGGCCCGGGGTGAAAGACGAAGGCCTCCTTGCCGCGCTCGTAGACCGCGACGCCCGTGAGGTCGCTGGGCATCAGGTCGGACGTGAACTGCACGCGCGCGAAAGCCAGGCCGAAGCTGCGCGCCAGCGCGTGCGCGAGCGTGGTCTTGCCCACGCCCGGCACATCCTCGATCAAGAGGTGCCCGCCCGCGAGCAGGCAGGCCACGCTGTCCTGAATTTGCGCCGATTTGCCCACGATCACCGTGTTAAGCTGGTTTAGGAGCGCCTGGATGGTTGCTTGTGTGTCCATGAGCGCGACGTTATCCGAAAAAGATGCTGGAGACGGAGCATGAGCAGAACGGGTTTTTACACTCATGCGGATTGCCGCAAGCACGAGATGGGCCAAGGCCACCCCGAGTGCCCCGCGCGCCTGGACGCCATTCACAACCGTCTCCTGATCACGGGCCTGGCCGACGTGCTGGATCAGCGCGAGGCGCCGCTGGCGAGCCTGGCGGACATCGAACTCGCGCACGATCGCTGGTACGTCGCCTCGCTGCGCGGCATGTCCGAGCGCATTGTCGAGGAAAAGGCCGCGGGCGGCCCGGCCTACGCGCAGGTGGACCCTGACACCTCGATGAACGCCTGGACCTGGTCCGCCGCGCTGCGCGCCGCGGGAGCGGCGCTGGACGCCACCGACGCCGTGATCGCGGGCGAGATGGAGAACGCGTTCTGCTCGGTGCGCCCCCCCGGGCATCACGCCACGCACAACAAGGCCATGGGGTTCTGTTTTTTCAACAACGTGGCCGTCGCCGCCAAATACGCATTGCAGCGGCACAACCTGCGGCGCGTGGCGGTGATCGACTTCGATGTGCACCATGGCAATGGCACGGAAGACATCCTCGCGGGGGATCAGCGCGCGCTCATGTGCAGTTTCTTCCAGCACCCGTTCTACCCCTTCAGCGGCGACCAGAGCCCCGCGCCCAACATGTGCAACGTGCCGCTGGCGGCCTACACGAAGGGTATGGATGTGCGGGAGGTCGTCGACACCTTCTGGGTGCCGCGGCTGGAGGCCTTCAAGCCCGAGATGATCTTCGTCAGCGCGGGTTTCGACAGCCACCGCGACGACGACATGGGGCAACTGGGCCTGACGGAGCAGGACTTTGCCTGGATCACGCTGCGAATCAAGGACATTGCGCGGCGTTTTTCCAAAGGGCGTATTGTGTCCTGCCTGGAAGGCGGGTACGTTCTGGTGCCCTTGGCCAACAGTGTCGAGGCCCATATCCGCGCGCTTGCCGATCTGTGACTTCAGGAGCTCTTTCATGACCGATTCCGCCGACCTCTTGAGCGTGGCGCGCGATGCGCGCGGCGTCTACACCCTCACGATGAACGACCCCAGGCGCTTCAACGCGCTGGGCAGTGAAATGCTGCAGGCGCTGCAGCAGGCGCTGGATGCGGTGCAGAAGGACGCGCAGGCGCGCGCCGTGGTGCTGGCGGGCGAAGGCAAGGCGTTCTGCGCCGGGCACAACCTGAAGGACATGTCCGCGCACCCTGATCTTGCGTATTACCGCGACCTGTTCGCGCAATGCAGCCGCGTGATGCTTTCCATCAACCAGCTCAGCGTGCCCGTCGTCGCACGCGTGCACGGCATCGCGGCCGCGGCGGGTTGCCAGCTCGTCGCGCAGTGCGACCTGGCGGTGGCCAGCACCGAGGCGCGCTTTGCCACTAGCGGCATCCACTACGGGCTGTTCTGCTCCACCCCGAGCGTGCCCTTGGTGCGCAACGTCCCGGCCAAGCGCGCGATGGAAATGCTGCTGACCGGCGACTTCATTGATGCGCAGACGGCGCTCAAGGAGGGCCTGGTCAACCGCGTGGTGGCGCCCGAGCGGCTCGACGACGAGGTGGCCGCGCTGGTCGGTGCCATCGTCGAAAAGCCCGCCGTGGCGGTCGCCATGGGCAAGAAGCTCGTCTACCAGCAGCGTGAACTGGGCCTGCAGGCCGCGTACCAGCTGGCCTGCCAGACGATGGCGACGAACATGATGGACGCCGACGCGCAGGAGGGAGCCCGTGCGTTTGCCGAAAAGCGCGAACCGGCGTGGAAGCCGCATTGACCTGCGTGCTGTCGGGGCGGGCTCGACGTTGCCGCAACGGACTGGCATAATTATAAAAAAGCACGACCGTTCGTTTATTTTGTGCGCAAGTTTCGGACCTTGCAGTGCAACATAGAATCTGATGGTTTACGTATACGTCAACTCAATCAACTTCAGGAGCTGCAGCAATGAAGGTTTTGGTCCCCGTCAAGCGTGTGGTGGACTACAACGTGAAGGTTCGCGTCAAGTCGGACAGCACGGGTGTGGACATCTCGAATGTCAAGATGAGCATGAACCCCTTTGACGAGATTGCCGTCGAGGAAGCCGTGCGTCTCAAGGAAAAGGGCGTGGTCACCGAGGTGATCGCCGTCTCCTGCGGTGTGCAGCAGTGCCAGGAGACGCTGCGCACGGCCATGGCCATCGGCGCCGATCGGGCCATCCTGGTGCAGACCGACGAAGAACTGCAGCCGCTGGCCGTTGCCAAGCTCCTGAGGGCGCTCGTGGACAAGGAACAGCCCGGCCTCGTGATCCTGGGCAAGCAGGCGATCGATGACGACGCCAACCAGACCGGGCAGATGCTTGCCGCTCTGGCCGATCTGCCTCAGGCCACGTTTGCCAACAAGGTCGAGGTCGCCGATGGCAAGGCCACGGTGACGCGCGAAGTCGATGGCGGCCTGGAGACCGTTTCGGTCACGCTGCCGGCCGTCGTCACCACCGACCTGCGCCTGAACGAGCCGCGCTACGTCACGCTGCCCAACATCATGAAGGCGAAGAAAAAGCCGCTCGACACCGTCACCCCGGCCGATCTGGGCGTGGATGTTTCGCCGCGCCTGAAGACTTTGAGAGTGAGCGAGCCGCCCAAGCGCGGTGCGGGCGTGAAGGTGCCCGACGTGGCCACGCTGGTCGAGAAGCTGCGTAACGAAGCCAAGGTGATCTGAGGAAAAGGACCGAACAACATGACCGCACTTGTCATTGCCGAACACGACAACGCCAGCCTCAAGGCTGCCACCCTCAACACCGTCACCGCCGCCGCCGCCTGCGGCGCGGACGTGCACGTGCTCGTCGCCGGTGAAAACGCCGGCGCCGCCGCGCAGGCCGCCGCGCAGGTCGCTGGCGTGGCCAAGGTGCTGCACGCCGATGGTGCCAGCCTGAAGAATGGCCTGGCCGAAAACCTCGCCGCGCAGGTGCTGGCCGTCGCCGCCAACTACAGCCATATCTTGTTCCCCGCCACTGCCAGTGGCAAGAACACAGCGCCACGCGTCGCCGCGAAGCTGGATGTGGCGCAGATTTCCGACATCACCAAGGTGGGCGGCGCCGACACCTTCGAGCGCCCGATCTACGCGGGCAATGCGATTGCCACGGTGCAGTCGCAGGACGCGGTCAAGGTCATCACGGTGCGCACCACCGGTTTTGATGCGGCGAGCGCCAGCGGCGGCTCGGCCGCGGTCGAAAGCGTCGCTGCCGTCGCCGATTCGGGCAAGAGCAGCTTTGTCGGCAGCGAGCTCAGCAAGAGTGACCGTCCCGAGCTGACGGCGGCCAAGATCATCGTCTCGGGCGGCCGCG
>JAIOIA010000094.1:0-4403 GCA_019912745.1 Comamonas sp. | reverse complement strand
AGAGCGGAGGCGATCGGGCAGGTCAAGCATGCCCGACCGTCTGGCCCACTGCATGTTCACCGTCGGTGAACGTGCCTGTCCTGGACCCGAACCGCTCGATCGGGCCTTGATGTTTGTGTCAGGAGATTGTGATGATCACCAAGAACCTTCTTGTCGCCGCGCTGTCCGTCGCGGCGCTGGGCGTCGGCTCCGCGAGCCTGGCGGCTCCCACCGATGGGAGCCTGCCAGGCCCCGTCTCGGCCGTGCCGCCTTCGATGATGGCCGGCCCCATGGCTGGCAACGTCGAGGCCCGCGGCCCGATGGGTTACGGGATGATGGGCCCCGGGATGATGGGCGACGGCGCCGTGGCGGGTGGCGGCATGATGGGCGCCTGCCAAGGCATGATGGGCGGCGCGGGCCTGGACTCGGCCACGGCGATGCGCATGCACGGAGAGATGATGCGTGCGATGGGCGACATCCTGGTCAAGTATGCGGGCAAGGCCGAGCCCACCGTGAACCGGTAACTCCATGGACCCTGCACGCCGCCACGACCGGACAATCAAGGGTGATCTGCGGTTGCCCATGTCCCCGGGAATGCGGGTGCGGAGTTCATGTGGTCTTCGATGACGTGAAGACGAGTGCCGCAGGCCTTGCACGGGCCGCCGGGGACGTCGAATATCCTCAACCTTGGCGAGGAGCTGCCAAATGACTGCCGTTACCCTGGAATCGACACTGACCTGCCCCGCATGCGGTCATGCCAAAGTCGAAACGATGCCCACTGACGCCTGTCAGTGGTTCTATGAGTGTGAGCAGTGCCACGTCGTTCTTCAGCCAAAGCTGGGTGATTGCTGCGTCTACTGTTCCTACGGCACGGTGCCGTGCCCGCCGGTTCAGGAACGTGGAAAAGCGGGGGCCGTGGATTCAGTGATGTCTTGCGGGAAGGTGGCTTGACCTTTCCATGATGGCAAGGTCGAGAATGGAGCCAGCTTGAAGAAAGGCATGGGGATGAATCATCACTCGCATCATCACAGCCACGCCGACGGCGAACAGGCCCCGGTCGGAACCATCTATACCTGCCCCATGCACCCCGAGGTGCGCCAGGACCACCCCGGCAACTGCCCCATCTGCGGCATGGCGCTGGAGCCCATCATTCCGCTGGACGCGGAAGACGGCCATGAACTGAAGGACTTTCAGTGCCGCTTCTGGTGGACGCTGCCGTTGACCATGGTCGTCACGGTGCTGGCCATGTTCGGCCACCGTCTGGGCTGGTTCGGCATGGCCACGCAGAGCTGGATCGAGCTGGCGCTGTCACTGCCGGTGGTGCTGTGGGCCGGCTGGCCCTTCTTCGTGCGTGGCTGGCGCTCCGTCGTGCAGCGCAGCCCCAACATGTGGACCCTGATTGGCCTGGGCACCGGGGCCGCCTTTGTCTACAGCGTCGTCGCCACCGTGGCACCGCAGGTGTTCCCCGCCTCGTTCGTGGCCATGGGCCGCGTGGCGGTGTACTTCGAGGCGGCCGTGGTCATCATCTCGCTGACCCTGCTGGGGCAGATCCTGGAGCTGAAGGCACGCTCGCAGACCTCGGCCGCGCTCAAGTCGCTGCTGGGCCTGGCGCCAAAGACCGCGCGGCGCATCAACGCCGACGGCAGCGAGGAGGACGTGCCGCTCGCCCACGTGCATGTCGGCGATTTGCTGCGCGTGCGCCCCGGCGAGAAGGTGCCCGTCGATGGCGTCGTGACCGAGGGCCGCAGCGCGGTCGATGAATCCATGCTGACGGGTGAGCCCGTTCCCGTGACCAAGCGTGTGGGCGACGCGTTGATCGGCGCCACGCTCAACACCAGCGGCGCGCTGGTCATGCGCTCCGAGAAGGTCGGCGCGGCCACCATGCTGGCGCAGATCGTTCAGTTGGTGGCCACCGCCCAGCGCTCCAAGGCGCCCATGCAGCGCATGGCCGACGTGGTGGCGGGCAAGTTCGTCCTGGTGGTCGTGACGATCGCCGTCGCCACCTTCTTCGTCTGGGGGCTGTTCGGCCCCGAGCCCAGCTGGGTGTTCGGCCTGATCAATGCCGTGGCGGTGCTGATCATCGCCTGCCCCTGCGCGCTGGGCTTGGCCACGCCCATGTCGGTGATGGTGGCCACGGGCCGCGCGGCCACGCAGGGCGTGCTGTTCCGCGATGCGGCCGCCATCGAGAAGCTGCGCGAGGTGGATACCCTGATCGTGGACAAGACCGGCACGCTCACGGAAGGCCGGCCCGCGTTCGAGACGGCTATTGCCACGGCCGAGTCCACGCCCGACGAGGTGCTGCGCCTGGCCGCCAGCCTGGACCAGGGCAGCGAGCACCCGCTGGCCGAAGCCATCGTCAGCGCGGCGCGCGAGCAAGGCCTGCTGCTGGCCAAGCCGGTCGACTTCGAATCGGGCAGCGGCATCGGCGTGCGCGGCACCGTGGAGGGACGGCACCTGGCGTTGGGCAACACCGCGCTCATGGAGCAAGCAGGTGTCGATGTGGCGGCCCTGAAGCTTGACGCCGAGCGCCTGCGCGGCGAGGGCGCCAGCGTCATGCACCTGGCGGTCGATGGCCGCCTCGCCGGCCTGCTGGCCGTGACCGATCCCATCAAGTCCAGCACGCCCGAGGCCATCCGCACCCTGCATGCCAGTGGCCTGCGCATCGTCATGGCCACGGGTGACGGCCTGACCACGGCCCAGGCGGTGGCCACCAAGCTGGGCATCGACGAGGTGCATGGCGAGGTCAAGCCCGCCGACAAGCTGGCCCTGGTCGAGAAATTGCAGCGCGAGGGCCATGTGGTCGCCATGGCTGGCGACGGCATCAACGACGCCCCGGCGCTGGCCAGAGCCGACGTGGGCGTGGCCATGGGAACCGGCACCGACGTGGCGATGAACAGCGGCCAGGTGACCCTGGTCAAGGGCGATCTGCGCGGCATCGCCGCGGCGCGCGAAATTTCCACCGACACCGTGCGCAACATGCGCCAGAACCTGCTCTTCGCCTTCGTCTACAACGGCATCGGCGTGCCGATCGCCGCCGGCCTGCTGTACCCGTTCACTGGCTGGCTGCTGTCGCCCATGATCGCGGCGCTGGCCATGAGCCTGAGTTCGGCTTCGGTGATCTTCAATGCGCTGCGGCTGCGGCGCAGGTAGAACAAGACGCAGACATCAAGAATTTCAAGCAGGGGAAACACATCATGATGTACGGATACGAGTGGAGTGGATGGTTTGGTCTGCATTGGCTCACGATGCTGCTGGGCGCGGTGGTGATCGTGCTGCCGTTCTGGAGGATCTTTGCCAAGGCGGGATTTTCCGGCTGGCTCAGTCTGTTGATGCTCATTCCCATGGTCAACCTGATCGCGCTGTACGTGCTTGCGTTCTCTGACTGGCCGATTCTGAGACGCGCCGACACGTCGGCAACCGCATGAGCGGGGGCGGGAAACGCACCCGCCCGGCTGGGTGGATGTCGATGTCCGCGGCCGCGGAGTGCGCCGGCGTCGCTACGCCAGCAGTGCCTGCGCAAACTCCCGCGCGCTGAAGGTCTCGAGGTCTTCCACCTTCTCGCCCACGCCGATGAAGTACACCGGGACCGGGCGCTCCTGCGCGATGGCCGCGAGCACGCCGCCCTTGGCGGTGCCGTCGAGCTTGGTGACGATGAGGCCGGTGAGCTCGAGCGCGTCGTCGAACGCCTTGACCTGCGCGAGCGCGTTCTGGCCGGTGTTGCCGTCGATCACCAGCAGCACCTCGTGCGGTGCGCTGGCATCGGCCTTGGTGATCACGCGCTTGATTTTCTGCAGCTCCTGCATCAGGTGCAGTTGCGTGGGCAGGCGCCCGGCGGTATCGATCAGCACCACGTCCTTGCCGCGCGCGCGCCCGGCGCTCACCGCGTCGAAGCTCACGGCGGCCGGGTCGCCCCCTTCCTGGCTGACGATCTCCACGGTGTTGCGCGTGGCCCAGACGCCGAGCTGCTCGCGCGCGGCGGCGCGGAAGGTGTCGGCCGCGGCCAGCAGCACGCTTTCGCCGTGGTCCGCCAGGTGCTTGGTGAGCTTGCCGATCGAGGTCGTCTTGCCCGCGCCGTTGACGCCCGCGACCATGATCACGGTGGGCTGGTGCGCGCCGATTTCCAGCGGCTTTTCCAGCGGCGCCAGCAGCTCGGTAAGCACGTCGGCCAGCAGCGCCTTGACGGCGGTGGGCTCGGTGGCTTTGCTTTCCTTGACGCGATGCTTGAGCGTTTCCAGCAGGTGTTGCGTGGCCTTGACGCCGGTGTCGGCCATCAGCAGTGCGTCTTCCAGCTCCTCGTAGAGCGCATCATCGATCTTCGTGCCGGTGAAGACGCTGGTGATGCTGCTGCCCGTCTTGCGCAGGCCCGCCGACAGACGCGTGAGCCAGCCCTTGCGTTCGGGGGCGGCCGGCGGGGCCGCTTGCGT
>JAIOIA010000093.1:0-18118 GCA_019912745.1 Comamonas sp. | reverse complement strand
AGGAAATGGTGATGCCCGGCGACAACGTGTCCATGACCGTCAAGCTGATCCACCCCATCGCCATGGAAGAAGGCCTGCGCTTTGCCATCCGCGAAGGCGGACGCACCGTGGGCGCGGGCGTCGTGGCCAAGATCATCGAGTAATTCTTGGGACTACTGAGGATTATTCATGTCCAAGCAAAAAATCCGTATTCGCCTGAAGGCGTTTGACTACAAACTCATCGACCAATCGGCTGCCGAAATCGTCGATACCGCCAAGCGCACCGGCGCCATCGTCAAGGGCCCCGTGCCCCTGCCGACGCGCCTGAAGCGTTTCGATATCCTGCGTTCGCCACACGTCAACAAGACGAGTCGCGATCAGCTGGAAATCCGCACGCACCAGCGCCTGATGGACATCGTTGACCCGACCGACAAGACGGTTGATGCCTTGATGAAGCTGGATCTGCCGGCGGGTGTGGACGTCGAGATCAAGTTGCAGTGATGACGCCCGCCGAGGTGGCACACGGTTGCCGCTTCGGCTTGCGTACGGCTGACAGCTGAGATAGAATGCACGGCTTCGCGTTGTGTTTGCTGCGCGAAGTTTGAACAACCTTCTTTCATGCACCGATGCGGCTTGGCGCTGAGCCGACCGTGGGGCGCAAACGCTTGGGCCAATTGAAGTTCCGGCGGTGAGAGTTTCGGAGAATAAACATGAGTCAAAGCAAGTCCTTGGGACTGCTGGGGCGCAAGGTGGGCATGATGCGTCTGTTCACCGATGATGGGGAGTCGATTCCCGTCACGGTGGTGGATGTGTCCGACAACCGCGTGTCTCAGGTCAAAACCCAGGAAAATGACGGCTACGTGGCGCTGCAGGTCACGTACGGTGCGCGCAAGGCCTCTCGCGTCACCAAGCCGCAGGCGGGCCACCTCGCCAAGGCAGGCGTTCAGGCGGGCCAGATCGTGCGTGAATTCCGCGTGACGCAAGATACTGCCGACAAGTATGCGGCGGGCGGCGCGGTGCCGGTGGCGGATGTTTTCGCGGTCGGCCAGAAGGTCGATGTGCAGGGCACGTCGATCGGTAAGGGGTACGCCGGTACCATCAAGCGCCACAATTTCAGCTCTCAGCGGGCCTCGCACGGCAACAGTCGTTCGCACAACGTGCCGGGGTCGATCTCGATGGCGCAGGATCCGGGGCGTGTGTTTCCGGGCAAGAAGATGACCGGCCACATGGGTGATGAAACCGTCACGATGCAGAACCTGGATGTGGTTCGCGTGGACGAAGCCCGCCAGCTGTTGCTCATCAAGGGTGCGGTTCCGGGGTCCAAGGGTGGCTTCGTCACCGTTCGTCCGGCCGTGAAGGCAAGCATTTCCAAAGGAGCGAACTGATGCAGCTCGAACTCCTGAATGACCAGGGTCAGGCGGCTTCCAAGGTGGAAGTGCCCGAGACCGTGTTTGATCGCCAATACAACGAGGATCTGATTCATCAGGTCGTCGTCGCCTACCGCGCCAATGGCCGCCAGGGCACCCGCGCGCAAAAAGATCGCGAGCAGGTGCGTCACTCGACCAAGAAGCCCTTCAAGCAGAAGGGCACGGGCAACGCGCGCGCCGGTATGACTTCCTCGCCGCTGTGGCGTGGGGGTGGCCGGATTTTCCCGAATCTGCCGGAAGAAAACTTCACGCACAAGCTCAACAAGAAGATGTACCGTGCCGGCATGGCATCCATCCTCTCGCAGCTCGTGCGCGAGGGTCGCTTGGCCGTGGTGGATTCCATCAAGGTGGATTCGCCCAAGACGAAGGCGCTGGCGGGCCGCTTCAAGGCCATGAACCTGGATTCGGTGATGGTTATCGCCGAAGAGGTTGACGAGAATCTGTACCTCGCTTCGCGCAATCTCAAGAATGTGTTTGTCGTCGAGCCTCGCTACGCTGACCCGGTTTCGCTGGTGCACTACAAGAAGGTGCTTGTCACCAAGGGTGCCATCGATCAGCTCAAGGAGATGTTCGCATGAGCACGACCAAATTCGATGAAGGCCGACTGATGCAGGTGCTCGTGGCTCCCGTGGTTTCCGAGAAAGCCACGATGGTCTCCGAGAAGTCCAATGTCGTGACCTTCAAGGTGCTGCAAGGCGCCACCAAGCCCGAAATCAAGGCTGCAGTGGAATTGCTGTTCAAGGTCGATGTGACTGGCGTGTCGGTGGTCAACATCAAGGGCAAGACCAAGCGCTTTGGCAAGACGACGGGCCGGCGCGACAACGTGCGCAAGGCCTACGTTCAGCTCAAGGAAGGCCAGGATCTCAACCTGTCTGGGGAGGCGGCGTAATCATGGCTGTCATCAAAATCAAACCAAATACCCCGGGCCAGCGTGGGGCGGTCAAGATTTCGCGTGACCACCTGCACAAGGGCGAGGGCTTTGCGCCACTGCTGGAACCGAAGTTCCAGAAGGCGGGCCGCAACAACCGCGGTTGCATCACCGTTCGCCACAAGGGTGGGGGCCACAAGCACCACTATCGTGTGGTTGACTTCGTGCGCAACAAGGACGGCATACCGGCCAAGGTGGAACGCATCGAGTACGACCCGAACCGTTCGGCGCATATCGCACTGCTGTGCTACGCGGATGGCGAGCGCCGCTACATCATTGCGCCCCGCAATATCGAAGTGGGTGCATCCGTGGTAAGCGGTGCAGAAGCGCCGATTCGAGTGGGCAACACACTGCCGATCCGCAACGTTCCTGTGGGTTCGACGATTCACTGCATCGAGCTCAAGCCCGGGAAAGGGGCGCAGATCGCCCGATCGGCCGGGACGTCCGCGACCTTGCTCGCTCGCGAAGGCGTGTATGCGCAGGTGCGCATGCGTTCCGGCGAGGTCCGCAAGATCCATGTGGAGTGTCGGGCCACGATCGGCGAGGTGGCCAATGAGGAGCACAGCCTGCGCCAGCTCGGCAAGGCGGGTGTCAAGCGCTGGATGGGTATACGCCCGACGGTGCGCGGCGTTGCGATGAATCCTATCGATCACCCGCAGGGTGGTGGTGAAGGCAAGACGGGCGAAGGTCGTCACCCGGTCGATCCGTGGGGCAACCTGACCAAAGGCTATCGCACCCGCAACAACAAGCGTACACAGACCATGATCGTGTCGCGTCGCAAGAAGTAAGGGGTAGTCAATGTCTCGCTCTGTCAAAAAGGGTCCATTCGTTGACCATCACCTGTTCGCCAAGGCCGAAAAGGCCGTGGCGACGAAGGACAAGAAACCTGTCAAGACCTGGTCGCGCCGCTCCATGGTGCTGCCCGAGTTCATCGGCCTGACGATCGCCGTGCACAACGGCAAGCAGCACGTGCCGGTCTACATCACCGATCAGATGGTCGGCCACAAGCTCGGAGAATTTGCGTTGACGCGCACGTTCAAGGGCCACCCGGCGGACAAGAAGGTCCAGAAGAAGTAAGGAACGATCATGTCTGAAACACGTGCAGTCCTGCGGGGCGTCCGCTTGTCCGCCGACAAGGGTCGTCTGGTCGCAGATCTCATCCGTGGCAAAAAAGTGGACCAGGCGCTCGACATCCTGACGTTCACGCAGAAGAAGGCCGCCGGCATCGTCAAGAAGGTGCTTGAATCGGCCATTGCCAATGCCGAGCACAACGACGGCGCCGACATCGACGAATTGAGGGTGAAAACCATCTACGTCGAGCAAGGCACTACGCTCAAGCGCTTCACGGCGCGAGCAAAGGGTCGCGGCAACCGCATCAGCAAACCGACGTGCCACATCTTCGTGGCCGTGGGCAACTGAGCGCGAGAGGAATACCATGGGACAGAAAATTCATCCTACCGGCTTTCGCCTGGCCGTCAGTCGTAACTGGGCCAGCCGCTGGTACGCCAGCAACCGCGATTTCGCCGACAAGCTCGCCGAAGACATCAAGGTGCGTGAATTCCTGCGCGGCAAGCTCAAGAACGCTGCGGTTTCGCGCGTTCTGATCGAGCGCCCGGCGAAGAATGCCCGCATCACGATCTATTCCGCTCGTCCGGGCGTCGTGATTGGCAAGAAGGGCGAGGACATCGAGAACCTGAAGAAGGATCTCGCCGGCATGCTCGGCGTTCCGGTGGCCGTCAACATCGAGGAAGTGCGCAAGCCTGAAATCGATGCCAAGCTGATCGCCGACTCGATCACGCAGCAGCTCGAAAAGCGCATCCAGTTCCGTCGTGCCATGAAGCGCGCGATGCAAAACGCCATGCGCCTGGGTGCCCAGGGCATCAAGATCATGTCGGCCGGCCGTCTGAACGGCATTGAAATCGCGCGTACCGAGTGGTATCGCGAAGGCCGTGTGCCGCTGCATACGCTGCGTGCCGATATCGACTATGGCGTGTCCGAGGCTCACACCACCTATGGCGCGATTGGCGTGAAGGTTTGGGTTTACAAGGGCGACACGCTCGGTCGTGGTGAGCAACCCGTGGTCGAAGCGCCCCGTGAAGATGAGCGCCGCCCGCGTGGTCCGCGTCGTGACGGGCGTGGCGATGGCCGTCGCGATGGCCGCGGTCCTCGCCGCAGTGGCGGCACGAACACGGCACCGGTGGACGGTAGCGACAAACCCGAAGGCGCCTCTGGCGCTGACGCAACAGCCGTTAAGCGCGTTCGCAAAGACGCGCCCGCTGCCGCAGCGGCGGACGGCAAAGGAGAATAAACATGCTGCAACCTGCTCGTCGCAAATACCGCAAAGAGCAAAAAGGCCGCAACACGGGCATTGCCACGCGTGGAAACGCGGTGTCATTCGGTGATTTCGGTCTCAAGTGCACGGATCGCGGTCGCCTGACCGCGCGTCAGATCGAAGCTGCGCGTCGTGCGATTTCGCGGCACGTCAAGCGTGGTGGCCGGATCTGGATTCGCGTATTTCCGGACAAACCGATTTCCACCAAGCCCGCGGAAGTGCGTATGGGTAACGGCAAGGGTAACCCCGAGTATTACGTTGCCGAGATCCAGCCCGGCAAGGTGGTGTTCGAGATTGTCGGTGTGCCTGAGGAACTGGCTCGCGAGGCGTTCCGCCTTGCGGCTGCCAAGCTGCCCTTGCGTACGACATTCGTGTCCCGCCACATTGGCGCATAAGGAGAAATCAACATGACGAAAGCTGCTGAACTCCGCCAAAAAGACGTGGCCGCGCTCAAGGATGAAGTGAAATCGCTGCAAAAGGCGCACTTCGGACTGCGCATGCAGAAGGCGACGCAACAACTGGGTAATACCGCGACGCTCAAAAGTACGCGCCGTGACATTGCCCGCGCCAAGACCATTCTTGCTGAAAAGCAAGCCGCCAAGTAATCAGGAGCGAAAATGACGGAAGCAAAGATATCCCTCAAGCGCACCTTGGTCGGCAAGGTGGTCAGCGCCAAGCGTGCCAAGACGGTCACGGTGTTGATTGAACGCCGTGTGAAGCACCCCATCTACGACAAGATCGTGATTCGTTCGAGCAAATTTCACGCTCATGACGAAAAAGGCGACTACAAGCTGGGCGACACCGTTGAAATCACCGAAAGCCGTCCGCTCTCCAAGACGAAGAACTGGGTGGTGACTCGCCTGGTTCAGAAGGCACAGTTGGTTTAAGGCGCATTTGCGCGACACCAGCAAGAACATGAAAAGCGGCCCACAATGTGGGCCGCTTTTTTGTCTCTTGCACGATGCGCCATTGGGGCTGCTCGCAAGATGCTGGGGGGTTGAAGATGATCAAGATGGGTGACAGGTTGCCCGCAGCGACATTGATGGAATTTGTCGATGTTGCAAGCGATGGCTGCAGCGTAGGCCCCAATCCGGTTGACGTGGGCAAGGCCGCGGCGGGCAAGACCATAGCCTTGTTTGCGGTTCCGGGGGCGTTCACGCCCACTTGCTCCAATGAGCATCTGCCGGGCTATCTCAATCAGGCAGCGGCGTTGCGCGCGGCTGGCGTCGATGAAATCTGGTGTGTTGCCGTCAACGATCCCTTCGTGATGGGTGCGTGGGGAAGGGAGAACAAGGCTGCCGGGAAAGTGCGGATGCTGGCCGACGGTGATGCCGCCTTTGCAAAAGCCACGGGCCTGACCTGGGATCTGACGGGTAAAGGACTGGGGTTGCGCTCTAGCCGCTATTCGATGCTGCTCAGGGATGGCAAGGTGGCGCAACTCAATATCGAGGCACCGGGAAAATTTGAAGTCAGTGACGCGGCAACCTTGCTCGGCCAGCTCCGGCGCTGAGGTGCAGGCGCGGACTGCGACTAGCCGAGTTCCACTTTCAGGTAGTGGGCCCCTGCGTAAGGGCTGTGGTAGTACGGTGGAATTTCGGTGAAGCCCAATTCCTCGTACAGTGCCCGCGCGGCTTCCATGTCGTTCAGCGTGTCCAGCAGGACGCAGCTGTAGCCGCGTGTTTGTGCGGCGTCGAGGATGGCTTCCGCGAGCCCTCTTCCAAGCCCGAAGCCGCGAAATGCCCGGCGAACATACAGTCGTTTCATTTCCGCTGCGTTGGGATAGTCGCAATTGTCCAGCGGCCGGAGCGCGCAGCAGCCCGCGATGCTGCCGTTGACTTCCGCAAGGTAGAGGCAGCCACGAGGAGGTGCGTAATCGCCGGGTAATCGAGCGAGCTCCCGGTCCAAGCCCTGCAAGGCCAAATCCACGGCCAGTGACTGCGCGTATTCGCTGAAGAGTTCCCGCACGGTGGCAATTTCTTCTTCAGTCGTGGGGGAGAAGAGCTTGAAAGCGGGGTGCTGCACGCCAGGGAGGTAAGGAGTCATGGTTTTTGCCGCGCAAGTGTAGCTTTCGCCGTGCATGCCCCCTGCAGCAGCCAGGCACCATGCCCTTTGTCGTGGCAAGGGTGCTGCGATAATGCAATGAATTGTTGTGTCGTCGCGCCCCATGAAGACTTGTTTCCTGCTGATCGCCCATGCGCCTCTGGCGAGTGCCCTGCGCGCCTGCGCGCTGCATGTTTTCCCCGAGTGCGACACGGAAGTGCTGGCCCTTGACGTTCCTGCCTATTCGCAACCCGCAGAAATGCGTCAAGCGGCGCGCTCGTTGATGAGCCGCAGCTGCGCCAGACAAGTGCTGCTGCTTTCCGACGTCGTCGGCGCGACGCCGTGCAATGTGGCTCAGGGCCTGGTCGAGGGCACGGATGTACGGCTGGTGACGGGCGTCAATTTGCCCATGCTGCTGCGTGCGGTGAACTATCGCGATGAAGATCTGGCGCAGCTCGTCGAGCGCGCTTTGTCGGGCGGACACCAGGGAATGGTCGAGTTGCAGGCGGCCGCGTCGTGCCGGGAGTAGTGGGCACCGTGCGCAAGAGCAGAGTCATGATTGTCAACCGGCTCGGGCTGCACGCCCGGGCGTCGGCCAAGTTGACCAAACTTGCCAGCAGCTTTGGCTGCCAGGTCTGGATGAGCCGCGGTGATCGGCGTATCAATGCCAAGAGCATCATGGGCGTCATGATGCTCGCTGCCGGGATGGGAACGGAGGTTGAGGTGGAGACGGATGGACCGCAGGAGGAGGAGGCCATGCAGGCACTGCTTGCTCTGATCGCCGACAAGTTTGGCGAGGGGGAGTGACCGTGCTGCGTGTGCGATTTCCTCGAAGGTCTGCGTGGCTCGGAGGGCGGCGCGCCGCACACATGTGAGCACACGCGTCCGCGGCCTGGCAGTCACGCAGGGAGTTGCGCAGGGTCGGGCTGTGCTGGTGCAACACAGCGGTACCAACGTGGCCCGGTATCGAATTGAAGAGGTGCAGGTCGAATCCGAACTGGAGCGCCTGCGCCGGGCGCGTGACGCGGTGGCGCAGGAACTGCACGGCATGCAGGCCACATTGCCCGGCGATGCTCCGGTGGAGCTGGCGGCCTTGATCGATGTGCACCTGCAATTGCTGCACGACGAGGTGTTCCGGGCGGCTATTACGCACTGGATCACGCAGCATCGCTACAACGCGGAATGGGCCTTGTCCGCGCAGATGGAGATCCTGGCTCGCCAGTTCGACGCCATGGACGACGCGTATTTGAGGGAGCGCAAGGCAGATCTGGAACAGGTGGTAGAACGGGTACAGCGTCATCTGCATGGGGTCGCCCAGCCTGCGAAAAGCCCACAGGATGGTGAACGGCGCATCCTCGTTGCGCATGATCTTTCTCCTGCTGATCTGCTGCGTTATCGGGACGGAGCGTTTGCGGGCTTTGTTACCGATGTGGGTGCCGTCACGAGCCATACGGCGATCGTCGCGCGCAGCATGGGCATTCCGGCCGTCGTGGCGGCGCGAGGCGTCACTCAGCAGGTGAGGCCCGATGATTGGCTGGTGGTCGATGGCGAAGCGGGCATCATCGTTGTCGAGCCCGATGCCGATGAACGGCTGGAGTACCAGGCGCGTGAACGTGCCCTGGCGCAGCGCAAGAAGGAACTGGAGAACCTTGCAGCGGTGCCTGCCCGCACGCTTGATGGAGAGGCGGTGCAGCTGCTGGCGAACATCGAAGGGCCTGATGATGTGGCGGCCGCCCTGCGGGCGGGGGCAACAGGAGTGGGTCTCTTTCGCAGTGAGTTCCTGTTCCTGGAACGGATGGGGGATTTGCCCTCTGAAGAAGAGCAATTCCGGGCCTACCGGGCGGTGGTCGAAGGCATGCACGGTTTGCCCGTGACCATACGAACCATAGACGTTGGAGCAGACAAGCCTCTCGATGGCGCGAATCGCCCAGTCACCGTCAACCCGGCATTGGGCTTGCGAGCCATACGCTGGAGTTTGGCGGACCCGGCGATGTTCCGCACCCAGCTGCGTGCGATCCTGCGTGCCGCGGCCCACGGGCCGGTCAGCGTGTTGTTCCCGATGATTGGTCACCTCGGCGAAATTCACCAGGTATTGAGTCAGTTGCAAGCCGCGCGGGACGAACTTGCGGTGCGTGGCGTGGCGGCGGGTACCGTGCGTGCAGGCGCGATGGTGGAGGTGCCGGCGGCGGCCTTGTTGGCCGAAGATTTTTTGCAGTATTTCGATTTTTTGTCCATCGGCACCAATGACCTGATTCAGTACACCCTTGCGATCGACCGCGCCGATGAGTCGGTCGCCTATCTCTACGATCCTTTGCACCCCGCCATCCTGCGTTTGGTACATGGGGTCATTGCCGCCGGAGCGCGCTGCGGCAAGGAGGTGAGCATCTGCGGGGAAATGGCCGCCGATCCTGCGCTGACGCGTCTGTTGCTGGGCTTGGGCCTTCGGTACTTTTCGATGCAGCCAACACAGATTCCGCACGTCAAGCAGGAAGTGCTATTGAGTGATGCCGCATCCTTGAAAGAGTGGGCAAGGCAGGTGGTTGCCGTGCAGGTGCCTCGTCTGCTGTTGGGTGCAGCCCCCTCCTGACGAGGCCTGGAGCCTTGTTGTCATATGTCTGAAGTGCTGCAAGTGCGGCGATATCGTGGGGGGATCAGTTCTCCAGCCGCCTCTGCAGATGCATGGCCAGCCGCGTCGCGGCTTCCTCCCAGGTCGTGCGTATGCCCACGCCGGCCAGGTCAACCGTCCTCAGTCCCGCATAGCCGCAAGGATGAATACGCTGAAAAGGAGAGAGATCCATGGCCACGTTGAAAGCCACGCCATGGTAAGTGCAATGGCGGCTGACCTTGATGCCCAGAGCTGCGATTTTTCCCACATCGGTGAAATCCGGCGTGGGTGCTGCGCTGCCTGGCATGCGCCGCATCGGGCGCTGCGGCAGCTGCGCATGGCTCGTCGGATCGCTCAGTCGCACGTAAATACCGGGTGCGCTTGCGACGCGGTGACCGGTGATGCCGTAGTCCGCGAGAGTGCGGATGACAGCCTCTTCCGTCCGGAACACATACTCCTTGACGTAGTAGCCCGCGCGCTCCAGATCGATCATGGGGTAGGCCACCACTTGCCCCGGGCCGTGGAAAGTGACCTGTCCGCCGCGGTTGGTCTTGACCACGGGGATGGCTCCGGCCTGCAAAATGTGCTCGGATTTGCCAGCCAGACCTTGAGTGAATACCGCATCGTGCTCGCACAACCATAGCACGTCAGGAGTATCTTTCCTGCGTGCGTGCGTGTAGGCCTGCATGGCGCGCAAGGTTGCCGCGTACTGCGCATGCCCCAGCATGCAAATCCTGGCCGACGTCACAGGGCCACCTTCACCATGGGATGGGCGGTCAGCGCCCGGTACAGGTTGTCCAGTTGCTCGCGGCTGGTCGCGGTGACCGTGATGGTGATGCCCAGGTACCTGCCCTGACGGCTGGGACGCAGTTCCACGGAAGTGGCATCAAATGCCGGGTCGAATCGACGGGCAATTTCAGTCACGGCGCCCACGAAACCCTCTTGCCGCAAGCCCATCACCTTGATGGGAAAGGGGCAGGGATACGTCATCAGGCTGTCCTCGCGGCGTGGCGTGTCGTTGCCAATGATGGGTAAAGTGTGCCTGGGGGTGTCCATGGTGACAAGGATAGCAGCGCGGAACCTTCATCCTGGCTTGGTGGCGGCTCTGAAAATGAAGGTGAAGGGCCGACCTGGTTCGAAAACTCGGGGTTTTTACGTATAATCGAAAAGTTTTGTAATCAGGCGCAGGTACCGCTCACGTGTCCATCGATACGAGCCATGACGCTTCGAGCCAGCGCCGGGTTGCAGGGAGGGTGACTGCCTCGTCGCAGGACGAAAGTGGCAAGGGCTTCCAGCCTTTGACGCCCGAAGAGGCGCGCCGGTGGCGCAGCCAGCATCCGCAGCTGCCCGTAACCCGGGCGCTGATGTGGCAGATGCTTGTGGGTGGGGTGGTTGCTGTCCTGGCCTGGTTGTTCACGCAGCGCGCGACCGTGGGTTGGTCTGCGGCTTATGGTGCCTTGGCAGGTGTGCTGCCGGCCGCCGTGGCGGCGTGGGGCGCGACCCGGTGGGCACGGCCCGGCTTCCCCGCGGGGGTGGCGCTGGCCGGTCTGCTGTTGTGGGAGGGGGTCAAGCTGGTCTTGACCGTGGGGATGCTGTGGGTGGCCCCAAGGTTTTTAGGGGTGCCAAGCTGGCCGGCTTTGCTGGTGGGTCTGGTGCTGACGATCAAGATGTACTGGATCGGTCTTCTGTGGGCGCGACCCGTGAAGTCTGGACAAATGCGGAGAGAACATACCGATGGCTGCTGAAAGCGCTGTGACATCTGCCGTGGAGCATGGTCCTACGGCTGGCGAATACGTCATTCACCATCTGCATTTCTGGCAAAACAAGGCGTCGAACGCTGTTTTTGACATGTCGGTGATCCATATCGACACCGTCATCTTCTCGATCCTGCTGGCCGCGATCACTTTCTGGATTCTCTGGGCGGCAGCGCGCAAGGCGAGTTCGGGTGTTCCGGGGCGTTTTCAGGCGGCGGTCGAGATGCTCGTGGAGTTCGTGGATAACGAAACCAAGGGCATCATCAAGAACGTTGAAAGCCGCAAGTTCGTGGCCCCGCTGGGTTTGTCGATCTTCATCTGGGTCACCTTGATGAACACGATGGACCTGCTGCCCGTGGACCTGCTGCCCACGGTGTGGGCCCAGGTGATTGGCGCCTTCGGTGGTGATCCGGCGCATGCATATTTGCGTGTCCTCCCCACGGCTGACGTCTCTGGAGCCATGGGCCTGTCCGTTGCCGTGCTGTTGATCTGCCTGTACTACAACGTCAAAATCAAGGGCTTGGGTGGCTGGGCGCATGAACTGGTGACCGCGCCTTTTGGCACAAGCAAGAATCCCTTGGTGGCGGTGCTGCTGGGCATCGTGAATTTTGCGATGCAGATCATTGAATTTGCGTCCAAGACCTTGTCGCACGGCTTGCGACTCTTCGGCAACATGTATGCCGGTGAATTGATCTTCATGCTGATCGCGTTGATGGGCGGTGCCTTTGCATTGACCGGCACGGGGATCGGCCTGTTCGTGGGGCACATCATTGCGGGCCTTGCCTGGGCGATCTTCCACATTCTTATCATCATTCTCCAGGCCTTCATCTTCATGATGCTTGCACTCGTCTACATCGGGCAGGCGCACGACCATCACTGAGTTTGCCGTGGCGTGCCGCGGGTTCGCATCGTTTTTCTTTTGTTTCCTTTCCAACCAACCTCGTTCCTCTAGGAGTCATCATGGAAGTAATCAGTTTTGTTGCCCTGGCCGCCGGCCTGATCATTGGCTTGGGCGCCGTCGGTGCGTGTATCGGCATCGGCCTGATGGGCAGCAAGTATCTGGAATCGGCCGCTCGTCAGCCCGAACTGATGGGTGAGTTGCAGACCAAGATGTTCCTTCTGGTCGGTCTGATTGACGCGGCCTTCATTATCGGTACCGGCGTGGCGCTGTGGTTCGCTACGGCCAACCCGTTCCTCGGCCAAATCGCCCAGATCGCCAAGTAAGTTCCTGACCAGGTTGGAGCAGGCGACGTGCCGTCATCAGGTGCGTCCAGCCTGCAACCGAGTCTTGCGGCTTCAAGGCCGCTGCCATCCAAGGAACCATCGTGAGCATCACCGCTACCCTCATCATTCAAATCATCGTGTTCCTGCTACTTGTGGCGTTCACGATGAAATTTGTGTGGCCGCCGATTGCCAATGCGTTGGACGAGCGTGCGCAGAAGGTCGCTGATGGCCTGGCTGCCGCCGACAAGGCCAAGAGCGAACTGGCTGCCGCCAACCAACGTGTCGAGCAGCAACTGTCTGAAACGCGCAATGAAAGTGCTCAGCGTCTGGCCGATGCCGAGCGCCACGCTCGCGCAATCATTGAAGAGGCCAAAGGCCGCGCCACGGAAGAGGGCAACAAGATCGTTGCTGCTGCCCGTGTCGAGGCCGAGCAACAAGTGACGCAAGCGCGTGAGGCGTTGCGCGAACAGGTTGCGCAACTGGCCGTCAAAGGTGCAGAACAGATTTTGCGCAAGGAGGTCAACCCGGCTGTGCATTCCGAGTTGCTTGCGCGTTTGAAGACCGAGCTGTAAGGGGCAAGTCATGGCGGAACTTGCCACTATTGCCCGTCCCTATGCGGAAGCCTTGTTCAAGGCTTGTGCAGAGCAGCGGGTCGACTTGAGCGAAGCCACGGCTTGGGTCGACGAGCTTGCAGCGATTGCATCGAACCCGCAATTGCGCGAGGTTGTCGATAGTCCCAAGGTGACTGCCGAGCAGGTTCTGGGTGTGATCGTCGGCGTTGCACGCAGCGCATTGCCGACGATCGCCTCCAATTTTCTGCGCACCGTGGTTGAAAACGGCCGGTTGCGCGCTTTGTCCGAGATTGCAGCGCAATTTCGCACGCTGGTGAATCAGACCAAGGGTGCTTCGGACGCCTTGGTGGTCAGCGCGTTCGAGGTGACTCCGCAGCAATTGAGCGAGCTCGGCGTGACACTGGAGAGGCGTTTCGGGCGCAAGCTGCATCTGTCGGTGGCTGTAGACCCGAGCCTGATTGGCGGTATACGCGTGGTGGTCGGTGATGAGGTGCTGGACACTTCCGTCAAGGCCCGTCTGGAACAAATGAAAGCGGCGCTCACGGCCTGAGGGCGTCGGCGTGGCAATTTAAGGAAAGAAGGAAAGAGTCATGCAACTCAATCCCGCAGAGATCTCCGAACTCATCAAGAGTCGTATCGAAGGGCTGGCTGCCGGTGGCGACATCCGCAACCAAGGCACCGTGGTGTCGGTGACCGACGGCATCGTTCGCGTTCACGGCCTGTCGGACGCAATGCAAGGCGAAATGCTGGAATTTCCGGCGGACGCGCAAGGGCAGCCCAGCTATGGGCTCGCATTGAATCTCGAGCGTGACTCGGTTGGCGCCGTGATTCTGGGCGGCTACGAACATATTTCCGAAGGCGACACGGTCAAGTGTACCGGCCGCATTCTGGAAGTGCCGGTCGGCCCCGAACTCGTGGGACGCGTGGTGAATGCACTGGGCCAACCGATCGACGGCAAGGGGCCTATCAACGCCAAGATGACCGACGTGATCGAGAAGGTGGCGCCCGGCGTGATTGCCCGCCAGTCGGTCGATCAGCCGCTCCAGACGGGCCTCAAGTCCATCGACTCGATGGTGCCGATTGGCCGCGGTCAACGTGAGTTGATCATTGGTGACCGCCAGACCGGCAAAACGGCCGTGGCCATCGATACGATCATCAATCAGAAGGGCCAGGACGTCACCTGCATCTACGTCGCGATTGGTCAGAAAGCGTCGTCGATCAAGAATGTGGTGCGCTCTCTGGAACAGGCCGGCGCCATGGCGTACACCATCGTCGTCGCGGCATCGGCTTCGGAGTCGGCAGCCATGCAGTATGTGTCCGCCTACTCTGGCTGCACGATGGGCGAGTATTTCCGCGACCGCGGTCAGGATGCACTCATCATTTATGACGATCTCTCCAAGCAAGCCGTGGCCTATCGCCAAGTGTCGCTGCTGCTGCGCCGCCCGCCAGGCCGTGAGGCTTTCCCCGGCGACGTGTTCTATCTCCACAGCCGTCTGCTCGAGCGCGCTGCCCGCGTCAATGCCCACTACGTGGAACAGTTCACCAAGGGCGAGGTCAAGGGCAAGACCGGCTCGCTCACCGCGCTGCCGGTGATCGAGACCCAGGCCGGCGACGTGTCCGCCTTCGTTCCCACGAATGTGATTTCCATCACCGACGGTCAGATCTTCCTCGAAACCAGTCTGTTCAACGCGGGTATCCGTCCTGCGATCAACGCCGGTATCTCGGTGTCGCGCGTCGGCGGCGCCGCCCAAACCAAGTTGATCAAGGGCCTGTCGGGCGGTATCCGTACCGACCTGGCGCAGTATCGCGAATTGGCGGCCTTTGCTCAGTTCGCTTCCGATCTGGACGAGGCGACCCGCAAGCAGCTTGACCGCGGCGCACGCGTGACCGAGTTGCTCAAGCAGGCGCAATACCACCCGCTGCCGATCAGCCTGATGGCGGCCACGTTGTTCGCGGTGAACAAGGGTTTCCTGGACGATGTGGACGTGAAGAAGGTGCTGTCCTTCGAGTCGGGCCTGCATCAGTTCCTGAAGACCAGCCATGGCGATTTGCTGGGGCGGCTGGAAAAGAACCGCGCGTTCGACAAGGAAGGCATGGACGAGGCCGAATTGACGCAAGCTATCACCGCGTTCAAGAAATCCTTCGCCTGAGCGCAGGAGGAACTCGACATGGCAACAGGCAAGGAAATACGCGGACAGATCAAGAGCTTCGAGAATACGAAGAAGATCACCAAGGCCATGGAAATGGTGTCCGTGTCCAAGATGCGCAAGGCCCAGGATCGCATGCGCGCGGCCCGGCCGTACGCCGAAAAGGTACGGTCGATCGCCGCGCATCTGGGTGACGCGAATCCGGAGTACGTGCATCCCTTCATGAAGTTGAACGACACCAAGGCCGCAGGCATGATCGTCGTGACGACCGACAAGGGCTTGTGTGGCGGTCTGAACACGAACGTGTTGCGCACCGTGACCAACAAGCTGCGCGAACTTCAGGACGCCGGAAAGGACGTGCAGGCGGTTGCCATCGGCAGCAAGGGTCTGGGGTTCCTCAATCGCGTTGGCGTGAAGGTGGTATCCCATGCCACGGCGCTCGGAGACACGCCGCATCTGGACAAGCTGATCGGACCGGTGAAGGTTCTGCTCGATGCCTACGCCGAAGGCAAGGTGAGCGCGGTCTACCTGAGCTATACCAAGTTCGTCAATACCATGAAGCAGGAGGCTGTCGTCGAGCAGCTGCTGCCGCTGTCGTCCGAAGAGATGCGCAAGCACAAGTCGGGGCCGGGCTGGGACTATCTGTACGAGCCCGACGCGCAGAGTGTGATCGACGACTTGCTGGTGCGCTACGTGGAGTCGCTCATCTATCAGGCGGTTGCCGAGAACATGGCGAGCGAGCAATCGGCGCGCATGGTGGCCATGAAGGCGGCGACCGACAACGCGGGCAACATCATCGGTGAACTCAAGCTGGTCTACAACAAGACTCGCCAGGCGGCAATCACCAAAGAGCTTTCAGAGATCGTCGCTGGCGCGGCGGCAGTCTGAACCCGGTTTCAACTATTTTTGGAGCAAACAAGATGGCTCAAGAGAATACCCCAGTGAACGCCGGCGTTCAGGGTGAGATTGTTCAGTGTATCGGTGCCGTGGTCGACGTGGAATTTCCGCGCGAGCACATGCCCAAAGTCTATGACGCGCTCAAGCTCGATGGCTCCGCGTTGACGCTGGAAGTGCAGCAGCAACTCGGCGACGGCGTGGTTCGCACGATCGCGCTGGGTTCGAGCGATGGCCTCAAGCGTGGCCTCATGGTCACCAATACGGCCGCTCCGATCACCGTGCCGGTGGGCAAGGGCACGCTCGGGCGCATCATGGACGTATTGGGCAACCCGATCGATGAGCGCGGACCGATTGATCAGACCCTCACGGCTTCCATTCACCGCGCACCGCCCGCGTATGACGAGCTGTCGCCCTCCCAGGAACTGCTCGAAACGGGCATCAAGGTGATCGACCTCGTGTGTCCGTTCGCCAAGGGCGGCAAGGTGGGCTTGTTCGGTGGTGCCGGCGTCGGTAAGACCGTGAACATGATGGAACTCATCAACAACATCGCCAAGGCGCACTCGGGCCTTTCGGTGTTCGCCGGCGTGGGTGAACGCACTCGCGAAGGCAACGATTTCTATCACGAGATGAGTGACTCCAAGGTGGTGGTGCAGGAAGACCTCTCCCAATCCAAGGTGTCCATGGTCTACGGCCAGATGAACGAGCCCCCGGGCAATCGTCTGCGCGTGGCATTGACCGGCCTGACCATCGCCGAGTCCTTCCGTGACGAAGGCCGTGACGTGCTGTTCTTCGTGGACAACATCTACCGCTACACGCTCGCCGGTACCGAAGTGTCCGCGCTGCTGGGCCGCATGCCCTCGGCCGTGGGTTACCAGCCGACGCTGGCCGAGGAAATGGGCAAGCTGCAGGAGCGCATCACGTCGACGAAGGTGGGGTCCATTACTTCGATCCAGGCCGTGTATGTGCCGGCCGACGACTTGACCGACCCGTCGCCTGCGACGACGTTCGCCCACTTGGACTCGACCGTGGTGCTCTCGCGCGATATCGCCGCGCTGGGTATCTATCCGGCCGTGGACCCGCTGGATTCGACCAGCCGCCAGCTCGACCCGCACGTGGTGGGCGAGGAGCACTATACGGTGGCTCGCGCCGTGCAGGGCACGCTGCAGCGTTACAAGGAACTGCGCGACATCATCGCCATTCTGGGCATGGACGAGCTTTCTCCGGAAGACAAGCTCACGGTGGCCCGCGCGCGCAAGATTCAGCGCTTCCTCTCGCAGCCGTTCCACGTCGCCGAGGTGTTCACCGGGTCTCCGGGCAAGTATGTGCCGCTGGCCGAGACGATTCGCGGCTTCAAGATGATCGTGGCCGGCGAGTGCGATCACCTGCCCGAACAGGCCTTCTACATGGTCGGCACCATCGACGAAGCCTTCGAGAAGGCCAAGAAGCTGGCGTCCTGACCGGCGTTCGTGAATGGGGTCGGGCATTCAGGCACGGCCGCCGACCCCAAGCCTGCGCCCACTGATCCACCCAAGGAGTTTGCATGAGCACCATACACGTGGACGTCGTCAGCGCCGAAGAGTCCATCTTTTCGGGCGAGGCGAAGTTCGTTGCGCTGCCTGGCGAGTCAGGTGAGTTGGGAATTTTGCCCAAGCACACCCCGCTGATCACGCGCATCAAGCCGGGTTCGGTTCGCATCGAGTTGGCCAGCGGTGGCGAAGAATTCATTTTCGTGGCCGGCGGCATTCTAGAAGTTCAGCCGGACCACGTCATGGTTCTCTCGGATACCGCCATTCGTGGCCGCGATCTTGATGAGCAGAAGGCCGAGGAAGCGAAGAAACTCGCTCAGGAAGCCCTGACGCATGCCAAGAGCGAGATTGATCTCGCACGTGCCCAGTCCGAGTTGGCCATCATGGCGGCTCAGTTGGCGGCCCTGCGCAGGTTCCGGGAAAAGCACTGAGTCAGACACCTCCTCCATGGCTGTGTTCTTCCAGGCCCGCTGCTGCGGGCTTTTCCATCTCTGGCGTATTGCCGCTCCTGGCCGCGGTGAGCCATCGTGCCATGGATGAGATCGTCAGGCGTGCTCTCGCCAAGTGGCCGAACGTTCCCGCGTGCCATGGCTGGCTGGGGCTGGACACGCGAGGGCGCTGGTTTCTGCGTGATGCCGCCACCCAGGCCCAAGGAAGCTTTACGCAGGCGCGCGGTGACTGGCTGCG
>JAIOIA010000092.1:0-21839 GCA_019912745.1 Comamonas sp. | reverse complement strand
TGAGCGCCGCCGACACCCCCCTGGTCGAAACGCGCCAGCTGGCACGCTGCTACGGGGCACAGACGGTCTTCGAGAACGTCAGCCTGCAGGTGGCGCGCGGCGAATTCGTCGCCATCGTGGGCGAGTCGGGGGTAGGCAAATCCACGCTGCTCAACTGCCTGGCGGCACTCGACACCTGGGACGCCGGCCAGGTACTGTTCGACGGCACCGACCTCACACCGCTGGACGACACCGAGCGCGCGCTCTGGCGGCGCGCGCACGTGGGCTTCGTGTTCCAGGCGTTTCACGTGCTGCCCCATCTGACCGTGGCGCAGAACGTAGCGCTGCCGCTGATGCTGCTGGGACGCCATGATGACGCCGAAGTCCAGCGCATGCTCGCCGCCGTCGGCCTCGCGGGCCTGGCCGGACGGCTGCCGCAGCAGCTCAGCGGCGGCCAGCTGCAGCGCGTGGCCATCGCCCGCGCGCTGGTGCACCGCCCGCTGCTGCTGCTCGCGGACGAGCCCACCGGCAACCTCGATCCCGACACCGCGGCGCGCATCCTCGATCTGCTGGCCCGACAGACACGCGAGTGCAAGGCGGCGCTGGTGCTGGTCAGCCACACGGCCGGCGTGACCGCCTGCGCCGACCGTGTGCTGCATCTTTCAAAAACCGGGGTCCGTGGCGGCTGACAGGCTGCAAGCTCCCCTCACGCCGCTCACCTTCAGCAGCTGAGGCAGGGCCTCACCCGCGCGCCTGAAAAGCAGCAAAAACGACGGGCCCTGGCGCAAGTCAGCGACAGGGCCCACGGTTGACGGGCAGGACGGCGTTTATTCCACCGCGAGGCGCTGCGCCTTGCCTTCGAGCTTCTTGGGCAGCGTCAGGATCAGCACGCCGTTTTCGTACTTGGCCTTGGCCTTGGCTGCGTCGACCTCCATCGGCAGCTGGAAGCTACGCGCGACCGAGCCGAAGTAGCGCTCGCTGCGCAGCACCTTCTCGCCCTCCTTCTTCTCGTCGTGCTGCTGCACCTCGGCGCGCAGCGTCACCACCGCACCGTCGATCGACACCTGGATGTCCTCCTTGGACACGCCCGGCAGTTCGGCCTGTACGCTGTAGCCAGCGTCATCCTCCTTCACGTCGAAGCGGATCTGCGACGGCTGCGGCAGGGCGTCGCCATGCAACGGCCGCACGTAAAAGGCAGGGGCCACATCACGGAAAAAATCGTCAAGCAGATTGCCACGGGTCATCAGCGAGTTCATGGTCTTACTCCTCATGTTGCATTGCGCCGCCTCGTGCGGCATACCTTGTACATGTGCACCGCGCGCCAGGTTTCAAGACCTCACCCGGCGCTGGCACTGCACCGACAATCGCAGACCATGCGCGAGCTGTTTTTCACGTTCTCCTGGCAGGACCTGCGCCAGCACCCCTGGCGCAGCCTCGCGGCCGCCCTGGCCGTGATGCTGGGGGTGGCGCTGGGGCTGGCGGTGCACCTGATCAACGCCAGCGCGTTGACCGAATTCGCGCAGGCCACCCAGGCCATCAATGGCCAGAGCGACGTCCAGCTGCGCGCGCGCCAGGGACTGCTGCCGCAGCGATTTTTCGCTGCGGTGGCTGCCCAGCCGCTGGTGGCGCAGGCCAATCCGGTGCTGGAGGCGGCGGTGCAGGCCTTCACCGAGGCGGGCCACGAGGTGACGCTGCATCTCACGGGCGCCGACGCGCTGCAGCTGCCCGCCACCGCACCCGCGCTCATGCCCCGCCCCTGGCCCGGCAGCGCGCGCCTGGTCATGCTGGCGCCCGACGCCCTCTTCCTGAACGCCAGCGCACGCCAGGCGCTGCAACTGGCGGATGGTCCGGCGGTGGTGCAGCTGCAGGTCGGGCTCAGGCGCATCGCCGTGCAGGTGGCGGGCAGCGTCCCGGCCACCGGGCAGCCCGTGGGCGTGATGGACATCGGCGCCGCGCAAGACCTGCTGGGGCTCGATGGTTGGCTCACGCGCATCGACGTGCGGCTGCGCCCGGGGGCGGACAAGGGCGCGCTGGAACACGCGCTCGATGCGCATCCGGACACCGCCGCCCGGCTCCTGTCGACCACGCCGCACAACAGCATCACGCAGGCCGATCAACTCTCGCACGCCTACCGTGTGAATCTGACGGCGCTCGCGCTCGTGGCCCTGTTCACGGGCGCCTACCTTGTCTACTCCGTGCTGGCGCTGGCACTGGCGCGCAGGCTGCCGCAATTTGCCCTGCTCGGCGTGCTGGGCGCCACGCCGCGCCAACGCCTGATGCTCATGCTGGGCGAAGCCGGCACGCTGGGCCTGACCGGCGCCGTGGCCGGCGTACTGCTGGGTACGCTGCTCGCCTGGGCCGCGCTGCGCCTGGCCGGAGGCGATCTTGGGGGCGGCTATTTCTCGGCCACATCGCGGCTGCACTGGAGCGGGGGCGCCGCGCTCGGCTACACACTTCTGGGCCTGGCCGCCGCCCTGGCCGGAGGCTGGTGGCCCGCGCGGCAGGCCCGGGAGCTGGCGCCTGCGCAGGCGCTCAAGGGGCTGGGCCTGACCCTGACACACGGCAATGCGCGGCTGGCGCTGGGCGGCGTGCTGCTGCTCGCCGCCAGCGCGCTGCTGGCGCTGCTGCCACCCGTGCTGGGCCTCCCCATCGCGGCCTACCTGTCGGTGGCCCTGCTGCTGATCGGCGGCATCGCGCTGCTGCCCTGGCCCGTTGAAGCCTTGCTCGGTCTCTCAAGGCCTCTGGTCGCGCGGTGGGCCTTGCCCATGCTGGCGATGGAACGCGCCCTGCGCACACGCGGCGCGGCGGCGGCCACCATAGGCGGCGTGGTGGCCGCGCTCAGCCTCGCGGTAGCGCTCACGGTGATGGTGGCGAGCTTTCGCGGCTCGGTGCAGCACTGGCTGGATGCCATGCTGCCCGCCCCCCTGTACGTTCGCGCCAGCGGCCAGCTCAAGGGCGACGACGGAGCTGTCTTCACGCAGGACCTGGTCAAAGACATCCGGCGGCTGCCCGGCCTCGCGAAGCTGCAGGCCTCGCGCAGCAGCAGCGTGCAGCTGAGCGCCACCCAGCCGGCTCTGGCCATCCTCGCGCGCCCCCTCGGAGACCATCCCGAACGCAGCCTGCCCCTGGTCGGCGAGCCGCTGCCGGTGCCGGCCGGACACGTCGCTCTGTACGTAAGCGAAGCCGTGCTCGACCTGCACGGCGTTCATCCGGGAGACGGCTGGCCCGCGCTTTCCAAGGCATTTCACTCCGGAAGCCTTTCCAATAAAACGCAGGCAGCACCTTTTTTCATCGCTGGCGTGTGGCGCGACTACGTCCGCCAGACGGGCGCCGTCGCGATGAGGCGCTCGGATTTCATCAACCTGACGGGCGACACCCGGGCGAGCGACCTGGCCCTGTGGCCCGCGCCCGGCACCGACCTGGGCACGCTGCGCGAGACGATCCTGGAGCTGGCTCGCGCGCAGGGCGCTGCCTCCGGCGCGCTGGAATTCACCCGCACCGACGTGATCCGCCAGCGCTCGCTCGCGCTGTTCGACCGCAGCTTCGCCGTGACCTACTGGCTGCAGGCGGTGGCCATTGCCATCGGCATGTTCGGCGTGGCCGCCAGCCTCTCGGCGCAGGTGCTGGCGCGGCGCAAGGAGTTCGGTCTGCTCACCCACCTGGGGCTCACGCGCCGGCAGATTCTCACCATCGTGACGGGCGAAGGCGTGGCCTGGACGGCTGTGGGCGCCGTCGTCGGCACCTTGCTGGGCCTGGCCGTGGCGCTGGTGCTGGTGCGCGTGGTCAATCCGCAAAGCTTTCACTGGAGCATGGACCTGGCCATTCCCTGGCCGCGCCTGGGCCTGCTGGCCGGCGCGGTGGTCCTGGCCGGCGGCATCACCGCGCTGCTGGCCGGACGCTCAGCCGCGAGCCGCGACGCGGTGCTCGCCGTCAAGGAAGACTGGTAGCTGATCCACAATCGATGCCCATGACCGAACCCGAAGCCGCCCTCCACCGCGACCCTTGGCTGCACCAGGCGATCGACCGCATCGAGGCCGATTACCAGCGCAGCGCCGACACGCACCTCATCGCGCTGCCGCTGCCCGCGTTTTCCGATGCCGGGATCGATCTGTACCTGAAGGACGAATCAACCCACCCCACGGGCAGCCTCAAGCACCGCCTGGCGCGCTCGCTGTTCCTGTACGCGCTGTGCAACCGCTGGATCCACGAGGGCTCGACCGTGGTAGAAGCCTCCAGCGGCTCCACCGCCGTGAGCGAGGCCTACTTCGCCCGGCTGCTCGGCCTGCCCTTCATCGCCGTGATGCCGCGCAGCACCTCGGCCGAAAAAATCGCGCTGATCGAATTCCACGGCGGCCGCTGCCACTTCGTCGAAAGCGCCCCCGAGATGTACGACGCGGCCCGTGCCCTGGCCCGGGAAGCGGGTGGCCACTACATGGATCAGTTCACCTACGCCGAGCGCGCGACCGACTGGCGCGGCAACAACAACATCGCCGAGAGCATGTTCATTCAAATGCAGCGCGAGCGCCACCCGGTGCCGCACTGGATCGTGGCGGGCGCGGGCACCGGCGGCACCAGCGCCACCATCGGCCGCTACGTGCACTACCAGCGCCACGCCACCCGCCTGTGCGTGGCCGACCCGGCCGGCTCGGTCTTCGCCGACTACTGGCGCACGGGCGACGTCGCACTCACGGCGCCCGGTTCGCGCATCGAAGGCATCGGCCGCCCGCGCGTGGAGCCCAGCTTCATCCGCCACCTGATCGATCGCATGGAGGCGGTAGCGGACGTCGAATCGATCGCCTGCATGCGCGAACTCTCGCGCCTGCTCGGGCGACGCGTGGGCCCATCCACCGGCACCAACTTCACCGCCATGCTGCGCCTGGCTGACGAAATGAAAATGAGCGGTGAAACCGGCTCCATCCTCTCGCTGCTGTGCGACGCGGGCGAACGCTACCTGCACAGCTACCACGACCCACTGTGGGTGGCCGAACACATCGGCGATTGCACCGAAGCGCAAACCGCCGCTCAGGCGCGGCTCGCCTGATGCGCCGCCGCCACGCGCTGCTGGTCCTGACAGCCATCGGCATGCAGCGCGCGGCATGGCCCGTCACGGCCGGCGAGCTGCACTTTCCGCGCGACCACGGCAGCCACCCGGCGTGGGCCACCGAATGGTGGTATCTCACCGGGCAGGTGCAGGCCGAAGGCGCGCTCTGGGGCTTCCAGATCACCTTCTTTCGCTCGCGCGTGAATATCGCAGCGACCATGCACTCCGCGTTCGCCGCGCGCCAGCTGCTCTTCGCGCATGCGGCGCTCACCGATCTGCGGGGCCAGCGCCTGCTGCACGATCAGCGCATCGCCCGCGAAGGTTTTGGCGTGGCGCAGGCCAGCGAGCAGGACACGGCCATTCGCCTGCAGGATTGGTCGCTCACCCGCGATGACGCGCCCGTGCCCGGTCACAGCCGCTACCGCATCGAGGCGACCGCGCAGGGTTTTTCACTGCAACTGCAGGCCACGAGCACCCAACCGGTGCTGCTGCAGGGCGAGCATGGCCTCTCGCGCAAGGGGCCCGAGCCTGCTCAGTCCAGCTGGTACACGAGCCAGCCCCAGTTGACCGTCACAGGCCACATCACGCTGGGCAACAAGCGCATGCCAGTCCAGGCCGGCCAGCCGTGGGACAACCGCGCCTGGATGGATCACGAATGGAGCGAGGCGCTCATGCACCCCGACGCCGTGGGCTGGGACTGGATCGGCATGAATCTGCGGGACGGCGGCGCGCTCACCGCTTTCGTGCTGCGACGCCTGGACGGCAGCGCGCTTTGGGCCGGAGGTTCTTTCAGGCCCGCGGCCAATGCGCCCACGCAGGTCTTTGGCGCCGGCGACGTGCGCTTCACGCCGCAACGCCTGTGGACCAGCGCCGCCAGTGGCGCCCGCTACCCCGTTCAGTGGCAGATCGACACGCCCGTGGGACGCTACGGCGTGCACGCCCTGCTCGATGAGCAGGAGCTTGACAGCGGCGCCTCCACCGGCACCATCTACTGGGAAGGTCTGAGCGTGCTGCGCGACGCGGGCGGCAGGGAGATCGGACGGGGCTATCTCGAGATGACGGGCTACAGCCAGCCGCTGCACCTGCGCTAGACGCACCGCGCGACAACCACCGGCCGCCCATCAAAAAGCCGCCAGAGCCTTCGAACCAGCTCTGGCGGCAAGCCACGAAGAAGCCTGGAATTCAAGGAGTGCCGTGACTGCCCCCGCCACGCGGGCGCTGCAGCCAGGCGATCAGCTCGCCCATGATGCCGCGGCGGAAAGCCAGCGTGCAGATCACGAAAATCAGGCCGGTGACCATGGTGACGGAGCCCCCTATGGTGCTGAACCACGCCACGTTGGTCAGGTCGGCAAGCCAGGTGCCGAAGTCGCCAATCTTGTTCTCCAGCAGCTCGATGACGGTCGCGCCCACCAGCGGGCCGCTCAGGGTACCCATGCCGCCCACCAGTGCCATCAGCACCACGTTGCCCGACATCGACCAGTGCACATCGGAGAGCGACGCGAAACCCATCACCAGCGTCTTGAGCGAACCGGCGAGCCCCGAGAGAGCGGCGGAAATGATGAACGCCACCAGTTTGAACCGGTCGGTGTCATAACCGAGTGAAATCGCGCGCGGCTCGTTTTCCTTGATGCCCTTGAGCACCTGGCCGAACGGCGAATGGATGGTGCGCATGATGAGCCAGAACCCGGCCACCGTGATCACCAACACCACGAAATACATCGTCAGGTCGTTTTGCAGATTGAGCACACCAAACAGCTTGCCGCGCGGTACGCCCTGCAGGCCATCCTCACCCCCGGTGAATTTCAACTGCAAGGCCGCGAAATAGACCATCTGCGCCAACGCCAGGGTAATCATGGTGGCGTAGATACCCTGCCGGCGGATGGTGAGCGTGCCCATGATCCAGCCCAGCAGCGCGCCACACAAGGTGCCTGCCAGCAGGCCGAGTTCGGGCGTGAGGCCCCAGACCTTGACCGCATGGCCCGCGATATAGGCCGAACCCCCGAGAAAGGCGGCATGGCCGAACGAGAGCAGGCCGGTGTAGCCCAGCAGCAGGTTGAACGCAGCCGCAAACAGTGCGAAGCACAGCAGCTTCATCACGAACACCGGATAGGCGCCCATGAACGGGGCCGCGATCAGCGCCAGCAACAGCAGGCTGTAACCCACAGGGGTAAATTTCTTGATATTCATTTGCACGTGCCCCTGCTTCTCACTTTTCCTTGCCGAACAGCCCAGCCGGGCGCACCAGCAGCACGATGGCCATGATGATGAAAACCACCGTTGACGAAGCTTCGGGGTAAAACACCTTGGTGAAGCCCTCGATCACCCCCAGCCCTAGACCGGTGAGGATGGACCCCATGATGGAGCCCATGCCGCCGATCACCACCACCGCGAACACGAGGATGATGAGGTGCTGCCCCATGAGCGGCGTCACCTGATAGACCGGCGCGGCCAGCACGCCGGCAAACGCCGCCAGTGCCGAGCCGAAGGCGAAGGTGAGTGTGACCATGACAGGCACGTTGATGCCGAACGCCTCCACCAGCCGCGGATTCTCCGTGCCCGCGCGCAGATACGCGCCGAGCTTGGTTCTTTCGATCACATACCATGTGGCGAGGCACACGATGATGGAAGCAAGCACCACCCAGGCGCGGTAGTTCGGCAGCATCATGAAGCCGAGATCGGTCGCGCCCTGCAGCAGATCGGGCGTGTCGTACCCCAGGCCCGAGACGCCATAGATCGAGCGGAACACCCCCTCGATCAGCAGCGTCAGGCCCAGTGTGAGCAACAGCCCGTAGATGTGGTCGAGCTTGTAGATCCAGCGCAGGAAGAGGCGTTCGAGAACCGCACCGAAGACACCCACCACCAAAGGCGCCACCACCAGCATGACCCAGTAGTTGACACCCAGATAGTTCATCGCCATCCAGGTGACCATCGCGCCCAGCATGAACAACGCGCCGTGGGCGAAATTGATCACGTTGAGCAGGCCGAAGATCACGGCGAGGCCCAGACTCAGGATGGCGTAAAAGGAGCCATTGACCAGCCCCACGAGGAGCTGGCTCATCATGGCCGCCATCGAAATGCCGAAAATTTCCATGGAATGGTGGACAGGTAGTGAGTGGAATCAGGTGCGAATCAAGCGCGGTTCACTTCCAGAGCGGGCACTTGCCCTCGGCCTTGGTCGTGAAGACCTCGGCGCCCGGCAGCTGCTTGACGATTTTGTAGTAATCCCACGCGCCCTTGGATTCGGCGGGTGTCTTGACCTGCACCAGGTACATGTCGTGCTCGTACAAGCCATCGGGGCGAATGTGGCCCGTCGCGAAGAAGTCTTTCATCTTCATGCCGCGCCAGGTCTCCATGACCTTGTCCGCGTCCGTCGTGCCCGCGGTCTGCACCGCCTTGAGGTAATTCATCGTGGCGGAGTAGTCGGCCGCCTGAATTTCCGTCGGGCGCTTCTTGACCTTGGCCATGTACTTGTCGGCAAACGCGCGCGCTTCGGGGTTCATGTCCCAGTACCAGGACGTGACGAACTGCATGCCCTGCGCGGTCTTGAGCCCGAGGCTGTGAATGTCGCTGAAGAACACCAGCAGCGGCACCACCTTCATGGTCTTGGAAATGCCGAATTCGTTGGCCGCCTTGATGGCGTTGATGGTGTCTCCGCCTGCATTCGCCAGGGCGAGCACCTGCGCCTTGGAGTTCTGCGCCTGCAGCAGGAACGAAGAAAAATCGGTCGCATTGAGCGGGTGGCGCACGGTGCCCGCGACCGTGCCGCCCTTCTCCTTCACCACGGCGGCCGCGTCGGCTTCCATGGCGTGACCGAACGCGTAGTCGGCCGTCAGGAAGAACCAGCTCTTACCGCCATTGGCCACCACCGCACCGGCGGAGCCGCGCGACAGCGCCACGGTGTCGTAGGCGTAGTGCACTGCGTAGGGCGAGCACTGCTCGTTGGTCAGCGCCGAGCTGCCCGCGCCATTGTTGATCATCACGCGCTTCTTCTCGGTCGACACCTTGGCCAGCGCCAGCGCAGTGCCCGAGTTGGTGCCGCTGAAGATCATCGTCAGACCATCGGTATCGATCCACTCGCGCGCCTTGGAGGCCGCCAAATCGGGCTTGTTCTGGTGGTCGAAGCTCATCATCTCGATGGGCTTGCCCAGCACCTTGCCGCCGAAGTCATCGATGGCCATCTGGATCGCGGTGGCGGCGTCCTTGCCCTCCAGGTCGGCGTAGAGGCTGGAGAGATCGGAGATGTAGCCGATCTTGACCTTGTCCTGCGCGTGCGCCTGCATGGCGCTCGCCATGAGGCCGACGGCCCCGAGGGCCACAGCCAGCTTGGTGAATCTGTTCTTCATTGCCTGTCTCCTTCTTCGTTTCACGAGCACATGCTCATCATCGCAACCCGCGGCACGCGGGCACGCTCATGGCGCACCCACGTGCGCGTAGTCAGCTTACTTCCACAAGGCGCACTTGCTTTCAGCCTTGGTGGTCCACACCTCATCGGCGGAGAGCTTGCTCACCACCTTGTAGTAATCCCACGGCTTCATGGATTCGTTCGGTGCCTTCACCTGCACAAGATACATGTCGTGCGCAAAGCGGCCGTCGGGACGGATCACGCCCTTGGCATAGAAGTCATCGATCGTCGTCGACTTGAGCTTTTCCATGACCTTGTCGGCATCCATGGTGCCCGCCGCCTGCACCGCCTTGAGATAGTTCATCGTCGCGGAATAGTCCGCGGCTTGGATGTCGGTCGGCATGCGCTTGGTCTTGTCGAAGAAGCGCTTGCCGAACTCGCGCGTCTTGTCGTTGAGGTTCCAGTCCCAGCTGGTCGTCAGCAACAAGCCCTCGGTATTCCTCAGGCCCAGGCTGTGCACGTCGGTGATGAACACCAGCAGACCCGCGACCTTCATGTTCTTGAGGATGCCGAACTCCTTGGCCGACTTCATGGCGTTCTGGAAGTCGCCGCCGGCGTTCGCCAGGCCCAGCACCTGCGCCTTGGAGTTTTGCGCCTGCAGCAGGAACGATGAGAAGTCGGTTGCATTCAGCGGGTGGCGCACGCTGCCCACCACGGTGCCGCCGCTGTCCTTGACGACCTTGGCCGTGTCGGCTTCCAGCGAATGGCCGAACGCATAGTCGGCCGTGAGGAAGAACCAGGTCTTGCCGCCATTCTTGACCACCGCGCTGCCCGTGCCCTTGGCCAGCGCCACGGTGTCGTAGGCATAGTGCACGGTATACGGCGTGCACTGCTCGTTGGTCAGTTGCGAGGAACCCGCGCCGCTGTCGAAGAACACGCGCTTCTTCTCGGCCGCCACCTTGGCCATGGCCAGCGCCGTGCCGGAGTTCGTGCCGCCGAACAGCATCGTCACGCCTTCGGTGTCCACCCACTCACGCGCCTTGGTGGCCGCCACGTCGGCCTTGTTCTGGTGGTCGGCCGTGAGCAGCTCGATCGGCTTGTTCAGCACCTTGCCGCCGAAATCATCGATAGCCATCTGGATCGCGAGCGCGCCGTTCTTGCCCTCGACGTCCGCGTACAGGCTGGACATGTCGGTGATGAAACCGATCTTGAGTTTGTCCTGGGCCTGCGCGTGCATGGCGCCCACCATGAGGCCGACCGCGCTCAGCGCCATGGTCAGTTTGGTGAATCTGGATTTCATTGGATACCTTCCTCGACTTTCATTTCAAACAGGGTTCACATCCACACGACGGTGGTGCGGCTGCCGCACCGCACGGCCGCGAGGATCACTTCCACAAGGCGCACTTGGTCTCGGACTTCTTGGTCCAGATTTCGTCGGATGGCAGCCTGCTCACCACTTTGTAGTAATCCCACGGCGTCACCGACTCCTTGGGCGACTTGACCTGCATCAGGTACATGTCGTGCGCAAACCGCCCATCGGGGCGGATCACGCCTTTGGCGTAGAAGTCGTCGATCGGCGTGGACTTGAGCTTGGCCATCACAGTGTCGGCGTCGATGGTACCCGCCGCCTGCACCGCCTTGAGATAGTTCATCGTCGCGGAATAGTCCGCGGCCTGGATGTCGGTCGGCATGCGCTTGGTCTTCTCGAAGAATTTCTTGCCGAACGCGCGTGTCTTGTCGTTGAGGTTCCAGTCCCAGCTCGTGGTGAGCAGCAGTCCCTCGGTGTTCTTCAGGCCCAGGCTGTGCACGTCGGTGATGAACACCAGCAGACCCGCGATCTTCATCGACTTGGTGATGCCGAATTCCTTGGCCGCCTTGATCGCGTTGATGGTGTCGCCCCCGGCGTTGGCCAACGCGAGAATTTGCGCCTTGGAGTTTTGGGCCTGCAGCAGGAAGGACGAGAAATCGGACACGCCGATGGGGTGGCGCACCGCGCCGAGCACCTGGCCACCATTGTCCTTGACCACCTTGCTGGTGTCCGCCTCGAGCGCATGGCCAAAGGCATAGTCGGCCGTCAGGAAGTACCAGGTCTTGCCGCCGTTCTTCACGATGGCGCTCCCCGTGCCGCGCGCCAGCGCCACGGTGTCATACGCATAGTGCACGGTGTAGGGCGTGCACTGCTCGTTGGTCAGCGCCGAGGAACCCGCGCCACTGTTGATGTAGACGCGCTTCTTCTCCGCCGCGACCTTGACCGTGGCCAGCGCCGTGGCCGAATTGGTGCCGCCGAAAATCATCGTGACGTTCTGCGTGTCGATCCACTCACGCGCCTTGGTGGCGGCGATGTCGGCCTTGTTCTGGTGGTCGGCCGTGAGCAGCTCGATCGGCATGCCCAGTACCTTGCCGCCGAAGTCGTCGATCGCCATCTGGATCGCCAGCGCTCCGTTCTTGCCTTCGACGTCGGCGTACAGGCTGGACATATCGGTGATGAAACCGATGCGCAGCGTTTTGTCCTGCGCCTGCGCGTGCATCGCGCCGAAGCCAAGGCAGGCGGCGCCGAGAGCGGCCACGAGGGTCTTGAACTTGTTTTGCATGGAAGCTTGTCTCCTGGGTGAAGTGGTGAATGCCCGCGGACGTCCCGCGCGGCGCGTGCGTCAGACGCCGAGCAACTGGTTGAGCACCGGCATCTTGGCCTCCAGCTGCGCTGCGCCGAACTGCTCGACGATCTTGCCGTGCTCCATCACGTAGAAGCGATCGGCCAGAGGTGCGGCGAAGCGGAAGTTCTGCTCCACCATCACGACGGTGAAGCCCTTTTCGCGCAGCATCGTGATCATGCGCGCGAGCGCATGCACGATCACCGGCGCCAGGCCTTCGGATATCTCATCAAGCAACAGCAGCTTGGCCCCCGTGCGCAGAATGCGCGCCACCGCGAGCATCTGCTGCTCGCCGCCCGAAAGCCGCGTGCCCTGGCTGTTCCTGCGTTCCGCCAGATTGGGAAACATGGCATAAATCTCATCGACCGACATGCCCTTTTCGCCGGTCTTCAGATGCGGCGGCAGCAGCAGGTTTTCCTCGCACGACAGGCTGGAGAAAATGCCGCGCTCCTCGGGACAGTAGCCGACGCCGAAGTGCGCGATCTTGTGCGTGGGCAGGTCGATCGTCTCGTGCCCGTTGATCTTGATCGAGCCCACGCGCCGGCCCGTGAGACCGACGATGGCCCGCAGCGTGGACGTGCGCCCGGCGCCGTTGCGCCCGAGCAGCGTGACCACCTCACCGGGTTGCACCACCATGTCCACGCCGTGCAGGACGTGCGACTCGCCATACCAGGCCTTCAGGCCGCGAATTTCCAGAGCAGGTGTACCCGCCATCTCAATGCGCTCCCTCGAGTTGGCCTTCGGTCGTTCCCATGTAGGCTTCCATCACTTGCGGGTTGTTCGACACTTCTTCATACGGCCCTTCGGCCAGCACCTCGCCGCGCTGCAGCACGGTGATGCGATCGGCGATGGTGGACACCACCTTCATGTTGTGCTCCACCATCAGGATGGTGCGCCCGGCGGAAACCTTCTTGATGAGCTGGGTCACGCGCTCCACGTCTTCATGGCCCATGCCCTGCGTGGGCTCGTCGAGCAGCATGAGCTCGGGCTCCATGGCCAGCGTGGTGGCGATCTCCAGCGCGCGCTTGCTGCCGTAGGGCAGGTTCACGGTCATTTCGTCCGCCATGTGCTCCAGCCCCACCTCGGCCAGCAACTCACGCGCACGACCGTTGAGCTTGTAGAGGCTGCGCTCGCTGCGCCAGAACTGGTAGGACGTGCCCAGCTTGCGCTGCAGGCCCAGGCGCACATTCTCCAGCAGCGTCAGATAGGGAAACACCGCAGAAATCTGGAACGAACGGATGATGCCGCGACGCGCGATCTCCGCGGGTTTTTCATCCGTGATGTCCTTGCCGTTGAAGCGGATGGTGCCCGAGGTGGGCACCAGAAACTTGGTCAGCAGGTTGAAGCACGTCGTCTTGCCTGCGCCATTGGGTCCGATCAGGGCGTGGATGGCGCCGCGGCTCACCGACAGATTCACGTCGCTGACCGCGGTGAATCCCTTGAATTCCTTGGTGAGATGGGATGTTTCGAGTATGAAATCACTCATTGCAGATCAGCGCATGCCGCGCAAAAGATACGGCACCGCCGCGTGCTCCCCGAGTTATGTTGCACTGCATCGTAAACCTTGTTGAACACTATTCGTCTCAGGATAAACACGTATAGCCGACGCAAATTTGAAGATTCAAGCGCTTCATCCGCCGCATTGCGCGGCGATCGTGGCGTGTGTCGAAGTGGGCATCTGCGGGTCTCCTTTGTTCTTGACAGGGCCGTTGATAGCAGCACAAGCCGTGCCAACGAATTCAAGACAAGAACGCAGACCTGAGCCCCAGAAATGCCTTCGAACCAGACACGCAATTGTCAAATATTCAGTCAAACGACTGAATATTTGACATATGTTCGATGCGTGCGTACAGCGTGGCCCGGGAGATGCCGAGCAGGCGCGCGGCGGCCACCTTGTTGCCTTTGTGGGTCTTGAGTGCCGCCGCGATCGCACGCTGCTCAAGCTCCGCCACCTGCTCGGCCAGGGGGCGCAGCAGGTCGGAACCAGCGCCGTCGTGCGACGCCGCCTCCGGCACGACGGGGTCCTGCGGTTCCACGCCGGATTCGCGCAGCACCGCCGCCAGCTGCCCGGCATCGATGGCCAGCGAGTCGCCGCGCAGCAGGGCCTGTTCGAGCACGTTGCGCAGCTCGCGGATGTTGCCCCTCCAGCTCTGGGCAGCCAGCAGCCCCATCGCCTCGGGCAGCAGCTCGGGCTGCACCGCGCCGCTGCGCTGCGCCAAGTCTTCGCCCAGCACCTCCACGAGCGCGGGAATGTCCTCGCGGCGCTCGCGCAACGCCGGCACACGAATGGGCAGCACGTTGAGCCGGTAGAACAGGTCTTCACGAAACCTGCCATCGCGCACCAGCGCGGGCAGATCGCGACTGGTGGCGGCAACGATGCGCACGTCCACCGGAATGAGGCGGTTGCTGCCCAGCGGCTCGATCTCGCCTTCCTGCAAGGCGCGCAGCAGCTTGGACTGCAGGCCCAGCGGCATGTCGCCGATTTCGTCCAGGAACAAGGTGCCGCCATCGGCGACTTTGAACTTGCCGTCGCGCCCGCGCCGGTCCGCGCCGGTGAAGGCACCGGCGACGAAGCCGAAGAATTCGGCCTCCAGCAGCGTGTCGGGCACGGCAGCGATGTTCACGCTCACGAACGGCCGGCTCGCGCGTGGCGAGGCCGCGTGGATGCCGTGCGCCAGCAGCTCCTTGCCGGTGCCGGTTTCGCCCAGCAGCAACACGGGGCTGCTGGAGAGCGCGGCGCGGCGCGCGCGGCGCTTGACTTCGGTGGCGGCGGCGCTGGTGCCGACAAAGCTCGCTAGCGTGTATTTGGCGTGTCGGCCACCGCCGGCGTGGGCGCTGCGCTGTGCCGCCAGTTCCCTGCGCGCATCCTCCAGGTCCTGCTGCAGACGCGCGAACTTGGCGATCAGCGGCTGCAGCGTGGTCTCGGGCTGGTCGAAGAGCACCAGGCCGATGGCGCCGATCACGGCCCCATCCTCGGCCAGCAGCGGCAATCGGCTCACCACGAAGGTGCCCGCGCGGTTGGTGAGCAGGTCGATGAGCACCGGCTTGCCGGTTTCCAGCACCCGGCGCATCTGCGTATTGGGAATGACCTCCTCGACCATGTGCCCCACGAAATCCTGGACCGAGTCCAGACCCAGCGCCGGAAGAAATCGCCGATACCCTTCGTTGACCCAGACGATGCGCCCGCTCACGTCCATGATGAACATGCCCTGGCTCAGGCTGGAGAGCAGCTGGAACATCGAGCGAACGGCCAGGTCGAGGATGCCCTGCGGCTCGTGGGGCAAGACGGTGGTTGGGGTGACTTCAGCAGGCATGCGGCGATGGTAGCGGCACGTCGGCGGCGCCGGGCGTTTCGGCGCGGTGTTCCTCGCCTGCGTGACAAAGACAGGCAGGCAAGGCTAGACTGCCCCCATGAAGCTGATCGAACCTATCCTGGCACAGGCCGCGGCCTTGACTCAATTGCGGCGCGACATCCACGCTCATCCCGAGTTGTGCTTCAAGGAGGTGCGCACCTCCGATCTGGTGGCTGCCAAGCTCACCGAATGGGGCATACCGATCCACCGGGGGCTGGGCACGACCGGCGTGGTCGGCATCGTGCACGGCAGGGACGGCGGCCAGGCGGCCTCGAAGAATGGGCGCGCCATTGGCCTGCGCGCCGACATGGATGCGCTGCCCATGACCGAGTTCAACACCTTCGCGCACGCCAGCACCGCCCCCGGCAAGATGCACGCCTGCGGCCACGACGGCCACACCACCATGCTGCTGGCGGCGGCGCAGCACCTCGCGCGCCACCGCGATTTCGACGGCACGGTGTACCTGATCTTCCAGCCGGCGGAAGAAGGCGGCGGCGGCGCGCGCGAGATGATCAAGGACGGGCTGTTCAGGCAATTTCCGATGGAGGCCGTGTTCGGCATGCACAACTGGCCCGGCATGCCCTTGGGCACGTTCGCCGTCAGCGGCGGCCCGGTGATGGGGTCGAGCAACGAGTTCAAGATCACGATCACCGGCAAAGGCGGACACGCGGCGCTGCCGCACATGGGGATCGACCCGGTGCCCATCGCCTGCCAGATCGTGCAGGGGTTTCAGACCATCGTCTCGCGCAACCGCAAGCCGGTGGACGCCGGGGTGATCTCGGTCACCATGATCCACGCGGGCGAGGCCACCAACGTCATCCCCGACGCCTGCGAACTGCAAGGCACGGTGCGCACCTTCACCTTCGAGACGCTTGATCTGATCGAGCGGCGCATGCGCGAAACCGCCGAGGGCGTGAGTGCGGCCTTCGGCGCGCGCTGCACCTTCGAGTTCGTGCGCAACTACCCGCCGACGATCAACACCGCCTACGAGGCCGACTTCTGCCGCCAGGTGATGGCCGGGATCGTCGGCGAAGACAAGGCGCTGGCGCAGGAGCCGACGCTGGGCGCCGAGGACTTCGCCTACATGCTGCAGGAGAAACCCGGCGCCTACTGCTTCATCGCCAACGGGGACGGCACGCACCGCGGGCGCTACGAAGGCAGCGGGCACGACGCCGGGCCGTGCACGCTGCACAACCCGCACTACGATTTCAACGACGAGCTGATTCCGCTGGGCGCCACCTACTGGGTGCAGCTGGCGCAGGCCTGGCTCGCGCACACGCCGCCAGCGGACCGGCCCATGCCGGGCTCGCGCTGACCCGCGGCGAATCCCTCTGTCACCCTGCCCATCGCCGCCCGCCACCATGACCACCATCACCTCGGCCTTCTCGCGCAGCTACGCCCAGGCGCGCATCAAGTTCCTGGAAGCCGCAGCCACGGCGAGCACGCGCATCGAGTCGTACAAACACCCCCTGCCCGGCCGCGACGGCGAGCCGCTCGCGATGGACGTGGCGCTCGATGGCGACGCGGGCAGCGAAAGCCTGTTGATCGTCACCAGTGCCTGCCACGGCGTGGAAGGCTATTGCGGCAGCGGCGTGCAGGTGTTCGCGCTGTACGATGCCGAATGGCGCGCCAGGGCGCGCGAGGCAGGCGTGGCGGTGCTCTACGTCCATGCGCTCAATCCCTACGGGTTTTCGCACCTGCGCCGCGTGACGCAGGAGAACGTGGACCTGAACCGCAACTTCCACGACTTCACGCGTCCGCTGCCCGACAACCCGGCCTACCGCGCGGTGCACCCGCTGCTGTTGCCCGAGGTCTGGCCGCCCGACGAGGCCAACCGCAAGGCAGTGCAGGACTTCATCGCCACGCACGGCGTGCAGGCGTGGCAGGCGGCGATTTCCAGCGGCCAGCACGAGTTCGCCGATGGCCTGTTCTATGGTGGGCGCGCGCCCACCTGGAGCAACACCACGCTGCGCGCCGTGCTGACGAAGCACGTCGGCCACGCGCAACGCATCGCCTGGATCGATCTGCACACCGGCCTGGGCCCGAGCGGCGTCGGCGAGCGCATCTGGGCCGGGCGCGACAGCGCACCCGACGTGGCCCGCGCGCGCCGCTGGTGGGGCGAGAAGGTCACCTCGATCTACGACGGTTCCTCCACCAGCCCGGTGCTCACGGGCCTGATGTGGGAGAGCATCCACGACGCCGCGCCGCAGGCCGAATACACCGGCATCGCGCTCGAATACGGCACCGAGCCGATCACCGAGGTGCTCGACGCACTGCGCGGCGACCACTGGCTGGCGCTGCATCCCGACGCGCCCGCGGCGCTTGCCGCGAGCATCAAGGCCCGCGTGCTCGCGGCGTTCTACACCGACACCGACGCCTGGAAGGAGCAGATCGTCAGCCAGGCGCGGCAGGCGCTGCTCCAGGCGGTGGACGGCCTGAGCGGCTGATCGGCCGAGATCAGATCCGCCCTTCCTCCACCGCGTGGCAAGCCACCTGCACGCCGTCGACGAGCTGCAGCCTGGGGCGCTCGACACGGCAGCGCTCCGTAGCAAACGGGCAGCGTGGATGAAACGCGCAGCCTGAAGGCGGATTGAGCGGATTGGGCACCTCGCCCTGCACCGGCGTGCGTGCACGGCCGGTGTCGTGCATCCGGGGAATGGCATCGAGCAGCATGCGCGTGTAGGGGTGGCGCGGCGTGGCGAACAGCGTGCGCCGGGGCGCCAGCTCGACGATGCGCCCGAGGTACATCACGCCGACGTGGTCACTCACGTGGCGCACCACCGCGAGGTTGTGGCTGATGAAGAGGTAAGTGAGTTGCTGCTGCCGCTGCAGGTTCTTCATGATGTTGAGCACCTGCGCCTGCACCGACACGTCTAACGCGCTCGTGGGCTCGTCGCAGACGAGAAACTCGGGCTCGGTGGCCAGCGCGCGCGCAATCGAGATGCGCTGGCGCTGCCCGCCCGAGAACTGGTGCGGGAACTTGCCCATGTCCACCGCCGCCAGGCCCACCGACTGCAGCAGCGCGGCCACGCGCTCCTCGGCCTCGGCGCGGGATGCCGCCATGCCATGCTCGCGCAGCGGCTCGGCGACGATGTCGGCGACCTTCCAGCGCGGGTTCAGGCTGGCGTACGGATCCTGAAAAATCATCTGGATGCCGCGGCGCATCGCCTGCGCCTCGCGGCCGGCGTAGACCGCATGGGCGTCCTGATTCTTGAAGAGAAAGCGCCCATGCGTCGGCTGATGCAGGCCCACCAGCAGACGTGCCACCGTGCTCTTGCCGCAGCCCGATTCGCCCACCAGCGCCAGCGTCTCGCCCTTGCGGATGCTGAAGCTGGCCTCGTCCACCGCCCTGAGCCACACGCGCGGCCTCCTTTCGAGCAGTCGGTTGAGCAGCGGCGGCGAGACGTCGAAAGTCTTGGCCAGGCCTTCGGCACGCACCAGCACAGCGTCATCGTCTCGCTGCGCCGGGGCAGTGGCGCCAGGGATTTGCACAGCCTGCGTCATGCAGCCTCCTGTGGCCCGGCGTGCAGCCAGCACGCGGCCTGCGTGACGCCCGCGGGCATGAGTTCGGGGCGCTCGACGCGGCAGCGCTCGAAGGCCTGGGGGCAGCGCGGGTTGAAGGCGCAGCCGCGGGGAATGGCGTCGAGCCGGGGCATCGCGCCGTCGATCTGCGCCAGCTGCTCGCGGTCTTGCTCCATGTCGGGGATCGCCGCCATCAGGCCGACGGTGTAGGGGTGCGCGGGCTGGTGGATCACTTCATGCACCGGCCCGATCTCGGCGATGCGCCCGGCGTACATCACGGCCACGCGGTCGCAGGTTTCGGCGATCACGCCCATGTCGTGCGTGATGAGCATGACGGCGGCGCCACGTTCACGGCACACGCGCTGGAGCAACTGGATGATCTGCGCCTGGATCGATACATCGAGCGCCGTGGTCGGCTCGTCGGCGACGATGAGCCTGGGCTCGGCCGCCAGCGCCAGCGCAATCACCACGCGCTGGCGCATGCCGCCCGAGAACTGGTGCGGGTAATGCTCCAGGCGCTGCTCGGCAGCGGGTATGCCGGTGTCCTGCAGCAGCTCGATGGCGCGCTGGCGCGCCTGGGCGTTGCCCAGCTTCAGATGCGTCTGTATCGTCTCGATCAGCTGCCGGCCGATCGAATACAGCGGATTGAGCGAAGTGAGCGGGTCCTGGAAGATCGCGCCGATTCTGCGCCCTCGCACCTGGCGCATCGCCTCGCCCGACAGCCGATCGATGCGCTGCCCCTCCAGCAGAATCTGCCCGCCCGCCACGCGTCCCGGCGGCTCCAGCAGGCCGATGATGGCGGCGCCGGTGAGCGACTTGCCCGCGCCCGATTCACCCACGACGCCGAGGATTTCTCCCGGTGCAATGGAAAACGATACGTCGTCGAGCGCGCGCAACGTGCCGCGCCGGTGGGGAAACTCCACGATCAGGTGGCGGACTTCAAGCAGGGACATCCAGCGCTTTCATGATTTCTCCCGCGCGCCGCCCTTGCGTCATCGCAGGCGCGGGTTGAGCGCATCGCGCAGCCAGTCGCCGAGCAGGTTCACCGACAGCGCGATCAGCACCAGCATCATCCCGGGGAAGATGGTGATCCACCATTCGCCCGAGAACAGGTAGTCGTTGCCGACACGGATCAGCGTGCCCAGCGAGGGCGAGGTCGGCGGCACGCCCACGCCAAGGAAGGACAGCGTGGCCTCGGTGATGATCGCGGTGGCCACCTGGATGGTGGCGAGCACCAGTACCGGCCCCGTCACGTTGGGCAGCACGTGGCGCGTCATGATGCGCAGCGGCGACACGCCCGTCACGCGCGCCGCCTGCACGTATTCCTTGCCACGCTCGACCATGGTGCTGCCGCGCACCGTGCGCGCGTACTGCACCCAGCCGGTGAGCGAGATGGCGATGATCAGCACGCCGAACGCCACCGATTCGTGGGCTGCGGGGAACATCGCGCGGCCCACACCGGCGATGAGCAGCGCCACCAGAATGGCGGGAAACGACAGCATCACGTCGCACACGCGCATCAGGAAGGTGTCGATCCAGCCACCCTTGAAACCCGCCACCAGGCCCAGCGCCACACCCGCGAGCACCGACAGGATGACCGAGACGATGCCCACGACGAGCGAAATGCGCGCGCCGTAGATCAGCGCTGAGAGGATGTCGCGCCCTTGATCGTCGGTGCCCAGCAGGTAGGTGAGCTTGCCGCCCTCCTGCCAGGCGGGGGGCAGCCGGGCGTCGCTCAGTTCAAGCGCCGCGAGGTCAAAGGGGTTGTGCGGCGACACCCAGCCGGCGAAGACCGAACAGAAGATGCAGACGAAGGCGATCGCCGCCGCGACGATCGCCGTGGGCGACGTGCGAAAGCTGTAGCCGACGTCACTGTCGAGCCACCGAGTCAGGACATTGATCATTTATTAATAGCTAATTGCGCCTGCCGCAAGCGCTCCAGAGACCACTTTGACATTGAAAACAGCCTCTGGCGCCCGCGCCGTCACTTCCTGATGCTGATCCACTTGAAGGGCATGTAGTTGTCGGCCAGCTGCGTCAACTCCACCTTCTTGCTGGCACCCCAGGCCAGTGTCTGCTGGTGCAGAGGCAGGTGGCCCACATCGTCGATGTGGATCTGGAACGCCTCCTTGATCATGGCGTCGCGCTTGGCCTGGTCGGTCTCCGAGCCGATCTTCTCGATCAGCGCGTCGAGCTTGGGATTGCAGTAGCTGCCCAGGTTGAACTGGCCGGCGCCGGTCTTGTCGTCAGGGCAGCGCATCAGGGCGTTCAGCGCGTTGTGCGCGTCGTACGTCGAAGGCGTCCAGCCCAGCAGGTAGAAGCTGGTGTCGCGGCGCAGGATCTTGGGGAAATAGGTGCCCTTGGTCTCGGCCTGCAGGTTGATCTTGACGTTGATCTTCGCCAGGTTGGCCGCCACCGCCTGGCAGATCTGCCCGTCGTTGACGTAACGGTCGTTGGGGCAATTCATGGCGACCTCGAAGCCGTTCGGGTAGCCGGCCTCGGCCATCAGCTTCTTGGCCGCCTCCACATCGAACGGCAAGCGCTTGTCCTGCTCGGCGGTCCAGCCGTTGATGCCGGGGCCGACCATCAGCGCGGTCGGGCGCGACTGGCCGCGCATCACCGTCTTCTTGATGCCCTCGATGTCGATCGCCTGGTAGAAGGCCTTGCGCACGCGCACGTCCTTGAACGGGTTCTTGTCGCCCGGCACGTTGCCATACAGCAGCTTGTCGCGCGCCTGGTCCATGCCGATGAAGACGATGCGGTTCTCCGGGCCGTCGATCACCTTCACGCCCGGTGTGGCGCGCAGCCTGGCGATGTCGCGCGGCGCCGGGTCGAGCACGAAGTCGATCTCGCCGGAGACCAGCGCCGCCAGCCGGGTGGCGTCGTTGCCGATCTGCGTGTAGACGATCTCCGTCACGTTGCCGTCGGCCTTGCCCCACCAGTCCGGGTTG
>JAIOIA010000091.1:0-21356 GCA_019912745.1 Comamonas sp. | reverse complement strand
GATCTGCTCGCGCGTGTGGATCGCGGGCGCGTACAGGCAGTCGGCACCAGCGTCGGCGTAGGCGCGCAGGCGCGCAATCGCGTCGTCGATGTCCGGGCGGCCGACAAAGAAATTTTCCGCGCGGCCGATCAGCATCACGTTCTGGCCGCTGGCATCGATCGCCTCGCGTGCGGCACGCATGCGTTCGGCGCCTTGCGTGATGTCGAACAGGGGCGCATCGGGGTGGCCGGTCGAATCTTCGATCGACACGCCCGCGATGCCGGTGTCGATCGCCTGGCGCACGTGGCGCGCCACCTCTTCCGGGCTGCGCGCGAAACCGTTTTCGAAGTCGGCGTTGATCGGCAGGTCGGTGGCGGCCACCATGTCGCGCAGATGGGCCAGCACGGCTTCAAGCGCCATGCCGCCGTCGAAGGTGCCGTGGGCCCAGGCGCAGCCCGAGCTGGTGCTGGCCAGCGCCTTGAAACCGAGGTGCGCGAGGTATCGGGCCGAGCCGAGGTCCCATGGATTGGGGATGGCGAAGCAGCCCGCCGAGGCATGCAGTTGGCGGAACGTGGCGCGGCGCGCCTGAATCTGCGCGGGAGTGGGTGTGGTCATGATGGGTGTCTCCTGCGGGCCATCGTAATGCGCTTCGGTCCCTGTGTGTTCGCGTCGCCGGCAAGTTCCCATGCCCGCTGATCGAATGCTAGCTGCAAGCGCTTGTCCTATGGGCGCGGGGGGGCGATTTGCGCCGACAATCCGGCCATGACCCGGCAATTGCTCATCGTCTACCACACGCTCACCGGTGGCACCTTGCAGATGGTGCAGGCGGCGCAGGCGGGGGCCTGCGCCGAGGCGGATGTGCGGGTGCGCGTGCTGCAGGCGCGCCAGGCGCTCGTGGACGATGTACTGGCTGCCGATGGCTACGTGTTTGCCACGCCCGAGAATCTGGCCAGCATGAGCGGCATCATGAAGGACTTCTTCGACCGGACGTATTACGGTGTGCTCGGACGCGTCGAGGGACGCCCGTACGCGAGCCTGATCTGCGCGGGCAGCGACGGGGAGGGGGCAGCGCGACAGATCGCGCGCATCGCCCTGGGCTGGCGCCTCAAGGCTGTGGCCGAGCGGCTGATCGTCTGCACGCATGCGCAGACCCCGGAGGCGATTGCCGCCCCCAAGCAGATCACGGCGCCAGACCTCGAACGCTGCCGGGCGCTGGGCGAGGTACTGGCCAGCGGGCTGGCGCTGGGCATTTTTTGACGCGCGGCAATGTACAGGAAACGAGACATGAGGCAGGATTGGTGCGGCATGAGTCCGCGGCGGCGCGGCGGCTGGCTGGGCCCGATGTCGGCGCAGCGCGCGGTATTGCTGCTCACGCTCTACCTGCTGCTGGCCGCGAACTGGCCCTTGTGGTTGTCGCTCCTGCGCATAGGCGCCAATTCGAGCGCCGCGATCGAGCTCATCGCCCCCATGCTGGGTTTGCAGGTGGCCGCCACCGTGGCTGTGCTGGCCGCGCTGGCGTGGGCGCGCGGCGTGCGATGGCTGTGGTGGCTGATGGTGGCGGTGGCCGCGTTCGCGCAGTACTACATGCTTACCTACAACGTGGCGATGGATCCGGGGATGCTCGCCAATGTGCTTCAGACCGACGTGCGCGAGGTGCGGGACCTGGTCTCGTGGCGCATGGCCGCTGCCGTCGTCGGCGTGCTGCTGCTGCCCACCTGGTGGCTGTCGCGCGTGCGCATCGTGGCCGTGCCGTGGTGGAAACAGCTGCTTGCCAACGTCGGGCTGCTGGCGTTGGCGCTCGCGCTGGCGGCCGCCACGATCACCCTGAGCTCACGCAACCTGGCGCCGCTCATGCGCAACCACGTGGAAGTACGCTACCTGATGAACCCCGCCGCGCCGCTGTTTTCCGTCGGCGTGGCCGTGTACGAGCGCTGGTTCAGCCGTCCGCGTGCGCTGGTCAAGATGACCGAGGGGGCAGCGCTGGGGCCGAGTTACGCCCATGACAAGCGGCCGCTGCTGTTCGTGCTGGTGGTGGGCGAGACGGCGCGGGCCGACCACTTTTCGCTCAACGGCTATGCGCGCGACACCAATCCCGAACTGGCACGACTGGACGTTCAAAGCTGGCGCCATGTGTTTTCCTGCGGCACGAGCACTTACTCGTCTCTTCCGTGCATGTTCTCGCCGCTGGGGCGTGAAGCCTTCGTTTCGCGCAGCGAGGATTACGAAAATCTGCTGGATGTGGCGCAGGCCGCGGGTCTTGCGGTGCTGTGGCTGGACAACCAGAGCGGGTGCAAGGGCGTGTGCGATCGCGTGCACCATGCGCAGGCGATCGATGACTTGAGTGCCGAGCAGCGCAAGGCGCTGTGCGATGGCGGCGAGTGCAGTGATGAGGCGATGCTGGCGGGGCTGGATGCACGCATTGCCGCGCTGCCCGAGGCGCAGCGCGCGCGCGGTGTGCTGCTGGTGCTGCATCAGATGGGCAGCCACGGACCGGCCTATTACAAGCGCTCGCGCCCCGAGCAGAAGAAGTTCGGGCCCGAGTGCCACACCGAGGTGCTCTCCGATTGCGATCAGCAGGCGCTGCTCGATGCCTACGACAACTCCATCATCGCCACCGACGCCTTCCTCGCCAGGACCGTGGACTGGCTGCGGGCGCGCTCGGCGCACGACGATACCGGCCTGCTCTACGTGAGCGACCATGGCGAATCGCTCGGCGAATATGGCCTGTTCCTGCACGGGATGCCGTATGCCATCGCGCCGGACGTGCAAAAGCACGTGCCCATGGTCACCTGGTTCAGCAAGCCGCTGCGCCAGCGTCTGGGGCTTTCCGAGGCGTGCCTGCGCAAGGAGCTCGATGCGCCGCTCACGCACGACAACCTGTATTCCTCCGTACTCGGCGCACTGGATGTGCAGTCGCCCAGCTATCGACACGGCCTGGATGCGTTCGCCTCGTGCCGCTCGGGCGATTGAAGAGTTTCGGGTAATCCTGTATTGACGCTGGCGGGGCGGAGCAGATACTGCGACGCGTCACCCGCCCGACCTGAGCCGGACGTGTAGGCACGGCATGGGGCGCACACGTCCAATCAGCGTGCACACCTCTTCACGAAACCGATTTCGGATCGAGGAAGATACATGAGTCTGGATCAAGCCATTTGCGCGGCGTTGACGCGTCGCAAGGTCTTGCAAACCACCGCTGCCATGGGTGCGGTGACGATGGGGTTTCCCGCGATCGTGCGCGCGCAGGGCGATCAACCGGTGAAGCTTGGAGTGGACAACCCGCTCACCGGCACCTATTCCATCACGGGCCGCAATGAACTGCACGGCATGGAATTGGCGGTCGAGCAGATCAATGCCAAAGGCGGCATCCTGGGGCGGCCCGCCAAGCTCATCGTCGAGGATTCGACCAGCGGCGACGCGGGGGTGGCGGTGCAGAAGGCACGCAAGCTCATTGATCGTGACAAGGTGGATTTCCTGGTCGGCAACGTGAATTCCGGCCTCACCATGGCAATATCGGCCGTGGCTTACGAGAAGGGCGTGTTCCTGATGGATCCGGGTGGACATGCCGACCCGATTACCGGCAAGGAGTGTCACTGGAACGTGTTCCAGGTCGACCCCTCCACCACGCTGCTGGTCAATGCCATTGCCCCGTCGCTGATCAAGCGCTTTGGCAAGAAGTTCTACTTCCTCGTGCCCGATTACGCCTTCGGTCACGGGTTGCTGGAAGCCTACAACGCCAATCTCAAGAAGTACGGCGCCACCAACGTCGGCACCGACCTGATTCCCCTGGGCACGACGGAATACTCTTCCTACCTGATCAAGGCGCAGGCGGCCAGCCCGGATGTGATCGTCATCCTGCAAAATGGCGAGGATCAGACCAACGTGCTCAAGCAGGCGGTGCAATTCGGGCTGGACAAGAAGTTCCACATCGCAGGGGCCAACATCGAACTCGAAACACTCGAGGCGCTGCCGGAAAACGCCCGCATCGGCAACTGGGTCATCGAGTGGTACTGGAACCAGCCTGGCGTGGCGCACGTGAACGAATTCACGCAGGCCATCAGGAAAAAGACCGGCCGCGTGCCGACCGCGCGCACCTGGTTCGGTTTCACCGCCATCCACGCTTGCGCACTGGCGGCCAATACGGCCAAATCCCTGGTGCCGGCGAAGATGGCGCGCGCGCTCAACGGCTTCACGCTGCCGCCCGAGGTCGCGCTGCAGCCGCACCCCGCGACCTTCCGTGCCGAGCAGCATCTGCTGATCGGAACGCTCTGGGCTGGTCACGCGCAGGCCTCGGGCAGCGCGCCGGACGATCTGTTCAAGATCGATGAGGTGATTGAAAGCAACACCATCGCGCCTTCGGTGGAAGAGACCGGCTGCAAGATGACTTGGCCGACTTGAGCGCCCCGCGCACCTGAGCATGGCGTGGCGCGGTCCATGGCGGCCCGCCCTGCATCGTCGCGGCGGGCAGCGATCACGTTGCGAGCCGCGCTGCCTTGGTCCGACGGAGCCTCTGCGTGACGCAACTCATACTTCTGAACATTTTCAACGGGTTGGTGATCGGTGCTTTCTATGCCCTGATGGCGCTCGGGCTGTCGCTGATCATCAACCTGACGAACGTCATCAATTTCGCCCACGGCGGCTTTCTGGCCGTGGGGGCTTACCTGGCATACACGCTGCAGCCGTATCTGGGGTTCTGGGGCGCGCTCATCGTGTCGCCCTTCCTGACGGCGCTGCTGGGCATCGTCGTCGAGCGGGCATTGATTCGCCCGCTCTACAGCCGCGACCCGCTCTACAGCCTGCTGCTCACCTTCGGGCTGGCGTTCGTCATCCAGGATTCCGTCAGGATGATCTGGGGCGCGCAGGGTTTGCCCGTGAAGGTGCCGCAGGCACTGCAGTCACCGCTCAGTTCGACGCTGTTTTTCCTCACCGGCTACCGGGTGTTCATGGTGGTGCTGGTGGCTGCCGTCGTGATCGCGCTGTTCATCATTCTGAAGAAGACGCGGCTGGGCATGCGCATTCGAGCGGGGACGCTCGACCTGGAAATGGTGTCGGCCCTTGGAGTTGATGTGCGCATCCTGCGCAACCTCAATTTCGGTCTGGGCATCTTCTTCGCCGGCCTCGCCGGCGTGCTCGCGGCCGGCATGCTGGGCCTGACGCCCACGATCGGTGACCAGCTCATCATGCCGAGCTTCGTCGCGGTCATCGTCGGCGGCCTCGGAAGCCTCGTCGGGACGCTGTTCGGCGGGCTCCTGATCGGTGTCGCTGCCGGTGTCGTGACGGTGTTTTTTCCGTCGGCGTCCGAAGCCACGATCTACGTGATGATGGCGCTGGTGCTGCTGTTCCGGCCCTATGGCCTGTTTGGTGAAGAGGGCGGGACCAAGCTGTGAGCACGATGAATACCCGAAACTTCGTTCTGAGCGCATTGCTCTGGCTGCTCCTGCTGACGGTGCCACTCTGGGTCGTCGCCGCGGGGGGCTACATCGATCTGGCCTCGCGCGTGCTGGTGATCGGGCTGGCCGCGCTGGCGACCAATCTGCTGGTGGGTCATGCGGGGGTGATGGCCTTCGGCCATGCCGCGTACTTCGGCATCAGTGCCTACGCGACTGGTCTGGTCATGAAGCATCTGGTACCGAGCACGCCCGTCGGGCTATTGGCGGGTATCGTCGTCGGCACGGTCGGTGGCGCCGTCATCGGTTACTTGCTCGCACGCCTGCGTGGCATCTACTTCGCGCTGGCGACCATTGCCTTCGGGCAGGTCTTCTTCTTCATCGCGTTCCGCTGGAATGCCGTGACAGGGGGCGACAATGGCCTCACCTTCCAACGCCTGCCCATCGACTTCGGGCTCGGGCAGCTGAATCTGACGTCAAGCACCGTTTACTACTATTTCGCGCTGGCCATCTTTGCCCTTTGTGCCGCGCTCATGGCGGCGTTCCTGCGCTCGCCCTTCGGCCACACGATGCTGGCGATGCGGGAAAACGAGCGCCGAGCCCGGTTCCTCGGCATTCCAGTGAACCGCCACCTGTGGATCGCCTACACGGTTTCCTGCCTGTTCGTGTCGGTTGCAGGCGCGCTCTACGGCCTGCTCAACAATTTCGTCAATCCACACGACCTGCACTGGACCCAGTCGGGCGACTTCGTGCTGATGGCGGTGATCGGCGGCATGCGCTCGTTCTGGGGGCCGTTGATCGGCGCGGCAATTTTCGTGATCGCGCAGGACTCGCTGTCCAGCATCACCGACAACTGGATGTTCTACATCGGACTGATCTTCGTGCTCGTGGTGCTGTTCCTCCCACGCGGAATCGCCGGGCTGCTGCAGAGGAAAGCGTCATGAGTTTGCTCGAGGTGCGCCAGGTCACGCAGCGTTTCGGCGAGCTTGCGGCTGTCAGGGATGTCTCGCTGAGCGTCGAGCCGGGTGAATTGCACGCGATCATCGGCCCCAACGGTGCCGGCAAGACCACCTTCTTCAATATGATCAGCGGTTTTTACCGCCCGACCGCCGGCAGCATCGTGTTCGATGGCGTCGATGTCACCGCGGTCGCGGCGAACCAGCGTGTGGCGATGGGCATGGCGCGCACCTTCCAGATCACCGAAGTGTTCCCCGAACTCACCGTGCGTCAGAACCTGCGCATTGCCGTCGAGGTTGCCGAGGGGCAGCGCCTGAAGTTCTTTGTCACGCGTTTGCGGAGATCGGCCACCGAGGCGCGCGTGGATGAGTTGCTGGAACTGGGAGCGCTAGGGGCGCATGCCGAGCGCCATGTGGGCGAGTTGGCGCATGGCGACCAGCGCACGACGGAAATCATGATGGCGCTGGCCACGCGGCCCAAGCTGCTGTTGCTCGACGAGCCGGCTGCCGGCATGGGCACCAAGGAGACGTTCGATACGGCGGTGCTGATCCGCCGCCTGCACCGACGGCACAAGCTCACCATCGTTCTGGTGGAACACGACATGCGCGTGATCTTCAATCTTGCCGATCGCATCACCGTGCTGTCCGAGGGCGAGGTGCTCGACCGGGGCACGCCGGATGAAATCGCCGCGAGCGAAAAGGTGCAGGTGGCCTATCTGGGGGAAAAGCGTGAAGGCACTTGAAGTTCACCAGCTCAATACGTTTTATGGCAAGAGCCACGTGTTGCATGGCGTCGATCTGGAGGTTGCCGAAGGCGAACTCGTGACCCTGCTGGGGCGCAACGGCGCCGGCAAATCCACCACGCTGCGCAGCATCATGGGTCTGACCCCGGCGCACTCGGGTCATGTCAGGATCTTCGGAACCGATGCGACGCGTCTGCCGCCGTTTCGTGTTGCGCGTCTGGGCGTCGGCCTGGTGCCCGAAGGCAGACGCGTGTTCTCGCACCTCACGGTCGAGGAGAACCTGAAGGTTCCCGTGGATCGGCCCGGACACTGGAACATGGCCCGCATCTATGAACTTTTCCCGCGCCTTGCCGAGCGCAAGTTTCATCAGGGGCGCCAGCTCTCGGGGGGAGAGCAGGAGATGCTCTCGATCGCGCGCGTGCTGCTGCTCAATCCGAGGCTCCTGCTGCTCGACGAGCCGTCTCAGGGGCTTGCGCCGATCATCGTGCAGAACGTCTTCAACGTGATCAAGGCGGCGCGCGATGCCGGCACCTCGGTGCTGCTCATCGAGCAAAACGTGCGTGCGGCAACGCAGATCGCTGACCGTGCCTACGTCCTGGATCGGGGAGTCATCACGTACAGCGGCCCAGCGGCCGAGTTTGGCCAGGACGAAGAGCGCGTGCAGGAACTGGCCGGAGCGAGCGCGCAGAAATGGGAGTTCCCCGACGATTGAGCCGTCTCGCGCGGCATGCCGGCCGCCGGCCTTCAGTTTTTGTTGCGCGCCCTCACGCCTTCTTCTCGCGAGGCAGTCTGCCCATCAGGTAGAACTCCGGGTTGGGCATCATGTTCGCAAAGCTCGCCATGCGGTTGGACAGGCCGAAGAACGCGGTGATCGCGGCGATGTCCCAGATGTCTTCGTCGTCGAATCCGTGGGAATGCAGCGCCTGAAAATCCGCATCCTCGATTTCATTGGAGCGCAGGCAGACCTTGAGGGCGAAGTCCAGCATCGCGCGCTGGCGCGGCGTGATGTCGGCCTTGCGGTAGTTCACCGCCACCTGGTCGGCCACGAGCGGTTTTTTCTCGTGGATGCGCAGGATGGCGCCGTGCGCCACCACGCAGTACAGGCACTGGTTGGCGCTGCTCGTGGCCACCACGATCATCTCGCGCTCACCCTTGGTGAGGCTGCCTTCCTCCTTGAGCATCAGCGCGTCATGGTAGGCGAAGAACGCACGCCATTCGGTCGGTCGGCGCGCGAACGCGAGGAAGACGTTGGGGATGAAGCCGGCCTTTTCCTGGACTTCGAGGATGCGCGTCTTGATGTCTTCGGGCAGATTGTTCAGGCCGGGGGCGGGGTAGCGTTCGGTCATGGGTTTCTCACGGGCGTGGAGCCAGCCTGGGGCGGCGCGTAGATGTATTCACGGTTGAACGGATATTCGCACTGGGCGCCGGGCAGGACTGTGCTGTCGCGTTGTCCGTTCGGGCGGGTCATGAGGATCTGGTGCAGCGCCACCCAACCCTGCTCGAATCCCAGCGCGCAGCCGGCGAGGTACAGGCGGTAGGCGCGCAACACCTTTTCACCCCTTTCGGCGCCGTGCTGCGCGGTGAGGATGTCGCGCGCCCTGGACAGCTGGGCTTCCAGCGCGTCGGACCAGGCCCAGAGGGTGCGTGCGTAGTGCGGCCGGATGTTTTCGGTATCGAGCATTTCCAGGCCGGCCTTGCCGATTTCGTGTAGCGCCACGCTCACGTGCAGCAGCTCGCCGCCGGGGAAGATGTAGCGGTCGATGAATTCGCCCATGCCCGCGCCCAGCTCGGCGTTGTCCACGCCACCCGCGGTGATGCCGTGGTTCATCGCTAGGCCCCCGGGCTTGAGCAGGCGGCGCAGCGTGGCGAAGTAGGTGGGCATCTGCGCGCGGCCCACGTGCTCGAACATGCCGATGGATGAAATCTTGTCGAAGGGCTCATCCACCTGCAGTTCGCGGTAGTCCTGCAGCAGCACGCGCACGCGGCCCGTGAGGCCGCGCTCTTCTATGCATTTCTGCACGTAGGCGTACTGGTTTTTCGAGAGCGTGATGCCGGTACCGTCTATGCCGTAATGCTCCGCCGCCCACAGCAGCATGCCGCCCCAGCCCGAGCCGATGTCGAGCAGCCGCTCGCCGGGCTTCAGGCGCAGCTTGCGGCAGATGTGATCGAGTTTGGCCTCTTGCGCCTGCGCCAGGGTGAATCCGGGTTCGCGGTAGTAGGCGCATGAGTACACGCGGTAGGGGTCGAGCCAGAGCGCGTAGAAGTCGTCCGATACGTCGTAGTGGAACTGGATGTTCTGGGAATCTTTGGTGGTGGTATGGCGCGCCTTGGAGACGTACCATGAAAGCGCCTGACGCCACCAGGCCGTGTGCTCGTCCTGCGCCGGATCGGTCTGCAGCAGCGCCTGAGCCGCAGCCATCAGGTCCCGGACACGGCCATCAAGCTGCACGCGCCCTTCGACGATTTCCGCGCCCACGGTGCCGATGGCTCCGGTGGCCAGGGCGGCGGCTGCGGTCTGGTCATGCAGCGTCAGCCTGATTGCGGCGTTGGCCGGGCCAATGAGATCGCCGCCAGGCAGCACGATGGAGATGGGGATGGGGGATTTCGCAAGCCGAGCCTCAAGTGAGTCATAGGGCGGCCTCATTGCCAGACGCTCCTTCTTCCGTGGGTATTCGTTCGAGTATCGCCCTCTTCACCGTGGGTGGGAGAAGGGAATAACCCTGAGCAGGATCCGAGACTTCTGATCCTGCCACGGAATGCGTGGCAATGTGTTGAGGTGGCTCAAAATGCAAGAGGCCGCGGAGCCTGAGCCCCGCGGCCTCTCGCCGACCAGCGCAGGGGCTGGATTACTTGAGCGAGAGGATCCAGTCCACCAGCTGCTTGGCTTCGGCCTGGTTCACGTTCTTGTTGGCGGGCATGGGGATCGGGCCCCAGACGCCCTTGCTGCCTTCCATGACGGCCTTGATCAGCTGGGCTTCGGCGTCCTTCTGGCCGGCGAACTTCTTGGCGACATCCTTGTACGACGGGCCAACCACCTTCTTGTCCACGTTGTGGCACGACAGGCAGTTCTTGGACTTGGCCAGCGCGGAGGCGTCTTGGGCGAATGCTGGTGCGGACGCGGCGAACGCGAGAGTCAGCGCAATCAGGGCAGCTTTCATGGAGTCTTCCTTCAAAAGGTTGGTGGAAATACGGTTGAGACAACGCTATTCTAGTAACCTCAGTTGACCTGATCGGTAAATTCCCCTGATCCTTGACCTGAGGTGGCTTGTGTATACATTGATTCTGGGCGTGATTCTGGTGGCGTTGAAGTACCTCGAGATCGGTCCCGTGGCCACTTGGTCGTGGTGGTGGGTGCTCGCACCCTTTGCCGTGACGGCTGCCTGGTGGGTCTGGGCGGACTCGACCGGCTACACCAAGCGCAAGGCGATGGAAAAAATGGACGAGCGCAAGCGCGAACGCGTGGAGCGGCAAAAGGAATCGCTGGGCATGGCGCCGCGCCGGCGGCGCTGATGCCCGGCGGTTGGACTCAGTCGAAGGCGTCGAGCACGGCGCCGCGGCTCGCCGTGGACGCGTTGCGCGCGAACTTGGCGAGCACGCCCCGAGTGTAGCGTGGCGCGGGGGCCTTCCAGGCAGCGCGGCGGCGCGCGATTTCCTCGTCGCTCACGTTCAGCTGCAGCAGCAGCTGGCGCGCGTCGATGGTGATCGAATCCCCTTCGTGCACCAGCGCGATCGTGCCGCCCACGGCCGCCTCGGGTGCGACGTGGCCGACCACCATGCCCCAGGTGCCACCCGAAAAACGCCCGTCGGTGATCAGGCCCACGCTCTCGCCCAGGCCCTCGCCGATCAGCGCGCCCGTGGGCGCGAGCATCTCGGGCATGCCCGGGCCGCCCTTGGGGCCGAGGTAGCGCAGCACCATCACGTCGCCGGCCTGGATCCTGTGATCCAGGATGGCCGCGAGCGCCGATTGCTCATCGTCGAACACGCGCGCCGGGCCGGTGATCACCGGGTTCTTCAGACCCGTGATCTTGGCCACACATCCTTCGGGGCTGAGATTGCCCTTGAGGATGGCGAGGTGCCCCTGCACGTACAGCGGCTTGTCGATCGGATGGATCACGTCCTGGTCCGCGCGCGGCTCATCGGGGATGTCCTTGAGCGTTTCGGCGATCGTCTTGCCGGTGATGGTCATGCATTCGCCGTGCAGCAGGCCCGCATTCAGCAGCATTTTCATCACCTGCGGGATGCCGCCGGCCTTGTGCAGATCGACCGCGAGATATTTGCCGCTGGGCTTGAGATCGCAGAACACCGGCACCTTTTTGCGCATGCGCTCGAAGTCGTCGATCGTCCACTCGACGTCCGCGGCGTGCGCGATCGCCAGGAAGTGCAGCACCGCGTTGGTCGAACCGCCTACGGCCATGATGACGGCCACGGCGTTCTCGATGGACTTGCGCGTGACGATGTCTCGGGGCTTGAGGTCTTTCTTGATGGCTTCGATCAGCACCTTGGCCGATTCGCGCGCCGAATCCACCTTCTCGGAGTGCGGGTTGGCCATGGTGGACGAGTAGGGCAGGCTCATGCCCATGGCCTCGAAGGCGCTGCTCATGGTGTTGGCGGTGTACATGCCGCCGCACGAGCCGGTGCCGGGAATCGCGTGCTGCTCGATCTCCTTGAGCTGGCCATCATTGATCTTGCCCGCGGCGTTCTCGCCCACGGCCTCGAACACGCTCACGATGTTCAGATCGCAGCCGTTCACGCAGCCGGGCAGGATGGTGCCGCCGTACACGTAGATGCTGGGCACGTTGGCGCGCAGCATGCCCATCATCCCGCCGGGCATGTTCTTGTCGCAGCCGCCGATGACGACGCAGCCATCCATCCACTGACCTTGCACGCAGGTCTCGACGCAGTCGCTGATGACCTCGCGGCTCACGAGGGAATACTTCATGCCTTCGGTGCCCATGGCCATGCCGTCGCTGATGGTCGGCGTGCCGAACACCTGCGCGTTGCCGCCCGCCAGCTGGATGCCTTCGATGGCGGCGTCCGCCAGGCGCTGCAGGCCGCTGTTGCATGGCGTGATGGTGCTGTGGCCGTTGGCCACGCCGACCATGGGTTTCTTGAAGTCACCCTCCTTGTAGCCCATGCCGTAGAACATGGAGCGGTTGGGTGCGCGGGCCTTGCCTTCGGTAATATGGGCGGAGCGGTGGTTGATGGCTTTGGGATCGGTCATGGCGAAGCAGGGGTGGCGTGTCGGCCACGGGTTGAGGAAGACTCTGTCAAGTGTAGTGCGGCCCATGCGGCCTGCCACGGGGGCGGGCATCGCAGACCTGTGGGCCGAGGAGGACTTTTGGAGGAGTGGACATGGACGAACGGCATGCGCGCGTGAGCGCGAGCTTCGAGCGGCAGGGACTGATGAAGACCCTGGGCGCGCGCCTGGCAAGGGTGGCCGACGGCGAGGTGGACATCGACATGCCGTTCGGCGGCGCGCTGTCGCAGCAGCACGGCTATGCGCATGCCGGCTCGGTCACCAGCATCGTGGACAGCGCCTGCGGCTATGCGGCGCTGACTCGTGCGCCCGCGGGCTACGGCGTGGTGACCGTTGAGTTCAAGGTGAACTTCCTGCGTCCCGCGATCGGGCAGCGCTTTCTCGCCGCGGGCCGCGTGATCCATGCCGGCAAGACCACGGGCGTGTGCACCGGCGAGGTGCGCGCGTTCTCCGGGGAGGGTAGTGACTGCAAGGTGGTGGCGCTGATGCAGGCCACCGTAGCGTTTGTCAAGGAAGGTACCTGATACAGGAATACGCCCGGGCCGGTGAACCCGGCCTGGGCGGCTGCAGGTGTTCAACGGGGTGCGAATACCCCGTGTGTGGGCTCAGAAGTTTGCGTTTTGCAAGCCGGAGGCGCCAGCGAAGCCGTGCCGCGCCTGCGTAGCGGCCAGCGTCTGCTGTTTCACTTGCGCCCGACTCAATGCGGGGCTGTCGGACGCATGCAGGGCGCTGGCGTTGTGGATGCCCGCGGCCGGAGCGTTCCTGATCGCGGCGGCTTCGACGGCTGAGCGCTGCAGCGCGCCAGACTGCGACATGTCGATGGACGCAAACGGCTGGTTACCGGCGTCGGGCCGGGCCGTTGCCGCGAATGCGCCGGTGGAAAGGGCAAGCAGCAAGGCCGAAGCGCCAGCTGCGGTCAGGGTGGTGAATTTGTTCATGATGAACCTCCATGCGTTCACGCGGAACAGCCCGTGTGGATGACTTTTCAACGAGCGGGTCAACCGACCTGTTCTGCTGCATTGGATGTGGCGCCTGTCGGCCGCGTTTCAAAGTGGCGATGGCCGCGAGGATGAAACGCAGCGGCGGCGCGCGGGCCGTGACCGTGGTCACTGCAGATCGTGACGAGCGGCACTGGCGCGCACCGCCGGCGGTGCCTATCGTTGCCTTCGTGCCCGATGACATGTGCTTGTCATCCCTTTGAAGACCGCCTGCGGGCATCGCCAGGCGGTCCGTGGAACATGCGATTCATCATGCGTACAAGCCAGTTTCAAATCTTTTCATCTCGCGTGCTGGCGCTGGTTGCGGCGCTGGGCATGGGTGGCGTGCTTTGTGCGCCCGCGCAGGCGGCGCCCGGGCCGTCCGGGGCCGCGCACAAGGAAAGTCCCGTGAAGGCGCAGGAGGATGTCACGCTGTTCGCGGCCGTGCCCGGCGCGGTCTATCTCAATGGCGGCATCGGTCAGGACGAGCAGATGAGCATGCGCAGGGACGCCAGCCACTGGCCGTTGCGCATGACGTTTTCGGACAAGGCGAACGACGAGTTCGTCGCCGATGTCGGACTCAAGGTGTTCGACGCCCATGGCCAGGCCGTGCTGCGCCTGAAGGACGCCGGCCCCATGACCTATGTGCAGCTACCTCAGGGCGAATACCACATCACCGCCAGCTACAGGGGCGACACGCTCACGCGCAACGTGCATGTCGGGCCTGGGGGGCTGGACGCGAATTTTCACTGGGCCGGCTGAGTGCACCGGAGGGAGAGCGGCATGCTGCACACGATGCACGGCGCGGGCGATGGCGCGGCGACGGTGCTCGTGCTTCAGGGGGGTGGTGCACTGGGCGCCTACCAGGCGGGCGCTTGTGAGGCGCTGGCGAGCCAGCCACTGGACTGGGTGGCCGGGATTTCGATTGGTGCGATCAATGCCGCGCTGATCGCCGGCAACCGGCCTGCCCGGCGCGTGGCGCAGCTGCGCGCCTTCTGGGAGCGCGTGAGCCTGGCACTGCCGGTGCGGCCAGACCCGCGGTGGATCGCCCCGGTGCGGGGCTGGTGGGACGACGCCATGGCGCTGTGGGGCGCTGCAGTGGGTGTGCCCGGCTTTTTCGCGCCGCGCCCTGCGCTGGCCTGGTGGCCGACGCCGCCCGGGAGCCTCTACGACACGCGTCCGCTGCGCGAGACCCTGCTGGAGCTGGTCGACTTCGATCTTCTGAACGACGGGCCCATGCGCTTTTCCGTCGGCGCGGTCGACGTGCAAAGCGGCAATTTCACCTATTTCGACAATCGCCACGAGCGCATCGGGGTCGAGCACGTCATGGCCAGCGGCGCGCTGCCGCCGGGTTTTGGCGCGGTGCAGGTCGATGGGCGCTGGTACTGGGATGGCGGGTTGGTGTCGAACACGCCGCTGGCGTACGTGATGGAGCATGTGCATGGCCACCCCGAGCATCCGGTCACGATCTTCCAGATCGACTTGTTCAGCGCGCGCGGCTCCCTGCCGCAAACACTGGCCGATGCGGCTGAGCGCGAAAAGGACATCCGCTATTCGAGCCGAACGCGCCTGGTGAGCGATCTGGCGCGTGAGCGCCACGCGTGGCACCGGCGTCTGAAGCAGCTGGCGCGGCTGCTGCCCGAGGCGCAGCAGCAAAGCCGGGAAGTGCGCGAGCTCCTCAGGGGCGTGTCGGACCCCTCGGTCACGCTCGTCCATGTCATTCATCGGCGCAAGGCTTGGGAGACGCAGACCAAGGATTACGAATTTTCCCGCTTGTCGATGCATGAGCACTGGCTGGCGGGCGGCGCCGACATGACTGCGTCGCTGCAGCTTCTGGCACGCCAGGGTGCGCCTGAGCCTGGTGAATTCAGGGTGCTCGACCACCATCCGGACGCATCCATGGCGCGCCGCGCGCCGTCCAAAATTTAGCAACCATAGCCGCAGGCGTTCGGCAGGCAAGCGCCGCAGCCCCGTTTGATCCATCATCACGTCATCCAGAAGGAGAAAGACCATGACCCATTCCCTCATTCAGGCCAGCACCACGCTCAGTCTCAAGGGCAAGAACGCGCTCGTCACCGGCGCCGCCAGCGGCCTGGGCAAACGCATCGCCGAGCTCTATGCCGACGCGGGCGCCAACGTCGTCATCGCCGACCTGAAGCTGCAGGATGCGCAGGCCACGGCCGACGCGATCGCGAAGAAGGGCGTGAAGACGCTGGCCGTCGCGATGGACGTGAGCAGCGAGCAGGCCGTCGACGAGGGCTTTGCGCAGGCGCAGAAAAGCCTGGGCGCGGTGGACATCCTGGTGAGTAACGCAGGCATCCAGATCGTCGCGCCGATCGAGGAATATTCATTCGCCAGCTGGAAGAAGCTGCTCGCGGTGCACCTGGATGGCGGCTTTCTCACCTCACGCGCGGCGGTGCGCCAGATGATCGCCTCGGGGCGCGGCGGTGCCATCATCTTCATGGGCTCGGTGCACTCCAAGGAGGCATCCAAGCTCAAGGCGCCCTACGTCACGGCCAAGCACGGCCTGGAGGGCCTGGCCAAGGTCATCGCCAAGGAAGGCGCGGCGCACAACATCCGCAGCAACGTGATCTGCCCCGGCTTCGTGCGCACGCCGCTGGTCGAGAAGCAGATTCCCGAACAGGCCAAGGAGCTCGGGATCAGCGAGGCCGATGTGGTCAAGACCGTCATGCTCAAGGACACGGTGGATGGCGAATTCACCACGGTGGACGACGTAGCCCAGGCCGCCTTGACCTTTGCCGCCTGGCCGAGCAATGCGCTCACCGGCCAGTCGCTGGTGGTGAGCCACGGCTGGTTCATGCAGTAGCGCCGCGCTTATCCGGCCGGGTGCGCGGTCTTCACCGCCAGTTCGATGCGGCTGCGCGCATGGCACTTTTCCATGATGCGGCTGACGTAGTTCTTCACCGTGCCTTCGGCCAGAAAGACGCGATCGGCGATCTCCCTGTTCGACAGGCCCTGCGCGATCAGCGTCAACACCTGCTCTTCCTTTTCTGTCAGCGGCTCTTCGTGCGGCTCCTCGTGCGGCTGCGGCGCCGCGGACGCTGTAATGACGGTCGTGGCCGCATCGCGCGTGGCCAGCGAGCGCAGTTGCTCCAGCACCTTGCGCGCGACACTGGGCGACAGGCGCGACTCGCCGCGGTGCACGGCGCGCACGGTTTCCAGCACCTCGGCCTCTTCGGCGTCCTTGAGCAGGTAGGCCTGCGCACCCGCGCGCACGGCTTCGAACACGAGCTCGTCGTCGTCGAAGGTGGTCAGCACCACCACGCGCACCCGCGGCAGCTCCTGCGCCAGTTGCCGCGTTGCGGCGACGCCGCCCATGCGCGGCATCTGCAGGTCCATCACCACCACGTCGGGGTTCAGTGCGTGCGCCAGCGCCAGGGCTTGTTGCCCGTCGGCCGCCTGGCCCACGACCTCGATGCCTTCTTCCGCGCCCAGCATCAGCGCCAATCCCCGGCGGATGAGGGGCTGGTCGTCGGCGATCAGGAGGCGCAGCGCTGGCGTCATGCCCGATGGCCTCGGGTGCCGCAGCACAATGGGTGAATGGCGATGTCGAACCCCAGCATGGATCGCAGCTTAAACCACTCCTCGGCGGCCTCTGGCGCCCCGTTCCGTGAGCCGTGCTGGCAGCGGCTGAACCCTCTGCGCCATTTTGCCGCCGCGCTGGGATGGGCGATGTTTGTGCTGGTGGTCGCGGGTGCGCTGGCCGCGGCGGAGTGGGCGGCCAACGTGGCCGAGCGCGAGGTGGAGGCGAGCGCCCGGGCGCGTCTGACGCAGACGGCCAATCAGGCGGGCGACGCGCTGCTGGCGCAGGTGCAGATGCGCCTGGCGGCCATGGGTGCGGCCGCCGGGCAGTGGGCGCCGGGCGAGGGTCAGGCGTTGCCTGCCATGGCAGGGCGATTGGCGGCCTTGCAGGCGCGTCAGCCCGAACTGAGCTGGCTGGGCGTGCTGGGAGCGCAGGGGCAATGGTTGGAGATGACCGATACCTGGCCGGGTGCGCAGGCCCTGTCCGGACAGGCCTGGCTGGTGCAGGCCGCGTCGCGCGCCGTGGTGGCGCTGCACCACGCCAGGGTGGCCGATGGCGCGGAGGACGCGCTGTTGCTGGCCGTGCCGCTGGCGAGTGGCGGCGCACCCCCCGCCGGGGTGCTGGTGGCGCGTCTGCCCTGGCTATGGTTGCAGGCGCAGCTGGACGCGCATCTGCGCGCCATCGGTTTGGGTGTGCCGTTTGAACTCATGCTGCTCGGGCCGAATGGCGCCCTGCTGGCCGGCTCGCACGCGGTGCGCGGGCGCCCGGCGGGGTATGACTGGAGTGAGGGCGGGCGTTATCTCGTGGGGCAGGCTGGCGCGTTCTTTTCTCCCGTGGTGGCGCCAGGCACGGTGTCGGACGCCTGGCAGCTCAGGGTGCGTGAGCGTGCCGAGAGCGCACTCGCTCCAGCGCGGCAGACGCATCGCGCGGTGCTCGTCGGCGTATTGGCGGTGGGCCTGCTGGCCGCATTGGCGGCGGCGCTGGTGGCGCATCGGTTGCTGGCTCGCCTGGATGCGCTGGCGCGCCAGGCGCGCGCCGTGCGCCGGGGCGAGCGCACGGCGATCGATGTGCCGAGCGGGCGCGACGAGGTGCATGCGATAGGTGCCACGCTGGCCGATCTCGTGGCTGGCGCGCAGCAGGAGAAGGCAAGGCTGGCCGAGCTCAATGCGGAGCTGGATGCGCGCGTGCTGGCGCGCACGGCGCGCATCGAGCGCCTGGCCGAGGATGCGCGCCATGCCGCCGTGACGCGCGAGCGCCTGCGTCTGGCGCGCGGGCTGCACGACACGCTGGCGCATTCGCTCATGGCGCTGCTCACGCAGATACGCGTGCTGCGCAAGCTCGGGCCGGCGTGGAGCCGCGAGCAACTCGACGCCGAGCTGGCGCAGACCGAGCACGTGGCCGCACAGGGCCTGATCGAGGTGCGCGCCGCCATCGGCCGGATGCGCGAGTCCAGCGTGCACGACAGTGGCCTCGGTCCGGAACTTCAGGCGCTGCTGCAACGCCTGGCTGAACGCAGCGGCGTGCAGATTGCGGCGCACATCGATTCCGCGGCGGCACAGCTCGTGAGCGAACGCGCCGCCAGCGTGTTCGACATCGCGCGCGAGGCGCTGCGCAATGCCGAACACCATGCGGGAGCTGGCCATGTCACGCTGGATCTGCAGGTGCTTTCTCCGCCGGATGAAGACGGCGATGCATCGGCGCGCTGGCAGCTGGTGGTGGCTGACGACGGGCGCGGGTTTGACCCCGGGCAGTCGCATCCGGGTCACTACGGCCTCACGGGCCTGCGCGAGCAGGCGAGGCAGATCGCGGGTGAGCTTTGCATCGACAGCGCACCGGGCCGCGGGTGCCGGGTGCGGCTGCGTTTCACGGCCTGAACCCGCCTCCGGCTGCGGCACAATCGCCGCCATGCTGATGTACCCCCATATCGATCCGGTGGCGCTGCAGATCGGGCCACTGGCGATTCACTGGTATGGCCTGACCTATCTGGCTGGTTTTGCGCTGTTCATGGGGCTGGGCACGCTGCGCCTGAAGCACCAGCCCTACGCCTCGCTCACTGGCGATCAGGCGTGGTCGCGCAAGGACGTGGAGGACATCCTGTTTCTCGGCGTGCTCGGCGTGATCCTCGGTGGGCGGCTCGGCTATTGCCTGTTCTACAAGCCCGAGTACTACGCCACACACCTGCTGGAGGTGTTTCAGGTCTGGCATGGCGGCATGAGCTTTCATGGCGGCATGCTGGGCGTGGCCGTGGCGATGATCTGGTACGCGCATTCGCGCCATCGGCCCTGGCTGCAGGTGATCGATTTCATTGCGCCGTGCGTGCCCACGGGCCTGGCCGCGGGGCGCATCGGCAACTTCATCAATGGCGAGCTGTGGGGGCGCTTCGCCTCGCCCGATCTGCCCTGGGCCATGGTGTTTCCGCAAAGCGGCTCGATGCTGCCGCGCCATCCGTCGCAGATCTACCAGTTCCTGCTCGAAGGCCTGCTGCTCTTCGCGCTGCTGTGGCTGTACGCGCGCCGCCCGCGCCGGCGCGGCGAGGTGACGGCCGCCTTCCTCGTGGGTTATGGCGTGCTGCGCTTCATTGCCGAATTCTTCCGCGAGCCCGACGATTTCCTCGGCATCCTGTCGCTGGGCATGAGCATGGGCCAGTGGCTGTGCCTGCCGATGATCGCGGCGGGCGTGGCCTTGTGGTTCTGGACGCGGCGCGCCGAGGCTGGGCATGCCCGGTAGCATCCTGCTGCAACGGGTGGATGACGCGGGCATCGTGCGCGTCACCCTGCGCCATGAGGGGCGCCTGAACGCGATGACGCGCGCCATGTGGCGCGAGCTGCGCGCCGTGTTCGAGCGCATTCAAGCCGACGAGGCGGCGCGCTGCGTGCTGGTTAATGGCGATGGCGCGGCCTTCTGCGCCGGGGGCGATATTTCCGAATACCCGGCGTTTCGTTTCGACGCGGCGCGGCTGCGCGACTTCCATGAAAACGAGGTCTGGGGTGGCCTCTCGGCCATGCTCGCGTGCGACGTGCCCATCGTCGCGGTGATCCGCGGCGCCTGCATGGGCGCGGGCGTGGAGATCGCGAGCTGCTGCGACATCCGCGTCGCGGAAACGCACGCGCGCTTTGGCGCGCCGATCGCGCGCCTGGGCTTTCCCATGGCGCCGCGCGAAGCGGCGCTGGTGGCCAGCCGCGTGGGCGACGCAACGGCGCGGCAGATGCTTCTGGAGGCGGCCGTGCTCGATGCGCCGCAGATGCTGGCGCGAGGGTTCCTGAGCCGTGTGGTAACAGCCGACGTGCTGATGGACGAGGCGCAGGCCACGGCCGATCGCATCGCGCGGCTGGCGCCGCAGGCGGCGCGCCTGACCAAGCAGACGCTGCGTGGCGTTTTTGAGTCAAAAGTGGCTGAAACGACCTCTGGACAAGCGCGAGCAGCTATGAATGTTGATAGCTCTGACCCGTACGCCTACGCCGACAGCGCCGAGCACCGCGAGGGCATCGCCGCCTTTCTCGACAAGCGCAGGCCACGGTTTTGATTGCCTTGAGGTGACCCGGATGCAGTTCCCTTCGCAAAATCTGTACAGTGCCTTGCGCGCGGCCTTCCCCGCGGATCTGGACCAGACGGCGGTTTACGCCGCCGCGTCTGATGGCAGGCCGCTGAACTACTCCTGGCGTGACCTGGATCGTGCGAGCGCCTGCATCGCCAACCTCCTGGGGTCGCTGGATTTGCCCGAGGGCAGTCGCGTCGCGGTGCAGGTGGAAAAATCCGTAGAAGCCTTGCTGCTGTACCTGGCGACGCTGCGTTGCGGTTTCATCTTCCTGCCGCTCAACACCGCCTACCAGCAGGCCGAGATCGACTACTTCATCGGCGATGCGACGCCCGCCGTCGTCGTTTGCACGCCCGAGCATTTCGGCTGGGTTTCCAAGATCGCCTTCAAGGCGGGCACGCGCCATGTCTTCACGCTGGGGCAGGAGCGCAACGGCAGCCTGCTGGAGCGCGCCGCGCACTGCAGTGATGCGCACACGCCCGTCAGGCGCACCAAAGACGATCTCGCCTGCATCCTTTACACCAGCGGCACCACGGGGCGCAGCAAGGGCGCGATGCTCACGCACGGCAACCTGCTGTCCAACGCGCTGGTGCTCAAGGACTACTGGGGCTGGAGAACGCCTGAGCAAGGCGGCGACGTGCTGATCCACGCGCTGCCGATCTACCACGCGCACGGCCTGTTCGTGGGCGTGCACGGCGCGCTCATCAATGGCAGTCCCATGATCTGGTTCAACCGCTTCGATGCGCGGGCGGTAATTGTCGCCATGCCGCGCGCCAGCGTCTTCATGGGCGTGCCCACGCTCTACGTGCGCATGCTGGGCGAGGCCGCGCTGACGCGCGCCGCCGCTGCCAACATGCGGCTGTTCATCTCGGGATCGGCGCCGCTGCTCATCGAGACCTTCCGCGCCTGGCAGGAACGCACCGGCCACACCATCCTCGAGCGCTACGGCATGAGCGAGACGACCATGCTCACCTCCAACCC
>JAIOIA010000090.1:0-9033 GCA_019912745.1 Comamonas sp. | reverse complement strand
GCCCTTGGCTTCACCGCCGAACTTCTTGGACAGCACCGTGGCGATGGCCGCCGTCAGCGTCGTCTTGCCGTGGTCCACGTGACCAATGGTGCCCACGTTCACGTGCGGCTTGGTACGCTCGAATTTTCCTTTTGCCATTTTCAAACTCCGAAAGAGCAACGCCTGTGCGAGGTTTAAGGTCTGCACCCGGTTGCTCATTCGCCCCGCACAGGACAACGGGACGGCACCGGATCGCAGACCGACAAACTATCGAAAAATGAGCTGCCAGCGCCTGATGGACAAGCGCTGGAGCCCGATTCCGTTCAATTACTTTGCACGAGAAGCCATGATGGCCTCGGCCACGTTGCGGGGCGCTTCGGCATAGTGCTTGAACTCCATCACGTAGGTGGCACGGCCTTGCGTCATCGAGCGCAGCTGCGTGGCGTAGCCGAACATTTCAGACAACGGCACTTCGGCCTTGATGGCCTTGCCGCCGCCCGCCATGTCGTCCATGCCCTGCACCATGCCGCGGCGGCTGGAGAGGTCGCCCATCACGGTGCCGGCGTAATCTTCAGGCGTTTCCACCTCGACCGCCATCATGGGTTCGAGGATGACCGGGTCCGCCTTGCGAGCCGCTTCCTTGAAACCGAAGATGGCCGCCATCTTGAACGCCTGTTCGCTCGAGTCCACATCGTGATAGGAACCGAAGGTGAGCGCGACCTTGACGTCGACCACCGGGTAGCCCGCGAGCACACCGCTTTGCAACGCTTCTTCCACGCCCTTTTGCACGGCGGGGATGTACTCGCGCGGCACCACGCCACCCTTGATCTCGTCCAGAAATTCAAAACCCTTGCCCGGCTCGTTCGGCTCCAGACGGAACACGACGTGACCGTACTGGCCCTTGCCGCCCGACTGACGCACGAACTTGCCTTCCACATCAGTGACCTTCTTGCGCACGGTTTCGCGATAGGCCACCTGCGGCTTGCCCACATTCGCCTCGACCCCGAACTCACGCTTCATCCGGTCGACGATGATGTCCAGATGCAGCTCGCCCATGCCGGCGATGATGGTCTGCCCCGATTCTTCATCGGTGCGCACGCGGAAACTCGGATCTTCGGACGCCAGGCGTGACAGAGCGATGCCCATCTTCTCCTGGTCGACCTTGGACTTGGGTTCGACGGCCTGCGCGATCACAGGCTCGGGGAACACCATGCGTTCGAGCATGATGTGCGCGTCAAGATCACACAGCGTGTCGCCGGTCGTCACTTCCTTCAGACCGACGCAGGCGGCGATGTCGCCAGCGCGAATTTCTTCGATCTCCTGGCGTTCGTTGGCATGCATCTGCACGATGCGGCCGATGCGTTCCTTCTTGCCCTTGACGGCGTTGTAGACGGTATCCCCCTTGGAGAGCACGCCAGAGTAAACGCGCACGAAGGTGAGCTGGCCCACAAACGGGTCCGTCATCAACTTGAACGCCAAGGCCGAGAATTTCTCATCATCGCTGGCCTTGCGTGTCAGGTGCGTTTCATGGTCGTCAGGGTCCGTCCCGATCACATCCGGAATGTCCGTCGGCGCCGGCAGGAAGTCGAGCACGGCGTCCAGCATGCGCTGCACGCCCTTGTTCTTGAACGCAGAGCCGCACAGCATCGGCTGGATTTCGGTGGCGATCGTGCGCTGGCGCAGGCCCGCGATGATGTCCTCCTCGCTGAGCGTTCCCTCTTCAAGGTACTTGTTCATCAGCTCTTCGCTGGCTTCCGCCGCCGATTCGATCATCTTTTCGCGCCACTCGTTGGCCAAGCCCACGAGTTCGGGAGGAATGTCCCGGTATTCGAACTTCATGCCCTGCGAGGCCTCATCCCAGATGATCGCCTTCATCTTGATCAGATCGACCACGCCCTGGAAATTGTCCTCGGCTCCGATGGGGATCACCACCGGCACCGGGTGACCATTCAGACGTGCCTTCATCTGGTCGTAGACCTTGAAGAAGTTGGCGCCCGTGCGGTCCATCTTGTTGACGAACGCAATGCGCGGCACCTTGTGCTTGTTCGCCTGACGCCAGACGGTTTCGGACTGCGGCTGCACGCCGCCCACGGCGCAGTACACCATCACGGCGCCATCAAGCACGCGCATGGAGCGCTCCACCTCGATGGTGAAGTCCACGTGCCCGGGGGTGTCGATGATGTTGATGCGGTGCGGCTGGCGCTGCATGTCCATGCCACGCCAGAAGCACGTCACGGCCGAGGAGGTGATCGTGATCCCACGCTCTTGCTCCTGCTCCATCCAGTCGGTCGTCGCGGCCCCGTCATGCACTTCGCCAATCTTGTGAGTCAGCCCGGTGTAGAACAGAATGCGCTCGGACGTCGTGGTCTTGCCCGCGTCGATGTGCGCGGAAATGCCGATGTTGCGGTAACGCTCGAGGGGAGTAGTGCGAGCCATGATGATCTTTCGTTAACGGCCAAAAGCCCGGCCGCCGAACATCGGCACGTCGGGCTCCCGGCCTTCGAGGAAAATGGGGATGAAATTCAGAAACGGAAGTGGCTGAAGGCCTTGTTTGCCTCCGCCATGCGATGTACCTCATCGCGACGCTTCATGGCACCACCGCGGCCTTCGGTGGCTTCCATCAATTCATTGGCCAGGCGCTGCGCCATGGATTTTTCGCCGCGCTTGCGCGCCGCCTCCTTGATCCAGCGCATGGACAAGGCCAGACGGCGGATCGGACGCACTTCCACAGGCACCTGGTAGTTGGCGCCACCCACGCGACGAGACTTCACCTCGACCATGGGCTTGACGTTGTTGATCGCCGTGGTGAACACCTCGAGGGCGTTCTTTTCAGGCTGTTTCTTCTCGATCAGTTCAAGCGCTCCATAGATGATGCGCTCGGCAACCGCCTTCTTGCCACCTTCCATGATCACATTCATGAATTTGGACAGCTCGACATTGCCGAACTTCGGGTCCGGCAGGATTTCACGTTTGGGGACTTCGCGACGACGTGGCATTTTTTACCTCTATTCTTGCTTCAGTTGGCGTCATTTCAGACACCGCGAGAGCCATGCACAACTCTCACTTACTCGACCTGCGCACACCGTGTGCGTAGAAGGTCACTACGCTGCGTCATCGCGCCACGCGACGACCAGCACCAGAAACACAACTGATTACTTGGCCTTCGGGCGCTTGGCGCCGTACTTGGAACGGGCCTGCTTGCGATCCTTGACGCCCTGCAGATCCAGCGAACCACGCACGATGTGGTAACGCACACCAGGCAAGTCCTTCACGCGGCCGCCGCGCACGAGCACCACACTGTGCTCCTGCAGGTTGTGACCCTCGCCACCGATGTACGAGATGACCTCGAACCCGTTGGTCAAGCGCACCTTGGCGACCTTGCGCAGAGCGGAGTTCGGCTTTTTCGGCGTCGTCGTGTACACGCGCGTGCACACGCCGCGGCGCTGCGGGCAGTTCTCCATGGCAGGGCTCTTGGATTTGACAACTTCGACCGTGCGGCCCTGGCGCACGAGTTGGCTAATGGTCGGCATGCAGTTAGACGTCCCTAAAACGTGAAATTCACGACCCGCGGCAAACGCGCAGGGCCAAACTTTCTGAAACAGCCAGAAAAGCCCTCTAGTGTATTGCATTCTTTGACGGTCGACAACTTCTTCAGCATCGGTCACGGACCACGCCACGATGGGCCGGGAAATCTGAAATAGTGCACCGAACCGTAGGGGATATTCGGTTGCCCAATACAACCGCAGACAATACGGGGTTACCCCCAACACGATACAAAGCCAGTCACATGACGGCAACACCTGCACAGCGCACGGCGATCAACTGGTTCAAGTACGCTGCACCCGCTCGTTTCTACCCTCTCGCCGGAAGGGCGATCATCTGGTTTTCCGTGCTCGCCGCGGTGCTGGGGGCGGTCGGCATGTTCGTCGGTTTTGGCATCGCTCCGACCGACGCGCAACAGGGCGATGCCTACCGCATCATCTTCCTGCACGTACCAACAGCCTGGTTGTCCATGGTCATCTACGTCGCCATGGCATTCTGGTCGGGCGTGGGGCTGGTATTCAATACGCGGCTCGCGTCCATGCTGGCTCGGGCACTCGCTCCCACCGGGGCTCTGATGACGTTCGTTGCGCTATGGACGGGCGCGCTCTGGGGCAAACCCACTTGGGGCACATGGTGGGTGTGGGATGCACGCCTGACGTCTGAATTGATCCTGCTTTTCCTGTATCTGGGATTTCTGTCGCTGCACGCGGCCATCGACGACGAACGCCGCGCCGATCGTGCCACGGCCGTGCTGGCCCTGGTCGGCGTGGTGAACGTCCCCATCATCTACTTCTCGGTGCAATGGTGGAATACGCTGCATCAGGGCGCATCGGTCAGTCTCTCCAGTGCCCCCAGCATCGCCACGCCCATGCTCGTGGGGATGCTGGTGATGTCCGCCGCCGTCTGGTGTTATTGCATCGCCGTCGTACTGGCCAGGGTACGCCTGATCATTCTGGAGCGCGAACGACATACCTCGTGGGTGGAGCGGGAACTGCAGACGCCGCGCACGACTCCACCCAGCGATCCCACATCACTGGTCTCCGGAGGGTCGTCATGATCTACTGGCACAGCTGGTCCGAATTCATTCACATGGGTGGTTACGGCGGCTACGTATGGGGCTCGCTCGGCATCACGGCCCTGGTCATGGTGATCGAGGTTTGGCAGATACGCACACGCCGTCGGCGGTTAGGGTAATTCATGAAAACCAGAACGAAACGCGGTCTGATCATCCTTGGCGGGCTGGCCGCTCTCGGCGTCGCCAGTGCCCTGGTGCTGAATGCCTTCCAGGACAACCTGGTATTTTTCTTCAGTCCGTCGCAGGTCACGACGCACGAGGCGCCCGTGAATCGCAGTTTCCGCCTCGGTGGACTGGTGGAAGAAGGCAGCGTCAAGCGCTCCAGCGACAGTCTGGCCGTGCATTTCGTCGTGACCGACGGAGCCCAAACCATCCCCGTGGTCTACAACGGCCTGCTGCCCGACATGTTCCGGGAAGGCAAGGGCGTGGTGGCGCAGGGCAAGCTCGACAATGATGGCGTATTCCGCGCGGACCAGGTGCTGGCGAAGCACGACGAAAACTACACCCCGAAGGAGGTGGCTGACACGCTGAAAACCACCGCGTACAAGGAACCCGCCGCACCCATGGCCGGAGCCCGCCAATGATCGCCGAACTCGGACAGCTGGCACTCATTCTCGCCCTGTGCCTGGCGATCGTGCAAAGCGTGGTGCCCCTCGTGGGCGCCGCGAAAGACAACGCGGACTGGATGGCCCTGGCCAGGCCCGCCGCCTGGGGTCAATTCGTATTCGTCGCCAGCGCCTTCGCCTGCCTCACGCTTCTGTTCGTGAACAACGATTTCTCCGTGCTGTACGTGGCGCAGCACTCCAATACCGCGCTGCCCCTGATCTATCGCATCTGCGCCGTCTGGGGCGGACACGAGGGTTCCATCCTCCTGTGGGTGCTGATCCTGGCGGGCTGGACGCTGGCCGTCTCCCTCTTTTCACGCAATCTGGACGATCAGACGACGGCGCGCATCCTGGGCGTGATGGGACTGATCACCATCGGGCTGCTGCTGTTCATCCTCTTCACCTCCAATCCCTTCGAGCGCCTGCTGCCCGCGGCCGCCAACGGACAGGACTTGAACCCGCAGTTGCAGGACCCCGGTCTGATCGCCCACCCTCCGCTGCTGTACATGGGCTATGTGGGCACGGTGGTCGCCTTCGCGTTCGCCATTGCCGCGCTGCTCGCCGGACGACTGGACGCAGCCTGGGCGCGCTGGTCCCGGCCCTGGGCCACCGTGTCCTGGGGTTTCCTCACGCTGGGCATTGCCATCGGCAGTGCCTGGGCCTATTACGAGCTGGGCTGGGGTGGATGGTGGTTCTGGGACCCAGTGGAAAACGCCTCGCTGATGCCATGGCTGGTGAGCACCGCCCTGCTGCACTCGCTGGCGGTCACCGAAAAACGCAACACCTTCAAGCTGTGGACCGCCCTGCTCGCGATCATTGCCTTCTCGCTCTCGCTGCTGGGCACCTTCCTGGTGCGCTCGGGCGTGCTCACCTCGGTGCACGCCTTCGCCACCGACCCATCGCGCGGCATCTACATCCTCGGTTTCCTCGTCGTGGTGGTGGGAGGGTCGCTGCTGCTGTTTGCCTGGCGCGCGCCGCGCGTGGGTCTGGGCGCGGGCTTTGGCACCATATCGCGTGAATCGATGCTGCTGGTCAACAACGTCGTACTGCTCGTGGCTTTCGCGGCGGTGCTGCTGGGCACGCTGTACCCCCTGCTCATCGACGCCCTGGGTCTTGGCAAACTGTCGGTTGGCCCGCCATACTTCGAAGCCGTCTTCGTCCCGCTGATGGCTCCCGCGCTGTTTCTCATGGGCGTGGGACCGGTGACACGCTGGCGCGAAGACAAGGTCATGAGCCTGGCGCGCAAGCTGCGCTGGGCACTGGGCGTCAGCCTGATCGCTGCCCTGATCGCGCCATGGCTGCTGGGCAACTGGAAGCCGCTCGTGGGCTTCGGTCTGTTTCTTGCCTTCTGGATCGCCACCACGACCTTCCACAACCTGTATGAGCGGTTGAAGAATCACCCGTCTCCAAGCTGGGCCCGGCGCATCCGCATGCAGCCCGGAAGCTACTACGGCATGCTGCTCGCGCACCTGGGGGTCGCCGTGTTCATCGTGGGCGTCACGATCGTCAATGGCTATCAAATAGAAAAAGACGTCACAATGGAGCCCGGGGAGACGGTCACGCTCGCCGACTACACATTCCGGTTCGATGGCACCCGCCAGAAGCAGGGCCCCAACTACACGGCGGATGTCGGCGTGCTGACCGTCACCAAGGGCGACCAGCTGGTGACCACGCTCACACCCGAACGCCGCATCTACACCGCGGGCTCCAATCCGACACCGATGACGGAGGCGTCCATCAATCCTGGCCTCACACGCGACCTGTATGCGGCCCTGGGAGATCGACTCACCGACAAGCGCTGGATCGTGCGCGTGTACTTCAAGCCCTTTGTGGACTGGATCTGGTTTGGCTGCCTGATCATGGCTTTCGGCGGGGCATTGGCCGTGATGGATCGCCGTTACCGCATCAAACGTCGCCAGGTTCAAACCGCCAAGACCCCGACCCTCCATCCAACCGGCCCGGCCGTGCCAGTTGCAGCAAAGGTGCTTGCCTCATGAGGAAGGGAATCGTTCCGCTCGCGGTTTTCATCACCCTGGTGGTGTTTCTCGGGGTAGGCTTGACACTCAATCCGAGGGAGCTGCCGTCGCCGCTGATCAACAAGCCGTTGCCAACCTTCACACTGCCGCAACTGAGCGAGCCGCAGAAGACGCTTTCGGCCCAGGACATGCTGGGCAAGGTGTGGATGCTCAACGTCTGGGCTTCCTGGTGCGTGGCGTGCCGAATCGAGCACCCGGTGCTTGTCGAATTGTCCAGGACCGACCCTTCCCTCCTGATCTATGGCCTCAATTACAAGGACAAGCGCGACGATGCACTGAAGTGGCTGGCGCGCGGAGGCAACCCTTACCGGGCGTCGCTCTCGGACACTCAGGGCCTCGTCGGCATCGATCTGGGAGTCTACGGGGTGCCGGAGACTTTCATCATTGACAAGCAGGGCGTGATTCGCCACAAGCAGATCGGCCCGATCACGCCCGAGGTGTTGCAAGACACCATCCTGCCGCTCATGAGGAAACTGGGTGCGTAAATTTCTTTTCTGGATCGTGCTGTGCTGCGCCGCGCTCAACATGGGCCATCTCGCGGCGAAAGAGGCTCCGACGCTGGCAAAAGACCCGGCTCTAGAAGCACAGATGATGAGCATCGCGCACGAACTTCGCTGCCTCGTCTGCCAGAACGAGACCATTGCCGCGTCGCAGGCGGACCTGGCCGTTGATTTGCGCGAGCAGATCCGCGAAAAGCTGCAGCAGGGCGAAACACCCGCCGAGATCCGCAAGTTCATGGTCGATCGCTACGGCGAATTCGTGTTGTACAAGCCGCGCCTGAGCAGCCGGACGATGCTGCTTTGGGGCGGACCTTTCGTCCTGCTGCTCATCGGCTTCGCGGTGCTGTGGCGCACCATCCGCAAACCGCCGCCCGAGCCCGCCTCCCCCATGTCCACACAGGATGAAGAACGTGCCCGGGAGCTCCTCGGCATAGCCAAGGAGAAGAGGTGATGATGCCATTCATGGCACTCGCAGCGGGCATGGTTCTGGCTGCGCTGGCGATCGTGATCGTTCCTCTGGTGCGGCGCCGCACCCGGAGAACCACCCGTCTGGGCGAGGACCTCACCGTCCTGGCCGACGGCATGCACGAGCTCGATGCCGAACTCGCGGCCGGAGACGTGAGCCAGGCCGAATACGATCGCGCCCGCACGGAGCTGGAACGGCAAGCACTGCGCTCGGAGCAGGCCGCGCAGGCACAGGCGCAATCGAGCCAACGCGCCAACTGGGCCGTGGCACTGGCCACGGCGATCGCACTGCCGCTGCTGGTTGCAACGCTGTATCTGACGGTGGGCCAGCCCGCGGCACTCAGCGGTGGCGGCGCCGCGCTCGCGCAAGCGGGGGGCGATGCACCACAAGCGCCGGACGAGGCCACCATTGCGGCACTGAAGGCACGCGTCGCGAAGGACGCTAAGGATGCCGAAGGCTGGGTGTTGCTTGCCCGGGCAAGCTTTCAACTCGGGCACATGGATGATGCCATCGCGGCCTACGCCAAGGTGACCGGCCTCGTGACCGACAACCCCAACCTCTGGGTGGAGTACGCCAACACGCTGGCCATTGCACACAACCGCGATCTCTCCGGCGAGCCCACCGCCATGGTCGAGCACGCGCTGAAGCTCGATCCCGACAATTTCAACGCTCTGGCGTTTGCGGGTCTCGCGGCTTTCCAGCGGGGAGACCAGGCGGCAGCCCTCAAGCACTGGCAACATCTCAAGACCCTGCTGCCGCAGGGCGGCGAGGATGCGAAGGCCATCGACGATCTGATTGCGCGCGCTGGCGGCGCCCCTGCCCCCAGCCC
>JAIOIA010000089.1:0-11921 GCA_019912745.1 Comamonas sp. | reverse complement strand
CGTGATGATGCCCCTCGCGTCGGAGACGATCACGATCGCATGGGCGTCCAGCGCCGCCTTGAGATCGGCCGCTTCTTGCAGCGACAGCGCTGTCATCAGGCGCGTGTTTTCCTGCTCGGTGTTGTCCACCAGCGTGAGCAGAACACCGTCGATCGCGCCATCGGCTCCCAGGCGCGGCGCGGCCCGTACGTTCAGGCTCAGCAGGACGATGCCACCCGCTTCCTGGCGCAGGTCGAACTGCACATGCTGGCCGTGCAATGCGCTTTGCAGCTGGGCGTGCGCCATCGCCTGCTGCTCGGCGGGCACCAGCGCGGGCCAGGTGGTCTGCATGAGCCGCTCCATGCTCATTCCGGTGCGCTCGGCGTGCGCCGGGTTGGCGTAGCGGTAGCGCAGTTCCCTGTCCAGCAGGACGACTTCGACCGGCATTTCGGTCAGCGTTTCCATCATCTCCCGGTTCTGCTGGGCGATGGTGCGCTGCGACTCCTCCAGCCATTGGTGCGGATGGGCGACGCCTATGGTGTGCCAGGCTTTGTAGAGGAAGCCGTAGGCGAGCGCCCTGACGACGTGGGCCACGGTGTTGGCGCCATCGAGCTGGCCATAGTGAGCCATCAGGAGTACGGCGCTCAGGGCCAGCATGACGCAGGCCACGGCGATCTGCAGCGACAGCAACAGGGGGCGCCGCCGCCAGTGCCTGAAGAACAGCAGCGCGCTCGGGAGGTACAGTGCCGTGACCGCGACCTCGACGCCCGAGCCCGTCATTGTGGCTCCGTGCGCGGGGTGGTAGAACAGGGCGGGCAGCGCCGGCACGGAGGTGCCCAGCCAGGCGAGGGCCGCGGCGATGAGAAGCGCGGCGAGAAACCAGGGCTTTCTGCCGCCGCGCACGCCGACCAGCAGCGCGATGGCCAGAAAGTAGACCACCTCCACGATGCGCGCGGCCAGCCGGTAGAAATACGGCAGTGCCATGCCTTCGGTGCCGCTGTAGCCCGGCATGCCCTGGTAGCTGTAGAGTGCGAATGTGTCCAGCGCGGCGATGAGCGTCCAGCCGAAGACGACGATGTTGGCCGTCCTGACGTGGTGGGTGCGCACGTCGTTCCAGGCCAGCGAGGCCATGCCCACCATCATCGCGATGGAGAAGATTTCCGCCAGCAGATGCACGCCCAACACCGCCCGTTGATTGACGAGGGCGGCCGGCCAGTGGGGCCACAGCGCGGTCGCCGCACTCAGCGCGGTGGCCGCGGCACAGGCTCCGAGATAGGCGCGCTCGGTATGGTTGGGCAAATCCTTGTCTCCAAGGTGCGTGGTCATGCGCAGATACTATGTTTTTTTATAGCATCGTAACTCGAATTGGTGAACGCGTGCAGCCCGATTCCCGGCAAGCCGGCCGAGCCTATTCCATGATGCTGCGCCGCGTGAACACCAGATCCCACACCCCGTGGCCCAGCCGCAGACCGCGGTTCTCGAACTTCGTCAGGGGACGATAGGCCGGGCGCGGTGCCCATGGTGCGGCCGTGTTGGCCAGCAGCGCCTCGCCCGAGAGCACCTGCAGCATCTGCTCGGCATAGGGCTGCCAGTCGGTGGCGCAGTGCAGGTAGCCGCCGGGCCTGAGCCGGCTTGCTAGCAGCGCCACGAGCGGCGACTGGATCAGGCGGCGCTTGTGGTGGCGTTTCTTGTGCCAGGGGTCGGGGAAAAAGATGTGTACCCCATCCAACTGCCCGGGCGCGATCATGTGAGTGAGCACCTCCACCGCGTCGTGGCGCACGATGCGGATGTTGGCGATTTCCTGCTCGCCGATGCGCTTTAGCAGGGCACCGACGCCGGGTTCGTGCACCTCGCAGCACAGAAAATTGTCTTCAGGGCGACTGGTTGCAATCTGCGCCGTGGCTTCACCCATGCCGAAGCCGATTTCCAGGATCAGGGGCGCGGCGCGGCCAAAGGCGGCATCGGCGTCCAGCACGGCTTCAGCATAGTCCAGCAGGTAGCGCGGGCCCAATTCTTCGAGCGCCCTGGCCTGCCCGTGCGTGGTGCGGCCCGCGCGCAGCACGAAGCTGCGGATGCGCCGCGGGGGATGTTCGGGCGCTGAGGGAAGGGGGGTATCGTCGGTCACGGCGCGCGATTGTAGGTGCCCTGCCAGGCGCGAACCCACCACGCCAGCGCCTCGCATACGCCAGCAGCGCCAGGGTAGGGCGGCAGACCCAGCACCTGGGCCGCGGCCGCCAGCACCCGCAGCGGCGCCGAGGTGTCGAGCGCAGGCGCGCCATGCTGCTTGGAGAGCTTTTCGCCGTCGGCGGCCAGCAGCAGCGGCGTGTGCAGGTAGCGCGGGCTGGGCAGGCGCAGTGCCGCTTGCAGCAGCATCTGGCGCGGCGTGTTGTCGGCCAGGTCTTCTCCGCGAACGATGTGGTTCACGCCCTGGTCCGCGTCGTCCACCACGACAGCCAGTTGATAGGCCCACAGGCCATCGGCGCGGCGCAGCACGAAGTCGCCCACGTCCCGCGCGACATCCTGGCTCTGTGGGCCCAGACGCCTGTCGCGCCAGCTCAGTCTGAAATCAACTATTGAAAAAGGAGCTATCCGCGCTTTATGGTATTGGCTTTGATGCCAATTTGACATGAACTTCTCGGTGTGAAAACGCCACGCTCGCGCACGCTTGCCGCTCAGGCCCTGGCGGCAGGTGCCGGGGTAGGGGCGTTCATGGTGGCGCTCGTGCGTGATGCCGCGCGCCGCCAGCGCCTCGTCGATGTCGCGGCGCGTGCAGCCGCAGGGGTAGGCGAGGCCCTGCGCCAGCAGTTCTCCCAAGGCCTGTTGGTAGCGGTTGCCGCGCGTGGACTGGTACAGCGGCGGCGCGTCGGGCCGCAGATGGCAATCGGCCAGTTGGGCAAGGATGCGTTCGGGTGCGTCGGGGGCGCAGCGCGGCGTGTCCACATCCTCGATGCGCACCAGCCATCGGCCATCGGCCGCACGCGCATCCAGCCAGCTCGCGAGCGCAGCCACGAGCGAGCCTGCGTGCAGGGGGCCTGTCGGAGAGGGCGCGAAACGGCCGATGTACATCGGATCACGCGCCAGACTTTCGGCCGCGCGCCATGCGATGCCCGTAATTCACCCTTCGAGCATCCCCAGCGCGCACTCCAGCCCCGAAATGAAGGCATCTTCCAGTCGATGGCCCAGGCACCAGTCGCCGCAGGCGCCCAGACGCAGAGACGCGTCCCAGACGTAGGCCTGCCCCAGCGGCGCCCGCGTCTGCGCATGGGGCCAGAGCAGCGTCTGCGCGTCGCTGGGCGTGGCGCGGATGCCGGTGACTTCGGCGAACGCCTTGAGCAGCTTGTCCTGCACGCGCTGCGGGTTGTCGCCCTGGTGTTCCTCGGACCACGCGGGGCTGGCCTGCACCGTCCAGCGCTCGACCTGCGCGCGCCCGGGCTTGGACGATTCGCGTGCCAGCCAGGCCACGCGGTGGTGCGTGCTGCGCGCGGCGTTCCACTGCGGCCCGAGCGTGGTCAGGCCCGGGCGCACGGCTTGTGCAAAGGTGAGCATCAACGTCCAGCAGGGTGCGATGCTCACCTGCGAGAGCGCGCCGGTCCAGGCGGGTTGAATCCCGCACGCGTGCATCAGCGCCAGCGCCTCGGGGGCGGGCAGAGCCAGGACCAGACCGTCGAAGGCACCCGCCTTCTGCGCCGCGCCTGCGCTGCCCGGGCTGACCCGTACGTGCCAGCGCGCGCCGTCTTGCACCAGGCCCGTCACACGCTGCCCGGTGCGCAGTGCGGCCAGTGGGCGGCTGAAGGCGCCCACCAGGGCATCCATGGTGGGCTGGGCCACCCAGTGCGCTTCGCCCGGAGGCGGGGCGGCGCTCACGACGCGCCCGGCGCTGTCGAGCACGCGCACCGTGTTCGCGCTCCATGGACGGCACAGGCCGGAAACCGTTTCCAGCGCCTTGGCAAAGCGCGCGTCGCGCACGGTGAAGTACTGCGCGCCGGCATCGAAGCTGCCGCCGGCCGTGTGCACCGTGCGGGTGCGACCCCCCGCCACGTCCATCTGCTCGAACACCGTGACCGCATGGCCTGCCTGCTGCAGGGTGCGGGCGCAGGCCACTCCGGCCATCCCCGCGCCGATGACGGCGTAGTGCGCTGGGGTTCGGTGGCGTTTGGCGGGTGGCTTGACGGGCATGGTGAACTTTCGAGGGTGCGGTGGCTGCACTCTACACGCGTTCAAGCTGAAAACGGCGGTGGGATGCACCCGTCAGGACGGGCTTGCAAGGGCGATGGCCGCGTTCGTGTTCATCACGCTGTCCGAGCAGCCTCCGCGGTCAGCCGCCGTTTTCGGGTTCAGGGGCTATGTGCCGTAGTGGTTTTCCAGCAGGGCGCGGCGCGTCACGGGGCTTTGCAGTTGCGTGAGCCACCATTGCAGTGCTCGTCCGCGCGCGCGTTTGCCATTGCCAAAGTCGCACCAGGCATAGGACAGGCGCGTGGTGCGCGCCACGCGGCTGACCTGGCGCGCCACGAGCAGCCCGGCGTCGAGGTAGGGGCGCGCCATAGGTTCGGGCAGGTAGCCCGCGCCCAGTCCCCGAAGCTGCGCACGGATCTTGGTGGCCAGGCCATCCACCGTCAGCACCTCCTGCCCGGGCAGCAGCCCGATCGTCGCCGGGTGCTGGCGCGCGGAATCGGCCACGGCGATCATGCGGTGGCGCGCCAGGAGTGCATCGGAAAGGGGCTCCGCGGCGCTGGCGAGCGGGTGGTGCGGCGCCACAGCGAAGACAAACCGCAGATCGCCCAGCGGCGCGGTGCGCAGGTTCACGAGAGGCGGCGCCTCGATGGCCACGCCGATGGCCAGGTCCGCCTGCCCCTGGGTCAGGCGTTCGAGCGTGCCGGTGAGTGTGTCTTCGCGCACCGTCAGGCGCGTGGGAATGTCCAGCGCGTAGAACGCCTCCACGAATTCCAGCAGCGTGGTGCGTGCGATGGCGCCATCGACCGAGAGCGTCAGCTGCGGTTCCCAGCCCGTGGCCACGCGCCGCACGCGCTGGGCCACGGCATCCATGTCGGCCAGCAGCCGTTCGCTCTCGCGCAGAAGCTCGCGCCCGGCCTGCGTGGGCACGGCCCGGCGACTGCTGCGGTCGAACAGCAGCACGTCCAGGGCCTCCTCGATCTGGCGCACGCGCCAGGTCAGGCCGCTGGGTGCAAGATCGAGCGCGCGCGCCGCCGCGGCAAAGCTGCCGTGCGTGACGATGGCCTGCAGCAGGCGCAGATTGTCGGGGGTGAGGATGTTGCTGCTGATTTGCATTGTTCGTGGGCATTCATTCAATTCATTTGAATGATGCATTCAAATGCGGCCCCTGTGCAAAGCCGGCCGCGCTCCCTATATTGGAGAGATCAGGCATTCACAGGAGAAGTACGATGCTCACCGTTCGCAAGGCACAGGACCGCGGCTATGCCGATCATGGCTGGCTCAAGTCCTTTCACAGTTTTTCGTTCGCCGACTACTACGACCCCAGGCACATGGGCTGGGGCAATCTGCGCGTGATCAACGAGGACCGCATCGCGCCGGGCAGCGGCTTCGGCACGCACGGGCATCGCGACATGGAGATCATCAGCTACGTGCTCTCGGGCAATCTCGCGCACAAGGACAGCATGGGCAACATCAAGGGCATCCCGCCCGGCGACGTGCAGCGCATGAGCGCGGGCAGCGGCGTGATGCACAGCGAGTTCAACCACGCCGAGGGGCAGGAAACGCACTTTCTGCAGATCTGGATCCTGCCCGATACGCAGGGCCTCACGCCCGGCTATGAGCAGGCGAGCGTGTCCGAGGAGGCCAAGCGTGGGAAATTGCACCTGATCGCGGCGCCCATGGGCGCTGGAGGCACCGTGGGCCTGCATGCGGACGCGCGGCTTTATGCGGGCCTGTTCGACGGCGGTGAATCCGCCCGACTGGCGATCGCTGCGCAGCGCAAGGCCTATGTGCATCTGGTGCGCGGACAACTCACGGTCAACGGCACGACACTCGCAGGCGGTGATGCGCTGCTGTTGCAGCAGGAGACCGAGATCACGCTTGGCGACGGCAAGAATGCGGAGGTGCTGGTGTTCGACCTGGCGCCCTGATGTGATATGAATAGCTGCTCGCGCTTGGTGGGCGGGCGCTGGAGGTCGTTTTGGCTTGGGGACGACGCTGAATTTCAATCGCCAAAGCGCTTCCACGCGCCGTCCAGAAGCAGCTCGTAGGGCTTGAAGCGCGTCTTGTAGCTCATCTTGGAACTGAGCGCGATCCAGTAGCCGAGGTACACGTACTGCAGGCTCATGGCGCGGGCCTGCTCGATCTGCCAGACGATGTTGTAGGTGCCGTAGCTCGCGCCGTCGTCGGGCTCGTAGAAGGTGTAGACGGCCGAGAGGCCATTGTCCAGGATGTCGAGCACCGAGACCATCTTGAGCTCGCCGGGCTCGCCGTCCGCGCGCGGCTCTCGGAACTCGATCAGGCGCGAATTCACCCGGCTTTGCAACAGGAACTGCGTGTACTGGTCAATGCTGTCGTGGTCCATGCCGCCGCCTGCGTGGCGCACGGCCTGGTAACGCAGGTAGAGCTGGTAGTGCTCTGGCACGAAGCACAGCCGCAGCGAGCGCGCCACCAGCTGCCGATGGCGCTTGACCGCGCGGCGCTGACTGCGGTCGGGGCGGAATTCCTGCGCCAGGATGCGGATCGGCGTGCAGGCGTTGCAGCCTTCGCAATGCGGGCGGTAGGTGAACATGCCGCTGCGCCGAAAGCCCTGCGCGATGAGCTCGGAGTACACGCCGCTGTGGATCAGGTGGCTGGGTGTTGCCACTTCCGAGCGTGCCACGTGCCCGGGCAGATAGCTGCATTCGTAGGGCGCCGTGGTGTAGAACTGCAGCGCCTGCAGCGGCAGGTCGTTGAGCTGGGTCATGGGTCTCGGTCGCTCGGCAATAGCTCGTTCCAGCATTCTGGTGCAAAACGCCAATCCATCACTGGCTGTGTGCGTGCCCGCGCCACATGTGTCAGAAAAACCTCACGCTCGATCTCGCGGGCGCCCAGCGATGCGAGATGCGCCGTGTTCTGCTGGCAGTCGATCATGGCCACGTCTTCGCGCCGGCACAGCCCGATCAGCGCCGCGAGCGCGATCTTGGAGGCGTCGCTCGCGTGCGCGAACATCGATTCACCAAACACCGCGCGCCCCAGCGCCACGCAGTACAACCCGCCCACGAGCCGTCCGTTCACCCAGGTTTCCACGCTGTGCGCGAAGCCTGCGCGGTGCAGCGCCTCGTAGGCCTGCAGCATGCGCGGCACGATCCAGGTGCTCGACTGTCCCTCGCGCGGCGTGTTCGCGCAGGCATGGATCACGGCGGAAAAATCGCTGTCGATGCGCAGTTCGCATGAGTGCGAGGCGCGAAAGCGCCGCAGGGTCTTGCGCAGAGAGTGGTGCAGCCGAAACTCGGCCAGCGGCAACACCATGCGCGGCGCCGTGCTCCACCAGAGGATGGGCTGACCCTCGCTGAACCACGGAAAAATGCCTTGGCCGTAAGCGGCGACGAGGTGCGGCACGTCCAGCGCCCCTCCGGCCGCCAGCAACCCGGGCATGGGGGTGTCCGCGCCCCAGCTCGCGGCCGCGGGCGGGAAAGGGTCTTCAGGTGCGAGCCAGGGGATGGAAGTCGTCATGCCTCGCGCCCGCCGTGCGCCCGGGAAGGGGCGGGACGCTCAGAGCCCGAGCCTGTGCGCCACGTAGTCCGCATCCTTGTCGCCGCGCCCCGACAGGTTCACGAGGATGTTCACGTCCTTGCCCAGCGTGGGGGCCGTGCGCATGGCCCAGGCCACGGCGTGCGAGCTCTCCAGCGCCGGCACGATGCCCTCCACGCGCGACAGCCGCATGAAAGCATTGAGCGTCTCATCGTCGCTCGCCACCTCGTACTGCACGCGGCCGATGTCCTTGAGGTAGCTGTGCTGCGGGCCCACGCCCGGGTAGTCCAGGCCCGAGGCGATGCTGTGCACCGCATCGGGCTCGCCCGCCGCGTTGTTGAGCACATAGCATTTCATGCCATGGATTTCGCCCGGCTTGCCCATGGTGAGCGTGGCTGCGTGGCGCCCGGGTTTGTTCGTGCCTTCGCCCGCAGGCTCCACGCCCACGAGCCTGACGCCTTCATCCCCCAGAAACGCCGTGAACAGCCCCATGGCGTTGGAGCCGCCGCCGACGCAGGCCGCGGCGTAGTCGGGCAGCTTGCCGTGCTTTTTGAGGAACTGTTCGCGCGCCTCGCGCCCGACGATGCTCTGGAAGTCGCGCACCATCATGGGGAAGGGGTGCGGGCCGACGACCGAGCCGATGGCGTAAAAGTAATTTTTCGGGTCTTTCAGGTATTCCTCGAAGGCGTTGTCCACCGCTTCCTTGAGCGTGGCCGCGCCGCGCGTCACGGGCACCAGTGTTGCGCCCAGGATGCGCATCTTGGTGACGTTGGGGTGTTCCTTTTCGATGTCCACTTGACCCATGTGGATCTCGCAGGCAATGCCCACGAGCGCGCAGGCCGTGGCCAGCGCCACGCCGTGCTGGCCCGCGCCCGTTTCCGCGATCACCTTGGTCTTGTTCATGAACTTGGCCAGCAGCGCCTCGCCCAGGCAGTGGTTGATCTTGTGCGCGCCCGTGTGGTTGAGGTCTTCGCGCTTGAGGTGAATCTGCGCGCCGCCGAGCTGATCGGACAGACGCCGGGCATAAAAGATGGGGCTGGGGCGGCCCACGTAGTCCACCTGCAGGTCATGCAGCTCCTTCTGGAAGTCCTCGCGCCGGGTGATCTCGGCGTAGGCCTTGGCGATGTCGTCCATCGCTTCCTTGAGGAACGGCGGCACCAGTTGGCCGCCGTAGGGGCCAAAGAAGCCGTTGGCATCGGGCATGGGTGCGAAGTTGGTTGTCATGAGCTGTCTCTTGGAGGACGGGTTGAAAACGGGTCTTGCAAGCCTCAGGCGCCGCGCAGCGGATCCGCCGAGGCCTCGGAGGGCCTTTGGATGAGTTCGATCTTGTAGCTGATTGCTTTACTTGTTGTCATTCTAAAAAATCTTATATATCAATGACTTGCAGAGTGGTTGGTGCTTGAGAAGTGCCTCAAAAGCATCCGAAGACGCCACAAAATGGCGGCTGAAACTCGATCAGATCATGCGATGATCCATCTTGTTGACATGATGGAGATTGTGGCATGGCAAAACCCCGACTGAAGCCATCCAGGAAGTGGGAAATAGGGCTGAGGCACCCATCGCTTCCGAACGGGCGCAAGTACTTCACCTTCGACACAGAGGCCGAGGCCATTGCCTACGGGCAGCAGTGGAAGCTGATGAAGCACGCGGACATCCCGCCGCCGGCAGAACTGACTGCCCCCACGTCTCCCGGCGACGGCGTGCGCTTGCTGCGCATTCTTGGTGAGTGGTCGGACAGCGGTTTCGCGGCGCCTTCGCAAATTCTCACGCTCAAGACGCTGACGCTTGAGGTGGGTTCGGTGCGGTTCTCGGACGCCAATTACAAATGGCTGACCGGCTATCTCCGTTCCCTGAAGGTGGAGAAGAACCTGTCCCCTTCGTCCATCAAGCACCGCATTCAGGCGCTGAGCCGAGCCATTGACGAGTACCTGCGGCACAACGTGAACGTCAAGATCAGCAACCCCGTGAAGCTGCTGCCCAAGGGCTACTCGACTTATACCGACGTCGATGCCCAGATGGTGAAAGCTAAGGGAGGCAAGGTGAAGGTGAACGTGGCGCGCGACAGGCGCCTGCTGCCAGGGGAGCACGAGAAGATTGTGGCGGTGCTGTCGGGCTATGAGCGGCCGGACCGCTCGCGCGGCCTCGAACTCAAGGGAGGCGATGCGCTGTTGACCTTGTACCTGCTGATCCTGAACACGGGACTGCGGCTCAGGGAGGCGTACACACTGACCAGGGGCCAGATTGACATGCAGAACAAGGTGATCCATGCCAAGGAGACCAAGCAGTGGCGTGGGAAGATTTCTTATCGGGATGTCCCGATGCGCCCCGAAGTGCATCAGGCGCTTTCCTCCTACTTTGCATCGCGGCCGCCGTTTGAACCCGACGCGCACATCTTCCCGTTTCTCCACGAAGAAGGGATCGAGGAAGGGAAAAAGGGCTTGGTGCGTACCAGTCAACGGCTGTCATTCCGTTTCAGGATCGCTTTCGAGTACATGGACATCGTTGGCCTCCATGAACACGACCTGAGACACGAAGCGACGTGCCGATGGCTGGAGCTGAAAGACAAAGACGGGCGCGATATGTTCCGTCTGGAGGAACTGAACAAGATCATGGGATGGAAGCCGGGCTCGGTGATGGCCCAACGCTATGCCAGCTTCAGGGGCGTGGACCTTGCGCAAAGGCTTTGGCCGGCACCGGAAGCGGTGGAGGCGTCTGTCGCCGCGGCTTGATCGGTATGTCTAGGCGCGGGACCGACTTTCGTGCGTTGAGGTCCTGGCGCCGCTCTTCCGCCTCTTTCCGGGCGCGGTCGGCAATGTAGGCCAGCAGGTCGGCCTTCACGTAGATCCAGCCGCGGCCGAATTTGATCCCCGGTAGCTCGCCGGTTCGGGTCAGTTCCTCGATACGTTGCTCGGTGCAGTGCAGGAGTTCGGCGCACTGTTCGGCGTTGATCGTTTCGTCAGTCATGCGGCACCGCCTTGCTGATGGTGCTCGCGGCGCTCGGGCGGATCGAACACCATGGAGCTGCCCACCCACGCGCCATTCTTGGCTTTGTGGTGTGCCGCGTTCTCGCTACAACCTAACCCAAGATGTGGCCAGATGGGCTCAAACGTTTTCACCAAGCAGTTCATTCCAGCGCCCTGCCGGCATCGGCCGACTTGGTCGACGCCAATGGAGTCTTACCTTTGGCAGTTCCTCGCCGGAATCCTCGGTCCCTGGCCATGAACGCCGCCAGCATGTGCGGAATCAGCGCCAGAGCATCCGTCGCCTCGCCATAGGTCTGAGCGTGCAGAGCGGCGTAGCGATCCAGCTCGGCTTTCAGGTCGGACGGACAAGTGAAGGTCAGCTTGACGCTCTCAGTCTTGGGCAGGGGCCCCAGGCGTAGCCTTGTGCTCGTGCTCATCGTGGCGCTCCTCGAGCAAAGAACAGTGGCTGGTAGGGCCGCAGCACCAGGTCTCGGTTGACGATGACGCGCATGGGCAAGCCCGGTCGCGCGGTCAGTGTCGGTTGGATGTTCAGGTTGCGGCGGGTCACCTCCTGGCCGATCTGGTTCACGCTGTCCTGAAGGCTGTCGCGCCCAGCGATCACGATGCGGTTGCCGTCCTGCCGGTTCTCGGGTGCGGCCAGCTCGGCACCGATGCCCAGCAGCGAGGTCAGTGCGGCCCCTGCGAAGACGCGATCCCAGTGCCAGTCCACGCCATCTTCGAGCCCGGTCCGGCCGGCAGGGTCGGAACCCACCAGGTTGTCCAGTGCCAGTGACGACGTGTCGGGCAGGATCACCCGGTTCCACACCACCTGCACCCGGCTCTGGCCATAGCTCACCTGGCTGTTGTAGCGCCCGAGGATGCGAGATCCCTGCGGGATCAGCTGGTGTTTGCCGGTGGCGGTGTCGTAGACCGGCTCGGTGACCGTGGCGATCACGTCGCCGGGCAGGTCGGACTGGATGCCGGTGACCAAGGCGCCGGCGATCACCGTGCCAGCCATCAACTGGTACGGCGAGGCGGGCAGTTGCAGTGAACCGGAATTGCGAGTTTACGTGGAAGCGGTTCTCTGGAAAGCCTCCTTCTGGTCTTGCCGGTTCTGTGACGCCGTGGCGTCGGCACCGCCGTCCTGCGCTGGCGTGGACGCCGGGCCAGCTGCCATGGGGTCGAAACCCGTCAGGCCGCTGGGCACCGATCTCGAGGTGTCAGGGGCCGCAGCGGTCGGCGCAGCAGTTGCCGCGCGCTGCGAACCATTGCGAAAAAACACCGACGCCGCAGCAG
>JAIOIA010000012.1:0-3512 GCA_019912745.1 Comamonas sp. | reverse complement strand
GGTCCAGCGCGCGCTGGCGCACCGAGGGCGCGGCCATCGGGCGCTCACCTTCCTTGCGCGCCACATGCGGCGCGGCGGAAGGCCTGGCCGCGGGCGCTGCCTTGGTTGCGGGCGCAGGCGCCGGGGCGGACGTGGGCGCCGCTGCGGCAAGTGTCACGACGGGCTGCGCTGACGATTTTGCTACATTTTCAGAAGCTACTGGCGCTTTCTCGGCAGTCTCTTCCTTGAGATTTCCCTCGCCTTCCACTTGCAGGCGCACGAGCTCGGCGCCCACGGGCAGCACGTCGCCCACCTTGCCGCCGAGCGCCAGCACCTTGCCGTGCACATGGCAGGGCACTTCCACCGTGGCCTTGTCGGTCATGATGTCGGCGATGACCTGGTCTTCGGCCACCACATCGCCCACCTGCACGTGCCAGGCGGCGATTTCCACTTCGGCGATGCCCTCGCCGATGTCGGGCACGCGGATGATGTAAATACCCATGGCTCAATCCTCCACTGCGCGCTTGAGGGCGGCGCCGACGCGCGCCGGGCCGGGGAAGTAGGCCCATTCCTGGGCGTGCGGGTAGGGGGTGTCCCAGCCGGCGACGCGCTCGATCGGCGCCTCCAGGTGGTAGAAGCAATGCTCCTGCACCAGCGCGGTCAACTCGGCGCCGAAGCCGCCGGTGCGCGTGGCCTCGTGCACCACGACGCAGCGTCCGGTCTTCTTGACCGAATTGACGATGGTTTCCAGATCGAGCGGCCAGATCGAGCGCAGGTCGATGATCTCGGCGTCGATGCCGGTGTCGATCACCGCGCGCTCGCTCACCCAGACCATGGTGCCGTAGGTGAGCACCGTCACGGCCTTGCCGGGGCGAAACACCGCGGCGCTGGTGAGCGGCACCTTGAAGTAGCCCTCGGGCACCTTGCCCATGTCGTGTTTGGACCACGGCACCACGGGCTGGTCGTGCCGGCCGTCGAACGGCCCGTTGTACAGGCGCTTGGGCTCCAGAAAGATCACCGGATCCTCGCACTCGATGGAGGCGATCAGGAGGCCCTTGGCGTCGTACGGATTGCTCGGCATCACCGTGCGGATGCCGCAGATGTGCGCGAACACCGCCTCGGGGCTCTGGCTGTGCGTCTGCCCGCCGTAGATGCCGCCGCCGCAGGGCATGCGGATCACCATGGGCGCGGAAAAGTCGCCCGCCGAGCGAAAGCGCAGCCGCGCGACTTCGGAAACGATCTGGTCCATCGCTGGATAGAAATAGTCGGCGAACTGGATCTCGACCACGGGCTTGAGGCCATAGGCCGCCATTCCGAGGCCGGTGGCGACGATGCCCGATTCGGAGATCGGCGCATCGAAACAGCGCGTCTTGCCGTACTTGGCCTGCAGACCTTCGGTGACGCGGAACACGCCGCCGAAGTAGCCGACGTCCTCGCCATAGACCACGACGTTTTCGTCGCGCGCCATCATCACGTCGTGCGCCGAGCGCAGCGCCTGCACCATGGTCATGGAACTCACGGCGCCCTGGGTTGTATCTTGCGTGCTCATGTGCTTACACCCCCAGTTGCTGGCGCTGCCGGCGCAGGTGCTCCGGCATGTCCTTGAAGACGTCCTCGAACATCGTCGCGGCGCTGGGCACGCGGCCGTCGAGCAGCGTGCCGTGGCTCTCCGCTTCTTTCTGCGCGGCGATGATCTGCGCTTCGAGTTCCTTGGTCATCGCCTCGTGCTGCGCCTCGCTCCATTCGCCGATGGCGATCAGGTGCTGTTTCAGTCGCGCGATCGGATCGCCCAGCGGAAAGCGCTGCCAGTCGTCGGCCGGACGGTACTTGGACGGATCGTCCGACGTGGAGTGCGCGCCGCCGCGGTAGGTGACCCACTCGATGAGCGTCGCGCCGTGGTTGGTGCGCGCGCGCTCGGCCGCCCAGAGCGAGGCCGCGTAACCGGCCAGGAAATCGTTGCCATCGACGCGCAGCGCCGCCAGGCCCACGCCCACGCCGCGCTGGGCAAAGGTCGTGCCCTCGCCGCCGGCGATCGCCTGGAAGGTGGAGATGGCCCACTGGTTGTTGACCACGTTGATGATGACCGGCGCGCGGTAGACGTGGGCAAAGGTGAGCGCGGTGTGAAAGTCCGCCTCGGCGGTGGAGCCGTCGCCGATCCAGGCCGAGGCGATCTTCGTGTCGCCCTTGATCGCCGAGGCCATGGCCCAGCCCACGGCCTGCGGCACCTGCGTGGCGAGGTTGCCCGAGGTGGAGAAGAAGCCGGCGCGCTTGTACGAATAGAGCACCGGCAGCTGGCGGCCCTTGAGCGGGTCGCGCGCGTTGCTCATGAGCTGGCAGATGATCTCCACCAGCGAGATGTCGTCACGCGAAAGCAGCAACCCCTGCTGGCGGTAGGTCGGGAAGTTCATGTCGCCCTCGCGCAGCGCCTGCGCGTGCGAGATGGCGATGGCCTCTTCGCCCAGGCACTGCATGTAGAACGAGAGCTTCTTCTGGCGCTGCGCGATCTGCATGCGCGCGTCAAAGAGACGCGTCTTGACCATGGCGCGCAGCCCGCGGCGCAGGCGGTCGGGGTGGATGGCCGGCGCCCAGGGTCCCTGCGCCTTGCCGTCTTCGTCGAGCACGCGCACCAGGCTCTTGGCCAGCGGCGCCGTGGCCGCGGCGGGCACGTCCGGCGATGGCCGGGGCACTTCACCGGCGCGCGAGAGCAGAAGGTAGGAAAAGTCGGTCGTGCCGCCAGGCCGACCCGTGGGCTCAGGCATATGCAGCCTGAGCGCTTCAGGTGTAGTCATCCGTTGTCTCCTTGCGCCGGATTGTGTCTGGCGCGGTTGGGGAACAGGTCCGGGCGCCAGATCATGGCGCCGGGCCCATTGAAGCGCCTTGGCGCCTGCGGAATTCTAGGGCAACGCTGAACGGCCCCCTCGCACGCGCCGCATCCTTGTCCGGGATCAAGCGACCCAGGCGAAATTCGAATGGCCGGCCTCCCCCTTGCGGGACGCAAGCGGCACAATGTCATCTTCCGCATCCTGCAAGAAAGGTCCACCATGGCCACCAGCACCAAGAGCACCTCCACCACCCAGGACGAGCTGGAAAAGCTTGTCAGCGACCTGCGCGGCCTGCTGGCCAGCAAGGACCTGGATGGCGTTCCCGACATCAAGCAACTGCGCCAGCGCCTGGACGACGGCGTGCAGAGCGTGCGCGACGCCACCGTGCGCGCCGCGCAGGACGCGGCGCAGCAGGCGCGCGATGCCGCCAGCGCCGCCGACCGCTACGCCCACGACGAACCCTGGCGCGTGGCCGGCGCGGCCCTGGCCTTCGGCACGCTGCTGGGCTTCCTGCTCTCGCGCCGCTGAACGCCGCGCGCATGAACTGGGCATCGCTGCTGGGCCTCGGCAGCTGGACGGCGCACTGGCGCGCAATCGCCGCCGAGGGCGCGCTGGCGGCCGAGGATCGCCTGGCGCTGGCGCGTCTGGAATGGGCCGAGCAACGCCGCTGCCTGCTGTGGCTGGCGCTGCTGCTGGCGCTCTTCGGCGCGC
>JAIOIA010000088.1:0-6040 GCA_019912745.1 Comamonas sp. | reverse complement strand
TCGAGGCCCGCCGGCTGATGGCGGCCTTCTGGCCGGGGCCGCTGACCCTGATCCTGCCGCGCGCGGCCCGCATCCCGGGCACGGTGAGCGGCGGCCAGGACAGCATCGGCCTGCGCTGCCCCTCGCACCCGGTGGCGCAGCGCGTGCTCGCGGCCTGCGCGGCGCACCAGCCGGCGCTCCACGGCTTGGCCGCGCCCAGCGCCAACCGCTTCGGGCGCGTGAGCCCGACGACGGCGGCGCACGTGCAGGAGGAATTCGGCGACGCGCTGCTGGTGCTCGACGGCGGCGCGTGCGCGGTCGGCATCGAATCGACCATCGTCGACTGCACGCGCGGCCAGCCCGTGCTGCTGCGCCCCGGCGTGCTAGACCCCGTGGATCTGGCCCGCGTCTGCGGCCAGCGCATCCTCTCGAAAGAGGAGCTGAGTGCGCATACCCCGCGGGCCTCGGGTACGCTTTTGGCGCATTACGCGCCCAAGGCGACGCTGCGCCTGATGAGCGCAGGGGAGCTGCAGGCGGGGCTGAACGTGCTCGGCGCCGACGCCGTGCACGTGGCCGTCTATGCGCGCAGCCGCCTGCGCCTGCCCACGCCGCGCATGCCCTTCGTCCGGATGCCCGAAGCCCCGACCGACGCGGCGCACGAGCTCTTTGCCCAGCTGCGCGCGTTCGACGAGCGCGGCGTGCGCCTGATCTGGGTCGAGGCACCGCCCGAGGACCCGGCCTGGGACGGCGTGCGTGACCGCCTGCAGCGGGCCGCTGCCGCCGGATGAGCCGCCCCGTGTCCCTTACACTCGCCCCCAATCTTTTGGAGAATCACCCCATGGCAGCACTTTGGTTGCGCCGCTCCCTTCTGGCCGCGGCCTGCGTCTCGACCGCCTGGCTGGCCGCCTGCGGCTCCAGCGTCGAAAAAGCCTTCGTCCCCCAACGCATGATCGCCTTCGGCGACAGCATGGCCTACCTGGGCGACGCCACGGGCAGCGGCCGTTACACCATCAATGACGGCAGCGTGAACAACTGGATGGTCCAAGTCGCACAGCACTACGGTCTGACGCTTGCCTCGACCGCCGCCGGCGGCATGAGCTACGCGCAGGGCAACGCCCGCGTCATCGCCAAGCCCGACGCGGCCGGCAATGCCACCACCGCGACGGTTGCCGAGCAGGTGGACCATTTCCTCGCCACTCAGACAGTGCAGCCCAAGGACATGGTGATGATCAGCGCCGGCACGGCCGATCTCATCGTCGGCATGCGGGCGGTGCAGGCCGGCACCCAGACCGCCGCCCAGTACCTCGCGCAGGCCACGCAGGCCGGCGCCGATCTGGCCGCGCAGGTGCGTCGCCTGTCGGAAGTGAATCTGCACGTGGTCGTCGCCGGGGTCTACCGCCTCGGGCGCACGCCCTGGGCCACGACGCTGGGGCAGCCAGACCTGCTCACCAGCGCCAGCGATGCCTTCAACAACAGTTTGCTGCTGAACATCCAGGACCTGGGCGCGAACGTGCGCTACGTGGAAATGGCGGGCTACGTGAACCCGATCAACGACACCTTCCACCGCCCGTGGAACTATGTCGGCTTCGCCAACAGCGTGAGCCCCGTCTGCACCTCGGTCGATGCGGGGCCTGGCATAGGCATCGGTGCCGGACAGGTCAATTCCTCGCTGTGCACGAGCAGCACGCTGGTCGGCGGCGCCGACCCCAACACCTACGAGTTCGCCGATCAGGTCTACGTCTCGCCGGCCTCGCAGCGCCAGCTGGGCGACCACGCCTACAACGACGTGCTGCGCGAGACCTGGTAAGCCAAAGAGCCCGCCCCATGAAAAAACGCACCCGAGGGTGCGTTTTTTCATGGCGGCGTGCCGCGCCTACTTGCGCGCCATCACGCGCATCATCTCCAGGCATTTGTTGGAGTAACCCCATTCGTTGTCGTACCAGACGACGAGCTTGACGAAGTTGTCGTCCAGCGCGATGCCCGCATCGGCGTCGAAGATCGAGGTGCGCGCGTCGCCGCGGAAATCGGTGGCCACGACCTTGTCCTCGGTGTAGCCCAGGATGCCCTTGAGCGCGCCCTGGCTCTGCGCCTTCATCTCGGCCTTGATCTCGTCGTACGTGGCGCCCTTTTCCAGCTCCACCGTCAGGTCCACGACCGAGACGTCGGACGTGGGCACGCGAAAGCTCATGCCGGTGAGCTTCTTGTTGAGAGCCGGAATCACCTTGCCCACCGCCTTGGCCGCTCCGGTGCTGCTGGGGATGATGTTTTCCAGAATGCCGCGCCCGCCGCGCCAGTCCTTGTTGCTCGGGCCGTCCACGGTCTTCTGCGTGGCCGTGGCCGCGTGCACCGTGGTCATCAGGCCGCGCTTGATGCCCCACTTGTCGTGCAGCACCTTGGCCACGGGCGCGAGGCAGTTGGTCGTGCACGAGGCGTTGGAGGCAATCGCCTGCCCGGCGTATTCCTTCTCGTTCACACCGAAGACGAACATCGGCGTGTCGTCCTTGCTGGGTGCGGACATCAGCACCTTCTTCGCGCCCGCATCGATGTGCTTCTGCGCCGCTTCCTTGGTCAGGAACAGGCCCGTGGATTCGAGCACGATGTCGGCGCCCACCTCGCCCCACTTCAGGTTGGCCGGGTCTTTTTCGGCCGTCAGGCGAATCTTCCTGCCGTTGACGATGAGCGTGTGACCATCGACCGAGACCTCGCCCTCGAAGCGCCCGTGCACGCTGTCGTGCTTGAGCATGTAGGCGAGGTAATCGGGTTCGAGCAGGTCGTTGATGCCCACGACCTCGATGTCGGGGAAGTTCTGCACCGCCGCGCGCAGCACGTTGCGACCGATGCGGCCAAAGCCGTTGATGCCAATCTTGATCGTCATAGCCTCAATCACTCCAGAGTTGCCTAAAAATCATTTGCGCCTGAGCGCCGCGCGCACCGTCGCGGCGACGTTCTCGGGCGTGAAGCCGAAATGCGGCAGCAGCACCTTGGCCGGGGCCGATTCGCCAAAGCGGTCCAGCCCCACCACCGCCGCGCAGCCGTACTTCCACCAGCCGTCGGTCACGCCCATCTCCACCGCGATGCGCGGCAGGCCCTCGGGCAGCACCAGCTTCTTGTATTTGACGCTTTCGCGGTCGAAGGCGGTGGTGCTCGGCATGGAGACCACACGCACGGCGATTTTTTGGCTGGCCAGCAGTTTTTGCGCGGCCATCGCCAATGACACCTCGGAGCCCGTGGCGATGATCACCGCCTGCGCCTTTTTCTTCAGGCCCACGTCCTGCGGTTCGGCCAGGATATAGGCGCCGCGCGAGATGTCGCCCAGCGCCCTCTTGGGCAGATAGGGCAGGTTCTGGCGCGACAGAAGCAGCGCCGTGGGCCGGTGCGCATGGGTCAGCGCCACGCTCCAGGCCACCGCGGTCTCGGCCGTATCGGCCGGGCGCCACACGTCCAGCCCCGGAATCAGCCGCAGGCTGGCTGCATGCTCCACCGGCTGGTGCGTGGGGCCGTCCTCGCCCAGGCCGATCGAGTCGTGCGTGAGCACGTGCACCACGCGCAGACGCATCAGCGCCGCCATGCGGATCGCGTTGCGGCTGTAGTCGCTGAACGTGGCGAAGGTGCCGCCGTAGGGAATGAAGCCGCCGTGCAGCGCGATGCCGTTCATCACGGCGGCCATGCCGAACTCGCGCACGCCATAGTTGATGTGCCGGCCCGTGCGCCCCGCCTCGTCGCGCACCACGGCGCCCGTGGCGTCGAAGCGCAACTGCGGCGTGCTCCTGGTGTTCGTGAGGTTGGAGCCCGTGAGGTCGGCGCTGCCGCCCAGCAGCTCGGGCAGCCTGGCGGTGAAGGCTTCGAGCGTGATCTGGCTCGCCTTGCGGCTGGCCACGGTCTCGGCCTTGGTGTGGGCCTCGACCACGGCATCAACGGCGGTCTGCGCGAAGTGTTTCGGCAGCTCGCCCGCCATGCGGCGCGTGAACTCGGCGGCGAGTTCCGGGTAGGCCTTGGCGTAGGCGGCGAAGCGCTTGTTCCATGCCGCCTCGCGCTGGGCGCCCTCGCGTTTGGCGTCCCAGTCCTTGTAAACCTGCGCCGGGATTTCGAACGGGCCGTGCTTCCAGCCGAGCTGCGCGCGCGTGAGCGCGATCTCGTCGGCGCCCAGCGGCTCGCCGTGCGCCTTGGCGGTGTTCGCGCGGTTGGGGCTGCCGTGGCCGATGTGCGTCTTGCAGATGATGAGCGTGGGGCGATCGGTCTCCTCGCGCGCCTGCGCGATCGCGGCATCGACAATGTCGGGGTTGTGTCCGTCGATCGGGCCGATCACGTTCCACTGGTAGGCGTTGAAACGCTGCGCCACGTCGTCCACGTACCAGGGGCTGACCTTGCCGTCGATGCTGATGCCGTTGTCGTCGTACAGCGCGATCAGCTTGTTCAATTTCCACGCACCGGCGAGCGCGCAGGCCTCGTGGCTGATGCCCTCCATCAGGCAGCCGTCGCCGAGGAACACATAGGTGTGGTGATCGACCACCGTGTGCCCCTCGCGGTTGAACTCGGCCGCCAGCAGCTTCTCGGCCAGCGCCATGCCCACGGCATTGGCCGTGCCCTGGCCCAGCGGCCCGGTGGTGGTTTCCACGCCCGGCGTCACGCCCACTTCGGGGTGACCGGCGGTCTTGCTGTGCAGTTGGCGGAAGTGCTTGAGCTCGTCCATCGGCAGGTCGTAGCCGGTGAGGTGCAGCAGCGCGTACAGCAGCATCGAGCCGTGGCCGTTGGAGAGCACAAAGCGGTCGCGGTTGGCCCAGTGCGGATTCGCCGGGTTGTGCGCCAGATGCCGCCCCCACAGCGCGACGGCCATGTCGGCCATGCCCATGGGCGCGCCGGGGTGGCCCGAGTTGGCGAGTTGAACGGCATCCATTGCGAGCGCGCGGATCGCGTTCGCCATCAGTGAGGCATTGGCCATGCGGGAAACGCGCCAGCGTGGGCGCAAGGGAAAAGGACGGCGGGTATTTTACCGGCGCGGTCGCCTCAGGCCGGGTAGGCGTCCCTGGAGCCTGTCCAGCCACCTCACCTGGGCCACAGCGCCCACAGCCGCAGCCCCTGCTTGAGCCGCCCGGCCAGCGCGCCCGCCTCGGCGCCCGAGCCGGCGAAGTAATCGGCCCGCACTGCGCCGACGATGGCGCTGCCCGTGTCCTGCGCCATCACCAAGCGTTCAAGCCGCGCCGTCGGCCCGTCGCTCACCAGCCAGACCGGCGTGCCGTAGGGGATGCTGGTGCGATCCACGGCAATCGAACGGCCCGACGTGAGGGGCACGCCCTGCGCGCCGCGCGGGCCGGATTCGGCGGCGATGGCGTCCAGCGGCTCCTCGCGAAAGAACACGTAGCGCGGGTTGGCCCAGAGCATTTCCTGCACGCGGGCGGGATTGGCCTGCGCCCAGGCGCTGATGCCAGGCCAGGTAGCGTCGCGCACCAGGCGGCGCTCGAGCAGCCAGCGGCCTACGCTCTGGTAGGGCTGGTTGTTGGTGCCGGCATACGCCAGGCGCACCAAGCGGGTGCTGCCGTCCGCCTCGTGCAGGCGCAGGCGCCCCGTGCCCTGGATGTGCAGCACCATGGCCTCGATGGGGTCGCGCACCCAGGCGATCACGCGGCCCGCGAGCTGTGCCTGCGCCTCGGGCAGCGTGTCGATCTGCTGGCGCGTGTACCAGGGCTGCTTGGCGGGCAGGCCGGACGGGGGCGCGTAGATCGGCACCTCGTAGCCATTGCCGCGCACGCGCGCGCCGTCGAGCTCGGGCTCGAAATAGCTGGTGAGCAACCCGTCGGGGTTGCCGTCGGCCGCCTCGATGCGGTAGGGGCGCAGACGCTCCTGCATCCAGGCGCGCTGCTCGTCGTCGCTGGCCAGCGTCAGGCGCCGCACCTCGTCGCACAGCGGCGCGAACGCGGGCGCGGGGCGCTCGCAGTTGCGCAGCCACGCCTGCCAGGCCTCGTGCAGGGCATCGCGCGGCCAACCGGGCAGCTCGCTCCAGTCCACCGGCACCCAGCGGCTGCGGTAGGACGCGAGCGTTCCGGGCACGGCGGTGGGGCCGCCC
>JAIOIA010000087.1:0-29704 GCA_019912745.1 Comamonas sp. | reverse complement strand
GTGGGGTGCCCGCTTTCGGACCGCGGCGGGCGGACGATCATCACGCTGCGCAGATCGGCCACCGGCGCGCCGCTGCTGGCCTCGACACGGGTCTCCCAGACGATGAAGCCCAGGGCGCCGCCTTTTTTCTCGTAGAGATCGGCAATGCGCGGCTTGAAGCGCAGCGTCTGCCCGGCAAAAGCCAGGCGGTGGTAGACGAAGTGCTGCTCCCCGTGCAGCACATGCGCGTAGTTGACCCGCAGGCGCTCGTAGATCTCCATCGGCCGGGGACCCGCCATTTCCAGGCAGAACAGAAACGTGGGCGGCAGCGGCAGCGAAGGATAGCCGCGGGCCTGCGCCACGGCTTCATCCGAGAACAGCGGGTTTTCCTCGCCAGTCACCTGGGCGAAAAAGCGCAGGCGGCCGCATTCCACCCGGGCGATGAACGGCGTCAGGTCCGTGCCCTTGAGCGAGGTATCCAGCATGATGTCCTTTGCTGCGCCGTCCCGCCGCCGTCCATGGCCCGGGGCCGGCGCGGGAGTTACTTCCACAGAGCGCAGCGCGATTCGGCCTTGGTGGTGAAGACTTCCTCGCCCGGCATGGTGGCGACCATCTTCACGTAGTCCCAGGGCGCGGTCGATTCGGCCGGCGACTTGACCTGCATGAGGTACATGTTGTGCACGTAGCGGCCGTCGGGGCGCACATGGCCCTGGGCGTAGAAGTCCTTGAGCGGGGTCGTCTTGAACCACTCCATCACCTTGTCGGCATCGGTGGTCTTGACGGCCTGCACGGCCTTGAGCCACTGCATGGTGGCCGAGTAGTCGGCGGCCTGCACGTCGGTGGGCATGCGCTTGGCCTTCTCGAAGAAGCGGCGGCCGAACTGGCGGCTTTCGTCGTTCAGATTCCAGTCCCAGCTCGTGGTGAACAGCAGGCCTTCGGCGTTCTTCAGCCCCATGCTGTGCACGTCGATCAGGAACAGCATCAGGCTCGCGACTTTCATGCTCTTGTCGATACCGAACTCGCGCGAGGCCTTGAGCGCGTTGATCATGTCGCTGCCGCCGTTGGCGATGCCCAGGATCTGTGCCTTCGAGTTTTGCGCCTGCAGCAGGTAGGACGAGAAATCCGAGGCCCCCAGCGGGTGCTTGACGGCGCCGATGACCTCGCCGCCGTTGGCCTTGATCACGCTCGTCGCGTCGCGCTGCAGGGCCTCGCCGAAGGCGTAGTCGGCCGCGAGGAAGAACCATTTCTTGTAGCCCTGCTTGAGCAGCGCGCCCGCCGTGCCCTTGGCCAGGGCCGTGGTGTCCCAAGCGTAGTGGATGGTGTAGGGCGAGCATTGCTCGTTGGTCAGCGCCGAGGTGCCGGGGCCGTTGGCGATGAACACGCGCCTTTTTTCCTGCACAAGCTTGGCCACGGCCAGGGCGGCGGCGGAGTTGGTGCCGCCCACGATCATGCTGACGTTCTGGGTGTCTATCCATTCGCGCGCCTTGGAGGCGGCGATGTCGGCCTTGTTCTGGTGGTCCGCGCTAATGAGCTCGATGGGCAGGCCATTGACCTTGCCACCGAAATCATCGATCGCCATCTGAATCGCCATGGCGCCGTTCTTGCCGTCCAGGTCGGCGTAGGCGCTGGACATGTCGGTCAGAAAACCAATGCGGACCTTGTCCTGCGCCTGCGCGCTGAAGCTGGCGAGGGTGCCCAGGGGCAGTACGGCTGCCAGTGCGGCCGCGGCGAGCATTCGATGCATTTTTGTGGTCTTGAACATGGCTGTCTCCTGAAGAAAGTGCCGGAAATGGTCCGGCGGCCGGGTTCTCTTGCGCTGCACCCTCACGTGCCGTTGGATGTCGCGCCGTGCGTCATGCCGTGCCCTGCTCAGGCTTGGCCATCAGCTTGCGCAGCTTGAATTTCTGGATTTTTCCGGACGGCGTGGCGGGCATGGCGTCGAGGATCTCCAGGCGTTCGGGGATGTACTGCAGCGCCACTTTCTGTGCCTTGAGGTAGTCCACGACGGTGGGCAGATCCAGCGTCTCACCGGCTTTGAGCACCACCACGGCGCAGGCGCGTTCGCCCAGGCGCTCGTCGGGGTAGGCCACGATGGCCGCCTGCGCCACGGCAGGGTGGCGGTAGAGCAGCGACTCGATCTCGACGACCGGAATGTTCTCGCCGCCGCGGATGATCACGTCCTTGCTGCGGCCGGTGATGCGGATGTAGCCCTGCGCGTCGATGCGCGCCAGGTCGCCGGTCTCGAACCAGTCGTCGGCGTCGGTGCCGTTGAGGTGCGGGCGCTTGAGGTAGCCGCCGAAGTTGGAGCAGGCGCGCAGCAGCAGGCGCCCGGGCTCGCCCGCGGGCAGGGTCTTGCCGTCGCCGTCCACCACCTTGACTTCCACGCCGGGCAGGGGGCAGCCGTCGGTGGAAGCCGGGCGCTCGTCCGGGTCTTCCGGGAGGGTGAGCGTCACGGCGCCGTTCTCCGACATGCCCCAGGCCGAGACGATCTTGGCCCCCAGCGCGCTGCGCGCCTGCTCGACCAGCGGCCCGGGAATGGGCGCGCCCGCGCACAGGAAGGTGCGCAGGGAGGGCACGCCGGTGCCGCCGGCATTCACGTCCGCGGCCACGGTGCGCGCCAGGTCGGTGAGGAAGGGGGTGGAGGCCATGGTGAAGCTCACGTGCTCATTGCGGATGAGTTCGATGGCCTTCTGCGGCTCCCAGATGTCCTGCAGCACGGCGCTGGCCTGGAGCATGATGGGCATCATCAGCCCATACATGAAGCCGGTCTGGTGCGCCATGGGCGAGGCCATGAGCACCACGTCCTCGCTGCCCAGGTGCAGGCGCTGGGCGTAGGGGATGATGTTGGCCATCACCGTGTTGGCCGAGTGCATCACGCCCTTGGGTTCGCCCGTGGTGCCCGAGGTGTAGATGAGCTGCGTCACGTCGTCCGGGCCGGGGCGGCTGCGTGTGAGGATGTCCTGCGCGTCGGGGGCGTTTTCCCATTCGGGGCCGCTGAGCAGCGCCTCGAAGCTGTTGGCGCCCGTGCCGTCGACGGCCACCACGTGCTGCAGGTGGGGCAGGCTGGGCTGCAGGGCAGTGATCATCTGCTCGAAGTCGAACCCCCGGAACACCTTGGGCGCGATGATGACCTTGGCCTCGCCGTGCTTGAGCATGAACGAGAGCTCGCGCTCGCGGAAGATGTGCATCAGCGGGTTCATCACCGCGCCGATGCGCGAGCAGGCCAGGTAGGTCAGCGTGAACTGCCACCAGTTGGGCAGCTGACAGGCGACGATGTCGTTGCGGCCCACGCCCAGGCGCGCCAGGCCCACGGCAATGCGGTCGGCCATGCGCGCCAGTTCGCGGTAGGTGAAGCGGCGCAGTTCGCCCGTCTCCACGCGCAGCGCCTTCAGCGCCAGCTTGTCGGGGCAAGCCGCGAGGCAGGCATCCAGGTCGTCGTTGATGGTGCGGTCGTGCCAGAGGCCCTGGGCGATCATGCGCGCGCGGCGCGGGGGCAGCAGGACGGCGTCGAAGTGCATGGTGTGTCTCCTGTCGGTTTCTTCAATAAAGAGAGCTGCTCGCGCTTGTCAGGTAATGGTTTCAAGGATTTTTTGTTCTTAAATCGAGGCGGCGGTCGGCTTGTGCGCCTGCTCAGGCGGGCACGAACTGGCGTCCTGCCCGGGCGCGGGCGATGATGGTTTTCATGATCTGCGCCGTGCCGTCGCCGATCTGAAAGCCCAGCACGTCACGCAGGCGCTGCTCCATGGGGCCGCGGTCGTAGCCCCCGTGGCCGAAGCACAGCAGGCATTGGTGGATCACGTCGTAGGCGAGCTTGGGGCCCCACCACTTGGCCATGCCGGCCTCGGCGGTGTGCGGCAGGCCCTGGTCCTTGAGCCACAGGCCCTGCAGGCACAGCAGGCGCGCGCCCTCGACCTCGGTGTCGAACTGCGCGAGCGGATGCGTCACACCCTGGAAGGCCGACAGGGGCTGGCCGAAGGCCTGACGCTCGGTGATGTACTGCCAGGTTTCCTCCAGCGCTACGCGCGCCACGGCCAGGCACTGCAGGCCGATGAGCGAGCGCGAGAAATCGAAGCCGTGCATCACCTGCACGAAGCCCTTGTTCTCGTCGCCCAGGCGGTGGCTCACGGGCACGCGCACGTTCTCGAAGAAGATGGAGCCGCGCCCGATGGCGCGCTGGCCGTGGCAGTCGAAGCGGCTGGTGGTGACGCCCGGGGTGTCCATGGGCACGAGCAGCGCGGTCACGCCATGGGCGCCGGATTCGGGCGCGCCGGTGCGCCCGAACACCACGGCGATGTCGGCCTGGTCGGCCGCCGAGATGGAGGTCTTCTCGCCGTTGAGCACGTAGTCGTCACCGTCGCGCTCGACGCGCAGCTGCAGGTGAGCCGCGTCCGAGCCGCCGCGCGGCTCGGTCAGCGCGATGCAGCAGATGGCCTCGCCGCGCACCAGCCTGTGCAGCCAGGGGACGACGATTTCGGGCTTGCCGTAGCGCGACAGGATCTGGCTGTTGAGCGACGCCAGCAGGTTCAGGTAGGAAAAGCTCAGGTCGGCGCGGGCGATTTCTTCGTGGATCACGCCCGCGGCCAGGCAGCCCAGCCCTAGGCCGCCGAACTGCTCGGGCAGTTCGGGGCTGATGAACCCCAGCTCGCCCATCTCGCGCAGCAGCGCGCGGTTCAGGTCGCGGGTGCGGTCGCGCTCCAGAAAGCCCGGCTTTACACGCTCCTCGGCAAAACGGCGGGCGGTGTCGGCCAGCGCCTGCAGGTCTTCGTCGATGTAGGGGTTCGGGTTCATCGCGGGACTCCGGGGCGCCCTACTTGGCGTACTTGCGGAACTCGGGTTTGCGCTTTTCCTTGAGCGCCTTCACGCCCTCGCGCGATTCCTCGGTGTCGTAAAACAGCTTGAGCGCGTACATGCCCAGACCGGCGATGCCGGCCTGGTGCGCCGTGTCCACGTTGAAGCTGCGTTTGGCAATGGCGATCGCGGTAGGGCTCTTGGCGCAGATCTCTTCGGCCCACTGCTGCACGGTCTCGTCCAGTTTGTCGTGGGGTACGCAAAGGTTGGCCAAGCCCATGGCCACGGCCTCCTCGCCGCTGTAGCGGCGGCACAGGTACCAGATCTCGCGCGCCTTTTTCTCGCCCACCACGCGAGCCAGGAAGGCGGTGCCGTAGCCTGGGTCCACCGAACCCATCTTGGGGCCCGCCTGGCCGAAGATGGCCTCGTCCGAGCAGATGGTCAGGTCGCAGATGGTGCACAGCACGTTGCCGCCGCCGATGGCGTAGCCCTGCACGCGCGCGATCACGGGCTTGGGCACGTCGCGGATGGCGGTGTGCAGCTCCTCCATCGGCAAGCCGATGGTGCCGCGCCCGTCGTAGTTGCCGTCGTGGGCGGACTGGTCGCCGCCGGTGCAGAACGCCCGGTCGCCCGCGCCGGCCAGCACGATGCAGCCCACTTCGCGGTCGTAGCCCGCCTTGTTCAAGGCCTTGATGAGCTCGTCGCAGGTGGTGCCGCGAAAGGCGTTCATCTTGTCCGGGCGGTTGATGGTGATCCAGGCCACGCCGTTGCGGACTTCGTACAGGATGTCTTCGAATTGCATGTGTTTCTCCAGAAGGTGGGGTAGGGCGGTCAGCCGTGCATGGTCAGGCCGCCGGAGACGCTGAGCACCTGGCCGGTGACGAAGCTCGCGTCGTCGCTGCCCATGAAGGCGATGGCTGAGGCCAGGTCATCGCCCTGGCCCAGGCGGCCCAGGGGGATGGCGCTCCTGAAGGCATCGATCAGCTTGGCCGGGTCGCGCGCGCCCTCGGCCACGCCGGCGAGCAGGGCGGTGTCGGTGGGGCCGGGGCACACCACGTTGACGGTGATGCCGTGGCGCGCGTGCTCACGTGCCAGGGTCTTGGACAGGGCCACCAGGCCGCCCTTGCAGGCGGAGTACACGGCCTCGCCCGAGGAGCCGCCGCGCGCGGCGTCCGACGCCACGTTCACGACGCGGCCATAGCCGCGCTCGACCATGCCCGGCAGCACAGCGTGCAGCATGTGCAGCGCGCCGGTCAGGTTGATGGCGATGAGCTTGTCCCATTCGGCGGGCACCGTCTTGATGAAAGGCTTGAAGATGTCCCAGCCGGCGTTGTTCACCAGCACGGCCACGGGGCCCAGTTGCGCCTGCGTGGCGGCCACGGCCGTGTCGACCTGGGCGCGGTCGGTAATGTCGCACTGGAAGGCGGCGGCCTGGCCGCCGGCCGCACGAATCTCGGCCGCGATCTTTTGCGCCGCGGCCAGGTTCATGTCGTACACGGCGACCTTCGCGCCTTCGGCGGCACAACGGCGCGAGGTCGCGCCACCGATACCACCGCCGCCACCCGTCACGATGACGGTCTTGTCCTTGAATCTTTGCATTGCGTTTTCCATGGTTGTCGGGCGTGTTGCCGTGGGTTGTTGGCGCCGCTTCCTTGCGCCGCTTCTTGTAGGTCTATTTAGGTAAATGTATTGTCATATCTTTTTTCGAGATATGCAAGTCTTTGGTCAGAAGTTCTTACAAAAATAATGGTTTTCCCTAGATTTCATAGGTCAAACACCTGTGCCAACCGGGTTGGATGGTTTCCTGCCGTTTAACTTAATGCGCAAACGTATTGCTTAAAATAGGGCTATTGAAGATGAGTTTCCAAAGGGTGCGCAGCCCAGGAACCCGACCTGCGGCGCAGGCGCCCTCGCGGGCTTTGGGGTGAGGGACATCACGATGCGCCGAAGCACCTGCTCAAGCGGCCGGAGAAGCGGTGCACCCACAGCGCGCGGGACGCTGGCGAAGAGACCGAAGGGAAAGGATGCCGCTTCCTGAGCAAAGTGGCCCTGGGCTGGCGCACGGACCGCGGCACGAGTCCGCGCGCTGTTCAGGCCGATGCCGGTGGCGGCAGCTGGCGTGCTTTTTGCAGCAGGTAGTCGATGCAGGTGCGCACCGCGTGCGTTTGGTAGCGGCCCGGCATGTACAGCAGGTACATGCGCGTGCCGAAGATGCTCAGGCGCCAGGCATCCAGTGTGGTGAGCACCTCGCCCGTGGCGATGGCGTCCTGCACCACGTAGTCGGGCACCAGCCCCAGACCCAGGCCCGCCAGAATGCCCCGGCGCAGGAACGGGAAGTGCTCGGAGATTAGTGTGGGCTCCAGCATGATCTCCTGGCGTTCCTCGCCCCGGTAGGCGCTCAGGCGCAACTGCTTGCCCACCACGCCGGACGTGATCAGGGGCGCCGAGCGCAGCTGCTCCAGCGTGCCTGGCAGCCCGTGCGCTTCGGCGTAGATGCGCGAGGCGCAGGCGAGGTAGCGCACCGGACCCAGCTCGCGGGCCACCAGCGCAGGCGGGGGCTCGGGCATCACGCGGATGGCGATGTCCACCTCGTCGCGCAGGTTGTCGGCGCGATTCTCGAACAGCACGTCGAGCACGATGCCGGGGTACAGCCGCTTGAACTCGATCAGCCAGTCCGACATCACCATCTGCCCGTAGCCGCTGGGCACGCTCAGGCCCACGCGGCCTTGCAGGCTCTGGCCCAGGCTGGTGATGGTCTCGCGCGCGGCGAGCACCTCGTTCTTGATGTTGCGGCCATGCTCGACCAGGCGCAGGCCCACCTCGGTGGGCTCCACGCGGCGCGTGGTGCGGCGCACCAGCTGCACGCCCACCGATTTTTCCAGCTGGTTCAGGTGGTAGCTCACGTTGGCGCGCGTCATCTTGAGATTGCGCGCGGCCTGGCTCAGGTTGCCGGTGTCGACGATTTCCACCAGCAGCGTCAGGGAGGTGAGATCCATGGTGTTTGTATAAATATGTTTGACAGTCTGTCAATGGCGGATGTAATTGTCAAGATTGTTTATCCATACAACAATCGATCACCCTTCAAGTGACCGGAGAACCCCGCATGCGCATCGATACCGAGGCTTCCATGGACAGCTCGCAACAAGAGGGCCTGGCCCATGCCCTCTTCGCCGAGCGCGAAGCCGCCCGCATCCCCGAGGCCAGCGCCGCCGCGCCGCGCCCCGTTGCCGCCATCGCCGTGATCGGCGGCGGCACCATGGGCGCGGGCATCACCGTCTCGGCGCTGGATGCAGGTTTGCAGGTGACCATGATCGAGCGCGATCAGGACTCCATCGCGCGCGGCCAGGCCAACGTGGAGAAGGTCTATGACGGCCTGATCGCCAAGGGCCGCATGACCGCCGAGGGCAAGGCCGCCGTCATGGCGCGCTACACGCCGTCCACCCGTTACGACGACATCGCCCACGTGGATCTGGTGATCGAGGCCGTGTTCGAGGACATCGAGGTCAAGAAAGCCGTGTTCAAGGAGCTGGACCGCGTGTGCAAGAGCGGCGCCGTGCTGGCCACCAACACCTCCTACCTCGACATCGACGCCATCGCCGCCGCCACTGCGCGTCCGCAGGACGTGATCGGCCTGCACTTCTTCAGCCCGGCCCACATCATGAAGCTGCTGGAGATCGTGGTGCCCGCGCGTGTGAGTCCTGACGTGGTGGCCACCGCCTTCGAGCTGGCCAAGCGCATGAAGAAGATTCCGGTGCGCGCCGGCGTGTGCGACGGCTTCATCGGCAACCGCATCCTGGCCGTGACCAAGCAGGCCGCCGACTACATCATGGAAGACGGCGCCAGCCCCTACGAGATCGACGAGGCCGTGCGCGGCTTTGGCTACCCCATGGGGCCGTTCCAGGTGACTGACCTGGCCGGCGGCGACATCGGCTGGGCCACGCGCAAGCGGCGCCGTGCCGCAGCCCTGGCAGCGGGCGCCCCCAAGGCGCGCTACGTCGAGGTGGCCGACCGCATCTGCGAGCGCGGCTGGTTCGGCCAGAAGACTGGGCGCGGTTTTTACCTGTACGCCAACGGCGCGCGTACCGGCATGCCTGACCCCGAGGTGCTGGCCATCGTCGACGCCGAGCGCGCGAAGAAGGGCGTCACGCCGCGCAAGTTCACGCCCGAGGAAATCATGCGCCGCTACATGGCCGCCATGGTCAACGAAGGCGCCAAGGTAGTGGAAGAGGGCATCGCCCTGCGCCCGCTCGACGTGGACGTGACCTTCCTGTCGGGCTATGGCTTTCCGCGCCACCGGGGCGGCCCGATGAAATACGCCGACAGGGTGGGCCTGCCCCAGGTGCTGGCCGACCTGCGGGAATTCGCCAAGGAAGACCCGCTGTTCTGGAAGCCCGCGCCGCTGCTGGAAAAGCTGGTGGCCGAGGGACGCAACTTCGATAGCCTGAACAAGGCCGCCTGATTCAAAAACAGGAGCTGGCAGCGTTTGATTGAAATGGATTTAAGAATAAAAAGATGCTGAAAATCAATGAAATCAAGCGCCTCAAGCTATAAAAATCAAGCACTGACACGAGGCACCCACGCATGGATCTCCAATTCACCCCCGAAGAGCAGGCCTTCCGCGAGGAAGTCCAGGCCTTCCTGAAAGACAAGCTGCCCCAGCACATTTCCGACAAGGTCAAGGCTGGGCAGCGCCTGTCCAAAGCCGACCAGGAGGAATGGCACGCCATCCTCAACGCGCGCGGCTGGCTCGCCAACCACTGGCCCCAGGAATACGGCGGCCCGGGCTGGGGCGCCGTGCAGAAGTTCATCTTCGATACCGAATGCGCGCTGGCTGGCGGCCCGCGCATCGTGCCCTTCGGCGTGAACATGCTGGGCCCGGTGCTGATCAAGTTCGGCAACGAGCAGCAAAAGCGCCATTGGCTGCCGCGCATCCTGAGCGGCCAGGACTGGTGGTGCCAGGGCTATTCCGAGCCCGGCGCGGGCTCGGACCTGGCCTCGGTCAAGACCACGGCGGTGAGAACCTCGGATGCAGGGGGCGACTACTACATCGTCAACGGCCAGAAGACCTGGACCACCCAGGGCCAGCACGCCAACATGATCTTCTGCCTGGTGCGCACCGACCGCGAGGCCAAGGCGCAATCGGGCATCAGCTTCCTGCTGGTGGACATGACGACGCCCGGCGTGGAACTGCGCCCCATCCAAACACTGGACGGCGACAAGGAAGTCAACGAGGTGTTCTTCACCGACGTGAAGGTGCCCGTGGAGAACCTCGTGGGCGAGGAGAACAAGGGCTGGACCTACGCCAAGTACCTGCTGACCTATGAGCGCACCGGCATCGCCGGCGTGGGCTTCTGCGTGGCGGCTCTGGCCAAGCTCAAGGTGATCGCCGCCAAGGTGCACAAGAACGGCAAGCCGCTGGACCAGGACCCGCTGTTCGCCGCGCGCATGGCCCAGGTCGAGATCGACCTGGAGAACATGAAGACCACCAACCTGCGCGTGATCGCCGCCGTGGCCGGTGGCGGCGTGCCGGGCGCGGAAAGCTCCATGCTCAAGATCCGTGGCACCGAGATCCGCCAGGAGATCCTCTCGCTGATCCGCCGTGCCATGGGGCCGTACGCGCTGCCCTTCATCGAGGAGGCGCAGTACGCCGGCTATGCCGAGGCGCCCGTGGGCCCCAAGGAGGCTGCCACGGCCGCAGCCAACTACTTCAACTACCGCAAGCTGTCGATCTTCGGCGGCTCCAATGAAATCCAGAAGAACATCATCTCCAAGATGATCCTGGGCCTGTAGCAATGAACAACCCCCTGAGCCGCTGCGCGGCTTCCCCCTTCTCTCGGCTTCGCCGGGAAGGGGGACCTTGCTCAGCGCGGCGGGGCGGCCCTTGCGCGGCGGTTGCTGGCATGTGCGGCGCCAGTGGCATCGGCCCTGTGCCATGCCAAGCCGCGAACAACTGATTCCAGAGGAAAGTGGACATGAACTTTGAACACACCGAAGACCGCCGCATGCTGGCGGACACCCTGAACCGTTTTGTTTCCGAGCAGGTCGGCATCGAGACGCGCAATCGCATCGCCTATGGCGACACTGGCATGGACGCCGCGCTGTGGGCGCAGTTCGCCGAGCTGGGCGCGATTGGCGCGTTGTTCCCCGAAGCCGATGGCGGCTTTGGCGGCGCGGGTTTCGACATCGCGGTTGTTTTCGAGGCCCTGGGCCGCGGCCTGGTGGTCGAGCCCTTCCTGGGCGCGCTGGTGGTGGGCCGGGCGCTGGGTGCTGCGGGCACTCCCGCGCAGAAGGAGCGCATCGCCGGCCTGATCGACGGCAGCACCGTGGCTGCGCTGGCGCACGACGAACCGGGTGCGCATTACGAACTCGCCCGTGTGGAAACCCGCGCCGTGCGCAACGGCAATGGCTGGCTGCTCACGGGCCAGAAGGCCGTGGTGGTGCAGGGCGACCGGGCGCAGTGGCTGCTGGTGTCGGCCCGCACCTCGGGCGCCGTGGACAGCGAGGACGGCATTTCGCTGTTCCTCGTGCCCGGCGACGCCGCGCGCCTGGTGCGCCGGGGCTACGGCCGCATCGACGGCGGCCATGCCGCCGAAATCACCCTGACCGATGTGCAGGTGGGCCCCGAGGCCCTGCTGGGTGCTGAGGGCCAAGGCTTTGCCACGCTGGAGCGGGCGGTGGGTTTCGGTATTCTTGCCGTGTGCGCCGAAGCGCTGGGCGCGATGGAAGTGGCCAAGAAAGACACGCTCGAATACCTGCGCACGCGCAAGCAGTTCGGCGTGCCGATTGGCAGCTTCCAGGCCTTGCAGCACCGCATGGCCGACCTGCTGCTGGAGGTGGAGCAGGCGCGCTCGGCGGTCATCAACGCGGCGGCGGCCATCGACAGCGCGGACCGCACCGAGCGCGAGCGCGCGCTGTCGGCCGCCAAGGTCACCATCGGCCGCATCGGCGCCCTGGTGGCCGAGGAGAGCATCCAGTTGCACGGCGGCATCGGCATGACCTGGGAGCTGCCCCTGTCGCACTACGCCAAGCGCCTGGTCATGGCGGACCACCAGTTCGGCGACGAGGACCACCACCTGGCGCGCTTCATCGCGCTGGGGCGCGCGCATTGAGCCCCATTGCATCCAAGGAGACACCATGAACCAAGCCTTCATCTGCGACACCATCCGCACCCCCTTCGGCCGCTACGGTGGCGCGCTGTCGAGCGTGCGCACCGACGACCTGGCCGCCATTCCCCTGCGCGCGCTCATGCAGCGCAACCCGGGCGTGGACTGGGCGGCGGTCACTGACGTGCTCTACGGCTGCGCCAACCAGGCCGGTGAAGACAACCGCAACGTCGCCCACATGGCCGGCCTGCTCGCGGGCCTGCCCTTGGAAGTGCCCGGCGCCACCATCAACCGCCTGTGCGGCTCGGGCCTGGACGCCGTGGGCACGGCCGCGCGCGCCATCAAGGCGGGCGAGGCCGGGTTGATGGTCGCTGGCGGCGTGGAGAGCATGAGCCGCGCCCCCTTCGTCATGCCCAAGGCGGAAAGCGCCTTCAGCCGCGGCAACGCCGTCTACGACACAACGATCGGCTGGCGCTTCGTCAACCAGCTGATGAAGGAAAAGTACGGCGTGGACTCCATGCCCGAAACCGCCGAGAACGTGGCGCAGGAATTCCACATCGAGCGCGAAGCCCAGGACCGCTTGGCCCTGCGCAGCCAGCAAAACGCCGCGGCGGCGCAAAAGGCCGGCCACCTGGCGCGCGAGATCGTGCCCGTCACCATCGTGCAGAAGAAGGGCGAACCCATCGTCGTCAGCCACGACGAGCACCCGCGCGAGACCAGTTTGGAGGCGCTGGCCCGGCTCAAGGGCGTGGTGCGTGCCGACGGCACGGTGACGGCGGGCAACGCCAGCGGCGTGAACGACGGCGCCTGCGCGATGCTGCTGGCCGATGAAGCCAGCGCCGCCCGGCACGGCCTGACGCCCAGGGCTCGCGTGGTCGGCATGGCCGTGGCCGGCGTGGCGCCGCGCATCATGGGGTTTGGCCCCACGCCCGCCACGCTCAAGGTGCTGGCCCAGACCGGCATCACGCTGGAGCAGCTCGACGTGATCGAACTCAACGAAGCCTTCGCCGCGCAGGGCCTGGCCGTGCTGCGCGCCCTGGGGCTGAAGGACGACGACGCGCGCGTCAACACCTGGGGCGGCGCCATCGCCCTGGGCCACCCGCTGGGCGCCAGCGGCGCGCGCCTGGCCACCACAGCCGTGAACCGCCTGCACGCCACGGGTGGGCGCCATGCGCTGTGCACCATGTGCATCGGCGTGGGGCAGGGCATCGCCGTCATTCTTGAGCGCGTGTGAACATGGCCCCTGTTGGGCATCTTCGTCCGGCCGGGCCTGCGCGAGCCCATGGAAGACGGCGTGGTGGTCGCGGGCGGCGGCCCCGGGGGGCTGTTCCCCATTTTTCCAATGAAAAAGCCCGTCAGGTGGTGACCTTGACGGGCTTTGTTTTTTTACTGTTGGTAGGCGCGATTGGACTCGAACCAACGACCCCCACCATGTCAAGGTGGTGCTCTAACCAGCTGAGCTACGCGCCTGTCCTACCAAAGCACGCAATTCTAGCAAGAAATCGGCAGTTGCCTGGCAAATTTCAGCGCCGCCGTGCCGAGCGCACGCCATCGACCGCGCCGACGATGGCCAGCACCTTGTTCAGCCGCTCGGCGTCCGTGATTTCCACGGTGAAGGTCATCCAGGCCGTGCCCTTCACCGATTGGGTCTGGACGCCGATGACGTTGGTCTTCTCGCGTGTGAAGACGTCGGAGATGTCGCGCAGCAGTCCCTGACGATCGGCAGCCTCGATGGCGACGTCCATCGGATAGACCCCGCGCTCGGGGGTCGCGTCGCTGCCCCAGGCGACGTCGATCACGCGCTCTTCGTGGCGTGCGGCCAGCTCGCGGAAATTGCTGCAGTCGGCGCGGTGCACGCTCACGCCCTTGCCGCGCGTGACGAAGCCGCGGATCTCGTCTGGCGGGGCGGGCTTGCAGCACTTGGCCAACTGTGTCATCAGGGAGCCGACGCCCACGACCAGCACGGCGCCCTGGCCGTTGTCCGCGGCGCGCGGCTTCTTGCGCGGGGGCGCTTCCTGCGGGGCCGCCGTCGTTGGTCCGGGGTGCAGCAGCTGCTCGATGGAACGCAGCGACAGCTCATCCTTGCCCACCACCTCGAACAGCGCATCCGCCGTCTTGAAGCCGAGCTGCGCGGCCAGATCGTCGTGCTTGAGGGCGGTCTTGCCCTCGCGCTGCAGGAGCTTTTCCACCAGCTCGCGTCCGCGCGCGATGGTGCCTTGGAGCTGCTCGGCGTTGAACCAGGCCCGCACCTTGGCCTTGGCGCGGGGGCTGGTGAGGTAGCCCAGTTCGGGGTTGAGCCAGTCGCGCGAGGGGCGGCCTTCCTTGGCGGTGGTGATCTCCACCGTCTGGCCGTTCTGCAGCACGGTATTGAGCGGCGCCATCGCGCCGTCCACCTTGGCACCGCGGCAGCGATGGCCCACACTGGTGTGCACCGCGTAGGCGAAGTCCACGGGCGTGGCGCCCTGCGGCAGCTCGATGACCGCGGCATCGGGCGTCAGCACGTAGATGCGGTCTTCAAACAGGTTGCTGTGGCTGGCGTTGCCGGCCAGATCGCGCTCCCACGCCAGGAGCTGGCGCAGCACGGCGATCTTGGCGTCGTAGTCGCTGGCCGCCGAGACGCCGATGTAGCCCTTGGTGCCCGCTTCTTTGTAGGCCCAGTGCGCGGCCACGCCGCTTTCCGCGTGATCGTGCATGGCCTGCGTGCGGATCTGGATTTCGATGGCCCGCCCGTCCTTGTCCCGCACCACGGTGTGCAGTGACTGGTAGCCGTTGGCCTTGGGCTTGGCGATGTAGTCGTCGAACTCCGCCTCGATGGACTGGTGCTGGCTGTGCACCCAGCTGAGCGTGGCGTAGCAGTCCTTGACGCTGGGCACGATCACGCGCAGGGCATGCAGGTCATAGACCTGATCGAACGGCAGCGATTTGCCGCGCATTTTTTTGACGATGCTGTAGATGTGCTTGGGCCGGCCCGAGACCTTGGCCTGGATGCCCTGGGCTTGCAGCTCGGCTTCCAGGCGCGCGCGCATCTGCTCAACGAAGGCCTCGCGCTCCACGCGTTTTTCGTCGAGCAGATGGGCGACGTCGCGGTAGGTGTCGGGCTCGAGCTCGCGAAACGCGAGGTCTTCGAGCTCCCACTTGATCTGCCAGATGCCCAGGCGGTTGGCCAGCGGCGCGAACACCTGCAGGGTCTCGCTGGCCATGGCGGGAGAGGCGCGCTGCTTGGTGGCCGCGTAGTAGCGCATGGTCTGCAGGCGCGAGGCCAGGCGCAGGAGCACCACGCGCAGGTCGCGCGAGAACGCCAGCAGCATCTTGCGCACGTTCTCGGTCTGCAGTTGCGCGCTGTCCACCTGCATGCGCGTGGCGTGCGCGTCGCGCGCCTGGCGTTGCACGCGGATCAGCTTGGTCGTTTCCATGGCCAGTTGCGCGAAGTTCGGGCTGAAGGCCTTGGCAATGACTTCTTCCGGGCGCGTCAGGTGCGGGCAGGCGTGCACGAGGTAGATCGCCGCCTGCATGATCTCCGAGCTGCCCAGGCTCTTGAGGATCCGGGCCACCGCATCAGCATGCGCCAGCGTGTTTTCTCCGGAATCCAGCATTTCGCTGGCGAGCAGGGGCTGCGCGAACGCGCGCGCGCGGGCCAATGCCAGCGGCGGGTGCAGATCGAGGTCCGTGACCGCGTTGGCCGTGGCGGCAATCAGATGCGGCAGCGGCTCGCGGGCTTGCGCCGTGGTGCTGGCTCCCGCGGGCGGCGCCGCGAGCGTGTTGCTCTTCATGCGCTGCCTGCGGTTTCCGGGGCTAGCAAAAATTGCGCGACGGCCGCCACCTGGTCAGGGGCGACGAGCGTGGGCGCGTGCCCTACGCCCTCGAACTCCACTATCCTGGGGCGTGGCCCCCGCTCTAGCATGCGCGCGGCGGTCTGCGGCGTGAGCAAGTCCGACTGCTTGCCGCGCAGCAGCAGCACCTGGGCGCCAATCCGGTCATAGAGCTGCCACATCAGCGTTTCGCCTTCCTGCACGCTCTGCGGCGTGAGCGCCCGGTACGGGACGGCGATGGCGGGGTCGTAGTGCAGCTTGAAACCGCCTTCGGGCGCGGGGCGCAGCATCGGGCGGCTGAGCGCGAGCCATTGCTCGGGGGTATGCGGTCCGAACGAGGTGGAAATGGCCCAGAGCGCGTCCGCGCCCTGCTGCTCGGAGGCAAAGCGCACCGGTTCGCCCAGGTACTCGCCGATGCGCTTCAGCGCGTCCCAAGACAGGGCAGGGCCTACGTCGTTGAGCACCAGACGGCGTATGGGCACGGGCAGCGGCAGGTCTTGCTGTCCCGCGAGCACCATGCCGATGAGGCCGCCCATGCTCGTGCCCACCCAGTCCAGCGTCGCGATGGAGCCCCGCTGGTGCAGATGGGCCAGCAGGGCCAGTATGTCGGCCGCGTACAGCGGGATCTGGTAGCCCTGCGGGTCGGCCAGCCAGTCGCTTTCGCCACGGCCCACCACGTCCGGGCAGATCACGCGCGCGTGCGGCGCGAGCGCGGCCGCGAGCGTGTCGAAATCCCGCCCCTGGCGTGAAAGGCCGTGCACGCAGACGATGACGCGCGGGCATGCCGGATCGCCGGTGGCATTCCACTCCCGGTAGGCCATGCGGTGGTTCGCCGATGAACCCCGCGCGGCGGCGCCGGGGCAGGTCACGTGATGAAGCGTGGGTTCGAGTGCAGTGTTCATGTTGCAGTGCAGCGTGACGCCTGATAATGTCTGCGTTGCATCCTAATTCATTCGGAGATTTTGTCATGTTGAAAGGTAAGACGGCGCTGGTCACGGGTTCGACGAGTGGCATCGGCCTGGGCATTGCGATGGCGCTGGCACGGCAAGGAGCGAACATCGTGCTCAATGGCTTTGGCGATGCCGATGGGCCGCGCGCCCAGGTGCTCGAAGCGGGCAGGGCGGCGGGCATCAAGACGGGCTATCACGACGCCGACATGAGCAAACCCGGCGACATCCAGGACATGATGGACTACGCCGCGAAGGACTTCGGCCGCGTCGACATCCTTGTGAACAACGCCGGCATCCAGTACGTCAGCACCATCCAGGACTTTCCCGTGGAGCGCTGGGACGCGATCATCGCCATCAACCTCTCGAGTGCGTTTCACACGACGCGCCTGGCGCTCCCAGCGATGCTGGCCGCCAACTGGGGGCGCATCATCAACGTCGCCTCGGTGCATGGCCTGGTGGCGTCGGCGCAGAAGTCGGCCTATGTGGCGGCCAAGCACGGCATCGTGGGCCTGACCAAGGTCACGGCGCTGGAAACGGCGCCCACGGGCGTGACCTGCAATGCAATCTGCCCCGGCTGGGTACTGACGCCGCTGGTGCAGAAGCAGGTGGACGCCAAGGCCGCGGAAAAGGGCATTTCCAACGAGGACGCCAAGAAGCTGCTGCTGGGCGAGAAGGAGCCCTCGATGCACTTCACCACGCCTGAGCAACTGGGCGAGCTGGCCGCGTTCTTCTGCTCGCCCGCGGGTGACAACGTGCGCGGCGTGGCCTGGAACATGGACGGCGGCTGGGCCGCGCAATAGCGCGCACCCGTGATGTGGCGGCGGCCACAGTCGCAAAACCTGTAACAGAGGGTCAGCAAGGGCGGCGAACACGGCATTTTTGCGTGTTTACAGGCCAGAATCGGCGTTGTTACAAATGCCCGGAGGCCACATTCATGACATCAGGCACCAACCGCACTGACAAGATCCTCGTCGTCGATGACGATGCCCGCATCCGCGACCTCCTGCGTCGCTACCTGACGCAGGAAGGCTTCGAGGTGATGGTGGCCGAGGATGGGAAGGCGCTCAACCGCCTGCTGCTGCGCGAGACGGCGGATTTGATCGTGCTGGATCTGATGATGCCGGGTGAAGACGGCCTGTCCATCTGCCGGCGCCTGCGCGCGGCGCATGACCGCACGCCCATCATCATGCTGACCGCCAAGGGCGAGGACGTGGATCGCATCGTCGGGCTGGAAGTGGGGGCGGATGACTACATCGGCAAACCCTTCAACCCGCGCGAACTGCTGGCGCGCATCCACGCGGTGCTGCGCAGGCGCCCGCCGCAGGAGGCGCCCGGCGCGCCCTCGGGAGAAAACGAGATGGTCACCTTCGGGCCCTTCACGTTCGATCTGGGAACCCGGGCCTTGCAGAAGAATGGCGAGGAACTGCCGCTCACCACGGGCGAATTCGCCATGCTCAAGGCGCTCGTGCGCCACCCGCGCCAGCCGCTGTCGCGCGAAAAGCTGGCGCTGCTGGCGCGTGGGCGCGAATTCGAGCCCTTTGACCGCAGCCTGGACGTGCAGATTTCGCGCCTGCGCAAGCTGGTCGAGATCGACGCCGCGTCGCCGCGCTTCATCCAGACCGTCTGGGGCGTGGGCTACGTGTTCGTTCCCGATGGCGGCAATTGAGCCCGGGCAGGCGCACCTCCATGGGCGTGGATCACGATACGGCCTTTGCCGATACGTTTGTCGATAGTCAGACCTCTGTGGGCATCCAGAGCGAGCGCCGGCGTGCCCCGCGCCGGCGCGTCGGGCTCAACCTGTTCTGGCGCACCTTCTTTCTGCTGCTGGTGCTGCTCGCGGGCAGCATCCTCGTGTGGCTGCAGACCCTGCGCGCGCTGGAGCTCGAGCCGCGCACCGTGCAGGCGGCGCAGCAGATCGCGTCGCTGGTGAACCTGAGCCGGGCGGCGCTGACGCATTCGGACGCGATCGCGCGCGTGGCGCTGATCAAGGCCATGGCCGACCAGGAGGGCGTGCGCCTGGTGCCGCGCGAGCCGGGCGACCGCTTCGATCTGCTGGAGCCGTCGCCCCTGGCGCAGCGGCTCACCATCGAGCTGACGCAGCGCCTCGGCCCCGGCACCATCGTGGCCAGCCACGTCAATGGGGAGTCGGGTCTGTGGGTGGGCTTCACGATCAATGGCGATCCGAACTGGCTGCTGTTGGACCCCTCGCGCCTGACGATCGCCGGTGGCGGCACCTGGCTCATCTGGATGGCCACGGCCGTGGTGCTGTCGCTCGCTGGCGCGGCCATGATCGCACGGCTCATCAACCGGCCGCTCAAGCAACTTTCGGACGCCACCAACCGCGTGCGCCGCGGCGACTTCGAGGCCAGCATGCTCGACGAGGGCGCGGTGACGAGCGAGGTGCGCGAGGTGAACATCGGCTTCAACCGCATGGCGCAGATGCTGGCCAAGCTCGATCAGGATCGGGCCGTCATGCTCGCGGGCATTTCGCATGATCTGCGCACGCCGCTGGCGCGTCTGCGGCTGGAAACCGAGATGAGCGTGAACGACGAGGAAGCGCGCACGCACATGGTGGAAGACATCGTCCAGCTTGATGCCACGATAGACAAGTTTCTCGATTACGCCCGTCCCGATTCGGTGGCGCTTTCGACGATCAACCTGCATTCCGTGGTCTCGACGTGCGTGCATGCCCTGCGCAGCGAGGGGCAGATGCAGATCAGCACGGACGTGCCCGAGGACCTCTTCGTGGTGGCCGACGAGATCGAGCTCGCGCGGGTGGTCTCCAACCTGCTGGAAAACGCGCGCCGGTACGGCAGGACGCCTGGCGATGAGACGACGCTGCTGGACATCAAGGCCGAGGCCACGGACACTTGGGTGAATCTGCAGTTGCGCGACCACGGGCAGGGTGTGCCGCCGGATCAGATCGCACGGCTGATCCAGCCGTTTTTCCGGGGGGACGCCGCGCGTACCGCGGCTGCGGGCGCGGGGCTGGGTTTGTCCATCGTCGACAAGACCGTGCAGCGCATGGGTGGCAGTTTCGTGCTGCTCAATGCCGCGCCGGAGTCAGGCGGCGGGCTGGTGGCGCGGGTCGAACTGCGCCGGGCAAATCCGCCAGCGGACGAGGCGCTGGGGATGCCGGACCAGGCTTGACGGGGAGCGTGGTGGAACGGCGGTTTGCGCAACGAAAAGGGCTTGCCCGCGGCAAGCCCTTTTCACGTGAAGCGATGCTGGATCAGACGCGCTTGCGGTATTCGCCGGTGCGCGTATCGATTTCGACGCGGTCGCCCTGGTTGACGAAAAGCGGCACGGCAACTTCGAACCCCGTGGCGATCTTCGCGGGCTTGAGCACCTTGCCTGAGGTGTCGCCCTTGACGGCAGGCTCCGTCCAGGTGATCTCGCGCTCGACGCTCGTGGGCAGTTCCACCGAGATGGCTTTGCCATCGTAGAACACCACTTCAGCCGCCATGCCGTCTTCCAGGTAGTTGATGGCGTCCGACATGTTCTCGGCTTCCACCTCGTACTGGTTGTACTCGCTGTCCATCCAGACGTACATGGGGTCGGCGAAGTAGGAGTAGGTGCAATCCTTCTTGTCCAGGATCACGTTGTCCATCTTGTCGTCGGCGCGGAAGACGAGCTCGGTGCCCATGTTGTTGAGCAAACCCTTGAGTTTCATGCGCACCGTGGCGGCGCCGCGGCCACCGCGGGCGTATTCGGTCTTGAGGACGATCATCGGGTCCTTGCCCTGCATGATCACGTTGCCTGCACGGATTTCTTGAGCGATTTTCATGGCCTGTGGGGTCCAGTGTGTGGTGCCGCTCCTGAGCTGGGGCGGGTTGGCCTGGAAAGCCGGCCTTCCAACCCCGGAGGGCAGGAAGCCGACGGGGGGTGCTTGCAAGCGCACTGCGCGTGAAGCACAAAGACCATAATTCTAACTTTTTTCTCCCACGAACTGAAAGAGCTGCGTGACAAGATCGTTTTGCGCCAGCAGGCGCTGGCGCGCGGCTTGCACGCAGGCGGTCCATTGGCTGTGCAGCCTCTCGTCCAGAACGTCGGGCATCGCGCCCCGCCGCATGCCGTTCCAGAGGTGGTGCATCGCTCTCATGGAGGGCGGCGCGTCCAGCCAGTCCAGAAAGGCATCGAGCTTGGCATGGTGGGCGTTGTCCTGCTGCGGGTAGATGTGCCAGAGCAGGGGCCGCCCGGCCCAGAGCGCGCGCACGAGCGAATCTTCGCCGCGCACGCAGTTGAAATCGCTCGCCCAGAGCAGTTCGTCGAATTCTTGCTGGCTGCACGGTGCAAGGTATTCGATGAATGGCGCTGGCGTGCCGCCTCGCGCCGCGTGCACGGCGGCGCTGGCGCGCCCGGGCGTGACCAGCAGGCGCGCGTTCTCGCGCCGCTTCAGCTCATGAAGCCAGTCGGCCAGCGTCGCGGGCTCGTAGCAGAACAGGCTGATCGCGAACTGCGCATCGCCGATGCCGTGGCGGGCGCGCCATGCCACGCGGTCGAACCGGGCCTGGCGCTGCAGCAGATCGCTCTCGCGCAACAGGCCGCCGGTGCGCTCGGTGAAGCCGGGGTAGAAATACCAGCGTACCAGGCCCTGGCCCGCGCCGCTCATCACGGGCGACGGCAGGCCGTGGCTGCGCTGCACGTAGGACTCGGCGCTCAGGTAGTCCAGGTTGATCCACGGGGGCGTGCGCTGGCCTGCATGATTCATGGATGCGAGCGCGGCCGCGAACACCTCGGGGAGATCGCAACCGAAGGTTTCCATCACCACATCGCCGATGCCGCCGGGTGGCAGGGCGTCGGGCCATGGCAGCACCTGAACGCCGGGTGTGCCCTGAGGCGCCATCCAGGCGAGGGCGCTGGCATCGTCTGCCCAGAGCCGCACCTGCTGGCCGCGTGCGGCCAGGTCGGCGGCCAGGCGCCAGCACACGCCGATGTCGCCCCAGTTGTCCACGACGCGACAAAAGATGTCCCAGCACGATGTCATGCGGGCGATGGTAATGTGCGGTCTGTCTGGAAACCGTGAAACGATCATGCAGGAGAAAAACGAATCACCGCTGCCGCTCGCGGGCGTGCGCGTGGTGGAAATGGGGCAGTTGATCGCCGGGCCGTTCTGCGGCAAGACGCTGGGCGACTTCGGTGCCGAGGTGATCAAGATCGAAGCCACGGGCGCGGGTGATCCGCTGCGGAGCTGGCGCCTGATCAAGGAAGGCACGTCGGTCTGGTGGCAGGTGCAGTCGCGCAACAAGAAATCGGTGGCGCTCGATCTGCGCCAGGCCGAGGCGCAGGAGATTGCGCGCCGCCTGATCGCCGAGGCGGACGTGCTGGTCGAGAACTTTCGCCCCGGCATGCTGGAGGCTTGGGGCATGGCGCCCGAGGTGCTGCAGGCGGCCCATCCGGGGCTGGTGATCCTGCGCATTTCGGGTTACGGCCAGACGGGGCCGTACCGTGATCTGCCGGGCTTCGGCCTGATTGGCGAGGCCATGGGGGGGCTGCGCCACCTGACGGCCGAGCCGGGGCGCGTGCCGGTGCGCGTGGGAGTGTCTATCGGCGACACGCTCGCCGCGCTGCACGGCGTGATCGGCATCCTGATGGCGCTGTACCACCGCAAGGCGCATGGCGGCGCGGGGCAGGTGATCGACGTGGCGCTGTATGAAGCCGTGTTCAACTGCATGGAAAGCCTGATGCCGGAGTACGACGCCTTTGGCGTGGTGCGCGAACCCGGTGGCAGCGCGCTGCCGGGTATCGCGCCGAGCAACGCCTATCCCTGCGCGGATGGCTGGGTGCTGGTGGCGGGCAACGGGGACAGCATCTTCAAGCGCCTGATGACGGCCATCGGCCGACCCGATCTGGGCGATGCGCCCGACCTGGCGCACAACGCGGGCCGCGTGGTGCGCGTGGCGGAGATCGACGGTGCGATTGCCGACTGGACACGCACGCGTACGGTGGATGCGGTGGTGCGGGCCATGGCCGAGGCGCGCGTGCCGGCGGGCAAGGTCTACACCGCCAGGGACATTGCGCAAGATCCACACTACAAGGCGCGCGACATGCTGCTCGAACAGCCCACGCGCGACGGCTACAGCGTGCGGGTGCCGGGCATCGTGCCCAAGCTCTCGACCACGCCGGGGCGCGTGCGAACGAGTGCGCCGCGCCTGGGCGAGGACACCGATGCGGTGCTGACGCAATTGGGCATCACGCCCGAGCAGATCGCGGCGCTGCGCGCGCGCGGCATCGTCCAGTAGAGCGGGCGCCCGATTCTATTTTCGTTGCAGGAGGTGTTCTTGAAATCGCTGATTCACAGCCTGTCTGGCAAGCGGCTTGCCATGGCAGGCGCCCTGATGGGCCTGGCCACGGTGGCCGCGGCCGCGTCGCCGGACTTCACCATCGTTTCGCCCGAGCCGGGCACCACCGTCAAAAGCCCGGTGGTGCTGCGCACGACCGTGGTCCATGCCGAGCTGGGTTCGCCCAGGGATGGTCTCTATCACCTGCATTATTCGGTCGATGGGGGTGAGGAGGTGGCGCTGTACCGCAAGCAGGATGTGTCCATCCCGCTGCGGCCGGGCATGCACGTGATCACGGTGGAGCTTGCCGGCCCCAATCACCGCGCGGTTCATGTGGCCAAGAAAGTGGCGTTCATGGTGAGTGAATGAAGGCGGCGGCGCCGTCACGGGTGCTGCGTCACACGCTGGCCGCGCGCCTGGGCCATGGTGCGGCGGCGTTCAGCGTGGCGCTGCTGCTGCTCACCGGGTATGCGCTGGCCGAGGCGCTGCCACGGCGGGTGGCGGGCTGGCTGGGTGGACATGCCGCGGTGAGTGGCGTGCACGATGCGTGGGGGCTGGGTTTTGCCGTGGTCGCCATGGTGCTTCTGGCCAGGCGGTGGCGCGCGAGTCGCCGCTGGCTGGGGCGCCTGTGCCGTGTGCGGCGCCAGGATGTCATCTGGCTGCGCGAGTTTCTGCGCGATTTTTCCGGCGCGCGTGAGCCCGGGGCGTGGCACGCGGGACGGCTCGATCCGCTGCAGCGCTGGGTCCTTGCGCTGGTGCTTGCCATGCTGTCCGTGGTGACCTCCAGCGGCATCTGCCTCTACCTTGCGCCGCCTGAGTGGCGCTGGGTCTTTGTCGTTGCGGTCAGGGCGCACATCTATGCCAACGAAGTGCTGCTGGCGGCTTTGGCTGTGCACGTGCTGGCCGGGCTGGGCATCCTGCCAACGCATCGCGGTATCTGGCGCAGCATGTTCGGCGATGGCGCGGTTCCCCTCGCCACGGCGCGGCGCCTGTGGCCCGGATGGACGGCCGGGCAGCGCGGCTCGCCGCGCGACGAGGGCGAAGACGGACCGCGCGGCCGGGCCTGAGCACGAAGTGTGATCAGGTCGTGGTGTCGGCCTACTGCCGCGCCATCTCCGCCTGGCCGATGCCGTGGCCATCGAGCGGCTGTTGCGGCTGCAGATCCACCGTAACGCAGTAGAGCCGCCCGGTGAAGGCGAACGGCGCCGCGTAGTGCGACACCGGGCTGGCGCGGTCGCGGCCGATGTCCAGACCCGACCAGGAGATCAGCGTAGCGAAGCCGAAGCGGCACGGCCCCTCAGCGACGCAATCGTCGTCGATCCACAGGCGCGCATGGCGACTCGCGGGCACGATGGCCTGGCCATGCCCGGGCAGCGGCACGCGCTGCAGCGGGCCCAGTTCCATCTGCACGGCCAGGCGCTGGTGGCCGGGCGCGACCGGGCGGCCTGAGCGCAGCACCTGGTGCACGCCGCCGATGTTCAGGTCGTGCACCAGGTGGCCGTCCTGCAGGTAGAGGCTGTAGCCGCTGGTGGCGTCGCCATGGGCAACGAGCACACCCTCGGCGCCGCCTTCGGGGATCACCACCCGCGCTTCGATGCGGTAGCTGCGTGCGCGCAGGTCGGGCGCGACGTCGCTGGGCAAATGGCCCATGCCGTGGTGGAACACAAAGCGCGTGCGCGCGCCCTGGGCACGCTGGGCGTTCTCGGCAAAGCGCGCGCCGAAGCGGTCGTCCAGCGGCAGTACCTGATTGGCCTCGGCCTCCTGCCACCAGAGCTGCTGCAGCTGCGCCAGGCGCTCGGGCTCGGCGGCGGCCCGGTCGTGGTTTTCGGCGAAATCTTCGTCCAGGTGGTACAGCTCCCAGCGGTCAGCGTCGAACGGCGTGCCCGGCGCGTGCCAGGCGACGGCCTTCCAGCCCGCGTGCCAGATGCCGCGGTGGCCGAACATTTCAAACAGCTGCGCGCCGGTGCGGCTGCGCGGCGCCGGATCGGCCAGCGTGGCGCGCAGGCTCTCGCCGGTGATGGGCTGCTGGGCGATGCCGTGGATCGCCTCGGGCGCACGCACGCCGCAGCAGTCCAGCAGCGTGGGCAGCAGGTCACGCGCGTGCCAGAAGCCGTGGCGCAGTTCGCCGCGCGCGGCGATGCCGCGCGGCCAGGCGAGCACCAGCGGATCGCGGATGCCGCCGCCGTGGGTGTTCTGCTTGTAGCGCTTGAGCGGCGTGTTGGATGCCATGGCCCAGCCGTGCGGGAAGTTGGCGTGCGAGGCGGGGCCGCCGATGTCGTCCAGGCGCGCGAGCTTCTCGGCCATCTCCTCGCGGCGCAGGTTGTACGGGCCCATGGCGTTGACGAAGCCGGCGACGCCCCCTTCCTGGCTGGCGCCGTTGTCCGACAGCACCAGCACCAGCGTGTCGTCCGCCATGCCGCTGGTCTGCAGGAACTGCATCAGGCGCGCGAGCTGCTGGTCGGCGTGCGTGAGCATGCCGGCGTAGGCGCTCTGCAGCCGGGTGAAGACGCGCTGCTCGTCCGCGGTGAGGCTGGCCCAGGCGGGCACACCGTCGTTTCTGGGCGGCAGCTCGGTGTCTTGCGGCACCAGGCCCAGCGCCTTCTGGCGCGCCAGGCGCTGGTCGCGCTCCACGTCCCAGCCGTGGGCGAACTGTGCGTCGTAGCCGCGGATCAGGTCCTGCGGCGCCTGGTGCGGCGCGTGGCAGGCGCCCGGCGCGAGCCACAGCAGCCAGGGCGCGTCGGGCGCATCGGCCTGGTGCTCGGCCAGCATGCGGATGGACTGGTCCACCAGGTCGCTCGTCAGGTGGTAGCCGGTCTCGAAGCTGCCGGGCGGGTCGATGTGGGTGTTGTCTCGCACCAGCTCGGGCGCGAACTGGTCGGTCTCGGCGTCCAGGAAGCCGTAGAAGCGGTCGAATCCCCGCCCCAGTGGCCAGCCGTCGAAGGGCCCGGCGGGGCCGCTCTGCGTGAGCGGCGTGACATGCCACTTGCCCACCATGTAGTTGCGCCAGCCGTGCGGGCGCAGCAGCTCGGCGATCGTGCCGGCGTCGGGGCTGATCTTGCCGCGGTAGCCGGGAAAGCCGCTGTCGAAGTTGGCGAGGCACCCCACGCCGACCGCGTGGTGGTTGCGCCCGGTGAGCAGCGCGGCGCGCGTGGTCGAGCACATCGCGGTGGTGTGAAAGCCGCTGTAGCGCAGGCCGCGCGCGGCAATCGCGTCGATGGTGGGCGTGCGGATGCTCGAGCCGTAGCAGCCGAAGTCCGAGAAGCCGACGTCGTCGAACAGCACCAGCAGGATGTTGGGCGCGCCCGCCGGTCGCTGTGGGGCGGCGGGCCAGTGCGGCGTGGAGTCGGCGATGGTCTTGCCGATGCGCGGGTCAGTCATGAGGTGTCTCCTTACCTGCTTTGATAGCTGCCAGCGCTTGACCAGTAAGCGCTAGAGCCCGTTTTGACTCGTATTTTCGAGGATCAGATCGGCCGCGCGTTCGGCGATCATGATGGTGGGGGCGTTGGTGTTGCCGCCGATCAGCGTCGGCATCACGCTCGCGTCCACCACGCGCAGGCCCTGCACGCCGCGCACGCGCAGCTCGGGGTCGACGACCGAGTCGGCGTCGGCGCCCATGCGGCAGGTGCCCACCGGGTGGTAGATCGTGTCCACGTGCGCGCGCAGGAAGGCTTCGATGGGCGCATCGTCACCCTGCCAGTCGGGCTCGGCGTTCAGCGGCACCTGGGCATGCAGGCCGAGCGCCTTGGTGCGCAGCAGGTCGGCCGTCTTGCGGGCGGCGCGGATGAGCGCGGCCACGTCGTCGGGGTGCGTCAGAAAGGCCGGGTCGATCAGCGGCGCGGCCAGCGGGTCGCTGCTGGCGAGCTTGACGCTGCCGCGCGACTTCGGGCGCAGGATGCAGGCGTGCAGGCTGAAGCCGTGGCCCAGATGGCGTTTTCTTCCGTGACTGTCCACCATGCCCATCACGAAGTGCCACTGCGCGTCGGGCCGATCCAGATCGGGCCGCGTTCGGAAGAACCCGCCACTTTCGGCGTAATTGGTCGAGAGCAGGCCCGACTGGTCGCGCTTGTACTGCCCCCAGGCGCGCCAGAGCGTGCCCAGCCCCGCAAGGCTCAGGCCGAAGAGCCGCGCATCCTGCACGCGGCGCGTAAGAATGGCGTCGGGGTGATCCTGCAGGTTGGCGCCCACCTGCGCGCGCTCGGCCACGCAGGCCAGCCCCAGGCGCTGCAGCTCGTCGCCGGGGCCGATACCCGAGAGCTGCAGCAGCTGCGGGCTGCCGAAGGCGCCCGCGCTCACGATGACCTCACGGCGCGCCGCAAGGTGGCGCTTGCTGCCGCCCTCGACGATCTCCACGCCGCTGGCGCGCCGCTCGTCGAAGGTGACGCGCGTGGCGTGCGCGTTCGCCATCAGCGTGAGGTTGGCGCGAGCGCGTATCGGGTCGAGGTAAGCGTGCGCCGCGTCCGAGCGCACGCCGCGCTCCTGCGTCACGTGGTACAGGCCCACGCCGTCCTGCTGCGCGCCGTTGAAGTCGTCGTTGCGTGCGTGGCCGCATTCGACGGCGGCGTCCAGCATCAGCTGGTTGAAGCCGCTGGGCGAGCGCAGTGTGCTGACTTTGAGCGGCCCGTCGAAGCCGTGCACGCTCGCGTCGGCATCGGGCACGAGGCAACCCTCGGCGCGCTTGAACCAGGGCAGCACCTCGCTCCACGACCAGCCCGTGCAGCCGTCCGCGGCCCAGCCGTCGTAATCGCTGGCGTGGCCGCGGATGTAGCACATGGCGTTGATGGCCGAGCTGCCGCCCATCACCTTGCCGCGCGGCTGGTAGCCGCGGCGCCCGTTCAACCCTGCCTGCGGCACGGTCTCGAACGCCCAGTTGAGCTTGTGCGTGGGCACGGTGCCGATCAGCCCCGCCGGGATGCTCACCCAGCGCCCGCCGCTGGCGGGGCCGGCCTCGACCAGCGCCACGCGCACGCCCGGGTCGCTGCTGAGCCGGTGGGCCAGCACGCAGCCGGCCGAACCGCCGCCAACGATGACGTAATCGAAAGTGAGTGCCTCATCCATCGTCCGCTCCTTGGAATGTGAATCCGCCTCACTGTGCCACGCTCGCGGCATCGACCACGGGAAAGGCACCACTGAAGTGGTCGAGCAGACCGAAGAAGCGCGCAAGCAGCCCCGCGTTGCCCGAGAGCTGCAAGCGGCCGCTGGCGATGGCGTCGGGTGCGGCGAGCTGCTTGAGCAGCAGCGCATCGAGCGTGGCGCGGTCAGTCTGCGCGAGTGCATCGGCGGCGGGCGCGGCATCGAGCCGGATGCTGCTGAGCGCGCCGTTGGAGAGCGCGCACAGCCAGTGCTCGCCGCTGTCGCCGAAGTGCCAGGCCAGGGTGAATGCCAGACCCTCGGCGCGCGGCGCGACGACGCGCATCGCGAGCAGGTCGAACAGCAGATCGTTGGGCAGCGCCGAGAGCATCGCCGCGCCCGCGCCGCTCTGGGGCCTGGGTGGCCCGGCGCGGTATTCGTGCGCGCCCAGCAGGCAGGCGTTGCGCCAGGTGGCCGACTCGGCCTGAAAGCCCAGCTGCTCCAGCGCTGCGGCGGCGAGCAGCCGCGCGTCCTGGTTCTGCGGCTCGGCGTAGACGAGGTGCGCCATGACCTCGGCCACCCAGCGAAATTCGCCGCGCTCGAAATCCTCGCGGGCGCGCGCCAGCAGCGCCTCGGCCCCGCCCATGTAAGCAACGTATTTGCGCGCCGCCTCGACCGGCGGCAGCTTGTGCAGATTGGCCGGGTGCGCGTCGTACCAGCTCAGGTAGTTCTGGTAGATGGCCTTGACGTTGTGCGAAACCGTGCCGTAGTAGCCGCGCGCGTGCCAGCGGCTGGCCAGCCCCGGCGGCAGCGCCAGGCGCTCGGCGATCTCGGCGGGCTTCAAGCCGTGGTTCATCAGCCGCACGGTCTGGTCGTGCAGGTAACGGTACAGGTCGCGCTGCTCAGCGAGAAAGCGCAGCGCGCGCTCGCGGCCCCAGGTGGGCCAGTGGTGCTGCGCCAGGATGACCTGGGTGCGCGGGCCGTAGCGGTGCAGCGCCTCGTTCAGGTATTTGGACCAGGCGAGCGCGTCGCGCACCTTGGCGCCGCGCAGCGGGCACAGGTTGTGCAGCGTGTGCGTGGCGTTCTCGGCCAGGTTGAGCGCGCCTTCGCTGGGGATGAACAAGTGCATCTCGGCCGGCGCCTCGGTCTCGGGCGCGAGCTGGAATTCGAGCACCAGACCGTCGATGGTGAGCACCTCGTGCGGCTGGGTGATCTCGCGCGTCGGCGCGATCAGGCCGGGCCGTCCGCGCGGGATGTTCTTGCCCAGGCCGGAATCGATCTGCGCCGTCGGCCCGATGGGCAGGGTGTTGCCGAACTGGAACTGTGCGCGCCGCGCCATGGCGGGGCCGGCCATGACGTTCTCCGCCACCGCCGCCTGCAGAAAACCGGCCGGCGCGATGACCTGCACGCGGCCGGCGTCCACCTCGGTCTGGTCCACCAGACCTGGTGCGCCGCCGAAGTGATCGACGTGGCTGTGGCTGTAGATCAGGGCCCGCAGCGGGCGATTGCCCCGGTGCTGGCGGTAGAGCGCCAGCGCGGTGGTGGCGGTTTCGGGCACGGTGAGCGCGTCGAAGGCGATGACGCCGCTGTCGGTCTCGATGAAAGTGATGTTGGCCAGGTCGAAGCCGCGTACCTGAAAGATGCGTTCGGTCACCTTGAACAGGCCGTGCTCGCGGTTCAGGCGCGCCTGGCGGCCTACGGCTTCCTCGCCGAAGAGCGAGCACCCG
>JAIOIA010000086.1:0-3664 GCA_019912745.1 Comamonas sp. | reverse complement strand
TTGCCCGCGTCATCGAACCCCGTGGTGCCGATCACCATCTGCACGCCGAGCTCGGCGCAGGTGCGGGCGTGCGCCAGCGTGCCCTCAGGTCGGGTGAAGTCGATCAGCACGTCGCAGCCCGCCAGGCCCGCGCGCGGGTCGGCCGTGACGGCCACGCCGCTCGCGCGCCCGAGAAACGCCGTCGCGTCCTGCCCGATCGCGGGGCTCGCGGCCACGTCCAGCGCCCCGGCGAGCACGGCGTCCGTGCTTTCGCCCACGGCCTCGATCAGCATGCGGCCCATGCGGCCGCTGGCTCCGGCAACGGCGATGCGCCGCACAGTGGTGGAAGTCATGCCATCCTCATTCAATCAAAAACGGACAGGGGCCGAACGCGCACGATGCGCCAGAACGCGCTCAACGGCCCCCCGGATCCAGCGGCGGGTAGGACGACGGCACGGGCGCCGGGGCGTCCGCGGGCTTGTCGGCGCTTTCCGGTGCCTTGGCCTTGGGGTAGCGCGCCAGCTGCGCCTCGGTGGCCTCCAGCGGCGGCACCTTGGCATTCTTGACCTTGGACGCGAGCGAGGCGACGAACTCCTGCTCGGTCGGCATCTCGTCGCCCTCGACGCGATCGAATCGCTCGCCCTTGAAGAACACCGTCAGGTGGCGCGACTGATCCGCCACGCCCTGGCGGCGGATCGTGAACACGTATTCCCAGCGGTTGTCGTGAAACAGGCTGGTCATCAAGGGCGTGCCCAGAATCTCGCGCACCTGCTGGCGGCTCATGCCAGGTTTGAGGGCATCGACCTGCTCGCTCGAGACGAAATTGCCCTGCACGATGTCGGCCCGGTAGGGCGTGACCATGGTGGCAAGGCGCTCTCCCGAACCCGCGCAGCCTGCGACGAGGCCCACGGCAAGCACGACGGCGGCGCTCAGGCGCACATCCCAACGGGGGGTGACTGGCATGGTTATGGCTATCCGGACTATGATCGGTTTCATTGTAGCGACAGGCACCATGACCACGAACATCGAAGAGCTCAAGAGCACCGGCCTGAAGGCGACGCTGCCGCGCCTGAAGATCATGGAGATCTTCCAGCAGGGCAAACAGCGCCACATGACGGCCGAGGACGTGTTTCGCGTGCTGCTCGAAGAACGCTCGGACATCGGCCTGGCCACCGTCTACCGCGTGCTCACGCAGTTCGAGCAGGCCGGCATCCTGATGCGCAGCAACTTCGATGGCGGCAAGGCGGTGTACGAACTCAACGAAGGCCAGCACCACGACCACTTCGTCTGCACCGGCTGCGGCAAGGTGGAGGAATTCTTCGATGCCGAAATCGAAAAGCGCCAGCAGCGCATCGCCAGGGATCGCGGCTGGCAGGTGCACGACCACGCCATGGCGCTCTACGGCCTGTGCGCCGAGTGCGCCGCCAAGCACTGACCGCGGCCGCCGGCGCAGCCCCTACTGCGGCTCCCTGCCGCTGGCCATCGCGTCGCGGTGGCGCGCGATGAACTCCTGGTAGGTGTCGATGCCGCGAAACTGCAGGATGGTGTTGCGCACGGCCGCTTCCACCAGCACGGCGATGTTGCGCCCCGCCACCACCTCGACGACGACCTTGCGGATGGGCACGCCCAGCACGTCCTGCGTGAGCGGCTCGCCGGGCAGGCGCTCGTAGTCGCGCTCCAGCGTCTCCTTGCGCACCAGGTGCACGATGAGGCGCAGCCGCATGCGCCGACGCACCGCGTTCTCGCCGAAAATCGCGCGGATGTCGAGCAGACCGATGCCGCGCACCTCCATGAGATTGCGCAGCAGCTCGGGGCAGCGCCCCTCGATCGTGCTCTGGTTGATGCGCGAGAGGTCGACCACGTCGTCGGCCACGAGGCCGTTGCCGCGCGTGATCAACTCCAGTCCCAGTTCGCTCTTGCCCAGACCCGATTCGCCGGTGATGAGCACGCCCATGCCCAGGATGTCCATGAACACGCCGTGCAGCGAGGTGCGCTCGGCGAAGTGCTTGGCGAGGAACCCGCGAAGCACGTCGATCACGAACGCCGAGGACTCGGCCGTGGCGAACAGCGGCAACTGCCCCCGGTCGCACATCTGCAGCAACTCGCCGGGCGGCTCCTTGCCGTCGGCGAGCACCAGCACGGGCGGCTCCAGCGTCAGGATGCGCGCCAGGCGCCGCTTGCAATCGGCCGCGCTGCCCCGCGTGAGGTAGGACACCTCGCGCTCGCCGATGATCTGCACGCGGTAGGGGTGAATGTAGTTCAGGTGCCCGACAAGGTCGGCGCTGGAGCTGGCCGCGCGCACCGCCACGTCCTCGAAACGCCGGTCGCCCGAACCCTGCCCCGCGAGCCACTGCCAGCGCAGCAGCGTGGAAAACTCCTGAAAGAGGGCGTCGGCGCTGACGACGTTGGCTTTCATGGTGCCCGCCGTGTATCCGATGGATCAGGCGCTCTGTACCGCCTGTGTGCTTTGCCAGCCTGCGATCAGGCCATGCAGCTCGGTGGCGTCGGTGCAGCCCTTGATGCGCTCGCGCAGCGGCGTGTCGCCCAGCAGCTCGGCGATCTCGGAGAGGATTTCCAGGTGCTTCTGTGTCGCTGCCTCGGGCACCAGCAGGAAGATGAGCAGGCTCACCGGCTGCTCATCGGGCGCATCGAACCCGATGGGCTGCGCCAAGCGGAAGACCGCAGCCATCGGCGCCTTCAGACCCTTGATGCGTCCGTGCGGAATCGCCACGCCGTAGCCCAGCCCGGTCGAGCCCAGACGCTCGCGCGCAAACAGGCTGTCGGTGATCAGGGCGCGCGAGAGCCCGTGCTGGCTCTCGAAAAGCAGGCCGGCCTCTTCAAACGCACGCTTTTTGCTGGTGGCATCAACGCCCACGAGCACCTGCGCGGGAGGCAATATGGAAGCTAGTCGATTCATGGCGATGGGCCGCAATTATGCACAATCAGCGTAAACCCTGACAAAGGAAACATTCAGGCACAAAAAAACCGCCCCTGGGGGCGGTCTCATGACGCGGCCGGCGCCGGCCCTCAGGCGGTGGCCCCGGCGGCCTGCATCAGGCTGCGGTGCACCTCGGCCTGGTGATCCTGCACCCGTGTCTTGTGGCGCACCACCTGGCGATCGAGCTTGTCCACGAGCGCGTCGATCGCAGCGTACAGATCGAAGTGGCTGGCCTCGGCAAACAGATCCGAGCCCTTGACGCGCACGCTGCATTCGGCGCGCTGGCGTTTTTCCTTCTCTTTCTGCTTTTCCACCGTGAGCAGCACCTTGATGTCGACCATCTGGTCGAAATGCCGCATCAGCCGATCGAGCTTGGACGTGACGTAGCCGCGCAAGGCGGGGGTCACTTCGAGGTGATGGCCGCTGATCGTCAAATTCATGGAAATCTCCTGTGGTTGCACAGTTGAACAATGCCACCCGGACGCAAGCCCCGGTGACCGACGAAGCTCTCTGGCGAATTGGAACCACTATGCGCCGCAAAGTTGCGACGCGCAAACCCTCATCCGAGCGGCGCGCGTGGCCTTCGCCCGCAAAATGGGCAAAACGCTGCACAATGGCGGGATTGCCAGCCCAACGACCCGCGCCGCCCGACTGGGCGGCGTGCCTTTTTCCATGACCGCTTCCACCCCCGACACCCTGCACACTTCCTCGCTCACCTCCCTGAAGCTGCTGGCGCGCGGCAAGGTG
>JAIOIA010000011.1:0-6108 GCA_019912745.1 Comamonas sp. | reverse complement strand
GCACCGATGTCGGGCAAGACGCTGACCATCGTCTTCGCCGTGCTCACCGTGCTGTTCTGGGCCGTCGGCGCCTACGCGCCCACCGCCTTCCTCGGCCACTTCACGGTCTTCGTGCTGGCCTGCTTCATCGGCTACATGGTGGTGTGGAACGTCACGCCCGCGCTGCACACGCCGCTGATGAGCGTGACCAACGCGATCTCCAGCATCATCGCCATCGGCGCGCTGATCCAGATCGCGCCGCCCGGCGCGGGCACCGACGGACGGCCCGACACGCTCATCCTCTGGCTCGCGTTCGCGGCGCTGGTGCTCACGGGCATCAACATGTTCGGCGGCTTCGCCGTCACGCGCCGCATGCTGGCGATGTTCCGCAAGTAAACCCCCGTCGCTCCAACCAGAACCAGAACCCGAGGAAGAGAACCACCATGTCCGCAAGTCTCGTGACGACGGCCTACCTGGGCGCCGCCATCCTGTTCATCCTGAGCCTGGGAGGGCTCTCCAACCCCGAAACCTCGCGCCGCGGCAACCTGCTGGGCATGATAGGCATGACGATCGCCGTGCTGGCCACGGTGTTCGGCCCGCGCGTGCACGTCTCGGGCCTGGGCTGGATCGTGCTCGCGCTGGTGATCGGCGGCGGCATCGGCCTGTGGGCCGCGCGCGTCGTCAAGATGACGCAGATGCCCGAGCTGATCGCGCTCATGCACAGCCTGGTGGGCCTGGCGGCCTGCGTGGTCGGCTTTGCCAGCTACGTGGACACGTCGATTCGGTTCGAAGGCTCGGAGAAGGTCATCCACGAGGTGGAAATCTATCTGGGCATCCTGATCGGCGCCTACACCTTCTCGGGTTCGCTCATCGCGTTTGGCAAGCTCTCGGGCAAGATCGGTGGCAAGCCGCTGCTGCTGCCGGCGCGCCACTGGATCAACCTGGTGGCGCTGCTGGTGGTGCTCTGGCTGGGCAGCCGTTTTCTTGCCGCGCCCGACGTGCAGGCCGGCATGGCGCCGCTGCTCATCATGACGGTGATCGCCATGCTGCTGGGCGTGCACATGATCATGGCCATCGGCGGCGCGGACATGCCTGTGGTGATCTCCATGCTCAACAGCTACTCGGGCTGGGCGGCGGCGGCCACGGGCTTCATGCTCAGCAACGACCTGCTCATCGTCACCGGCGCGCTGGTCGGCTCCTCGGGCGCGATCCTGTCCTACATCATGTGCAATGCGATGAACCGCAATTTCGTCAGCGTGATCGCGGGCGGGTTCGGTTCCGGCGGCGGCGCACCGGCCAAGACGGGCGACGCCAGCGAGCCGCAGGGCGAGGTCACGCCCATCAGCGCCATCGAGACGGCCGAGTTGCTGCGCGAGGCCAAGGCCGTGATCATCGTGCCGGGCTATGGCATGGCGGTGGCGCAGGCGCAACACACGGTCTACGAGATCACGCAGACGCTGCGCGAGAAGGGCATCCAGGTGCGCTTCGCCATCCACCCCGTCGCCGGCCGCATGCCCGGCCACATGAACGTGCTGCTGGCCGAGGCCAAGGTGCCCTACGACATCGTGATGGAGATGGACGAGGTCAACGAGGACTTCCCCGACACCGACGTGGCCATCGTCATCGGCGCCAACGACATCGTCAACCCCAGCGCCGCCGAAGACCCGAGCAGCCCGATCGCCGGCATGCCGGTGCTCGAGGTCTGGAAAGCCAGGACGTCGATCGTGATGAAGCGCTCCATGGCGTCCGGTTATGCGGGAGTGGACAACCCCCTGTTCTACAAGGAGAACAACCGCATGCTGTTCGGCGACGCCAAGAAGATGCTCGACGAAGTGCTGGTCGCGCTCAAGGCATGAAGCCCCTGTCAAGGCGGTATCTCCCGCGGTTCAACCCTCCGGCCTGGGCGCATAATTAAAAAAGCACGACCGTTCGTTTTATAAAGAGTTTTCATCCTCGCACCGATCCCACACCAGCAGATTACCCAACTCGCATCGCAGGAGACTTGATAATGACCGACCGCCCATGGCTTGCCGCCTATCCGAAAGGCGTCCCCGCGGACATCGATCCATCGCAATACCAGTCACTGGTACAGCTGATGGAAGAGGCGTTCACCAAATACGCCAACCGCACCGCCTACACCTTCATGGGCAAGGACACCACCTTCGCCCAGGCCGACGCGCAAAGCCGCCAGATGGCCGCCTATCTGCAGAGCCTGGGGCTGGCGCGCGGCGCGCGCGTGGCGCTGATGATGCCCAACATCCCGCAGTACCCGGTGGCTATGGCCGCCGTGCTGCGCGCGGGCTACGTGGTGGTGAACGTCAACCCGCTCTACACCCCGCGCGAGCTGGAGCACCAGCTCAAGGACTCGGGCGCGCAGGCCATCATCATCCTGGAGAACTTCGCCACCACGCTGCAGGCCTGTCTGGCGAGCACGCCCATCAAGCACATCGTGCTGTGCGCGATGGGCGACCGGTTGGGCTTTCTCAAGGGCACGATCGTCAATTACGCGGTGCGCAACGTCAAGAAGATGGTGCCGCACTTCGAGCTGCCCGGCGCCGTGCGCTTCAACGACGCGCTGGACAAGGGCGCGGGCATGAAGCTCGCCAAGCCCGACATCAAACCCGACGACATCGCGCTGCTGCAGTACACCGGCGGCACCACGGGCGTGTCCAAGGGCGCGGTGCTGCTGCATCGCAACGTGATCGCCAACGTGCTGCAGTCCGAGGCCTGGAACGAGCCCGTGATGAGCCAGGTGCCCCAGGGCGAGCAACCGACCTCGGTGTGCGCGCTGCCGCTCTACCACATCTTCGCGTTCACGGTGAACATGATGCTGTCGATGCGCACGGGCGGCAAGACCATCCTGATCCCCAACCCGCGCGACCTGGCGGCCACGCTCAAGGAGCTCTCCAAGCACACCTTCCACAGCTTTCCGGCCGTGAACACGCTGTTCAACGGCCTCGCGCACCACCCCGACTTCAATACCGTCAACTGGAAAAACCTCAAGGTGTCCGTGGGTGGGGGCATGGCGGTGCAGGCCGCCGTGGCCCAGCTCTGGCTGGAGAAGACCGGCTGCCCGATCTGCGAGGGCTACGGCCTGTCGGAGACCAGCCCGTCGGCCACCTGCAACCCGGTCACGGTCAAGGAGTTTTCCGGCACCATCGGCGTGCCGATCCCGAGCACCTGGCTGCGCATCCTGGACAACGACGGCAACGACATTTCCGCCAGCGGCGAGCCCGGCGAAATCGCGATCAAGGGTCCGCAGGTCATGGCCGGCTACTGGCAGCGCCCGGACGAAACCGCCAAAGTCATGACGGCCGATGGCTACTTCAAGACCGGCGACATCGGCACCATGGACGAGCGCGGCTACTTCAAGATCGTGGACCGCAAGAAAGACATGATCCTGGTGAGCGGCTTCAACGTCTATCCCAACGAGGTGGAGGGCGTGGTCGCGCAGATGCCGGGCGTGCTCGAATGCGCCGTGGTGGGCGTGCCCGACGAGAAGACCGGCGAGGCGGTCAAGCTCGTGATCGTGCGCAGCGACCCCAGCCTCACCGAGGAGAAGGTGCGCGAGTATTGCCACCAGTACCTCACGGGCTACAAGCGCCCCAAGTACGTGGAATTCAGCACCGCCGACCTGCCCAAGTCCGCCGTGGGCAAGATCCTGCGGCGCGAACTGCGCGAAACGGCCTGAGCGCGGGGGTGGTCACGGCCATCCTCAGCGCCCTGCCCGAGGAGCAGGGCGGCTTGGCCGCCGCGCTCCAGGAGCACGCCACCAGCGACTGCGCGGGGCGCACGTTTCACACCGGCACGCTGCACGGGCAGCGCGTGGTGCTGGCGCTCTCGGGCATAGGCAAGGTGGCGGCGGCCATCACCGCCACGCTGCTCATCGAACGCTTTGGCGCGCGGCGCCTGATCTTCACCGGCGTGGCCGGTGGCCTGGGCAAGGGCGTGCGCGTGGGCGACGTGGTGGTGGCCCGCCACACGCTGCAGCACGACATGGACGCCTCGCCCATCTTCCCGCGCTGGGAACTGCCGCTGCGCGGCACGGCGCTGCTGGCGTGCGATACATCGCTCAGCGCTTTGCTTTTGAGAGCTGCCAACGCAAGTGTGGCGGGCGCAAGGACTCGATTTTCTCTAGAAAATCACGCACCCGCCCGCATCCACCACGGCCTGATCGTGAGCGGCGACCGCTTCGTGAGCACGGCCCGGGAATCGGCCCTGCTGCGCAGCGGGCTGCTGGCGGCCGGCCACGACGCGCTGGCGGTGGAAATGGAAGGCGCGGCCGTCGCCCAGGCGTGCAGCGACTACGGCGTGCCCTGCGCCATCCTGCGCACCATTTCAGACCGCGCCGACGACAGCGCGCATGTGGATTTCAGCCGCTTCGTGCGCGACGTGGCCAGCGGCTACGCCGAGCGCATCGTGCAGGCGCTGCTGCCCAGCCTTCCCCGTTGAGCTTCAGGCCAGCCAGCCGCGCTTGCGAAAGTAGAACATCGGCACCAGCGCGCTGGCGATCATCAGAACGATGGCGTACAGATAGCCGTGCTGCCACTCCAGCTCGGGCATGGCCTTGAAATTCATGCCGTAGACACTGGCGATCAGGGTGGGCGGCAGCAGCGCGACGCTGGCCACCGAGAAGATCTTGATGATCTTATTCTGGTTGATGTTCAGGAAGCCGACCGTCGCATCCATCAGGAAGTTGATCTTGTCGAAGAGGAACTGGGTGTGGCTGTCGAGCGATTCGATGTCGCGCAGGATCTGGCGCGCGTCCTCGAACTGCTCCGCGTTGAGCATGCGGCTGCGCATCATGAAGCTCACGGCGCGGCGCGTATCGAGCATGTTGCGCCGGATGCGCCCGTTCAGGTCTTCCTCCCAAGCGATGTCGGCCAGCACCTGCTGCGCGTGCGTGTCTGTCATCTGGCCTTCGAGCACCTGCGTGCTGACCTTCTTGAGTTCGTCGTAGATGCCTTCGAGCGTGTCGGCCGAATACTCGACGTCGGTGTCGAAGAGATTGAGCAGCGCCTCCTTCGCGTCCTGGATCAGCCCCGGCGCGCGGCGCGCGCGCATACGCACGAGGCGAAACACCGGCACGTCTTCCTCGTGGATGGAAAACAGCACGCCGCAGCTCTTGAGCTCGGTATTGTGCTGGTTCAGGATGAAGGCCACGCGCACCGAGCGCGGATCGTCGTCATCGTCGATCAGGAAGTCGCTCCTGATGTGCAGCTCGCCGTTGTCTTCCTCGTAAAAACGCGCCGACTCCTCGATGTCGTCATCCATCGCGTCTTCGGGAATCGAGAGGCCGTAGTACTGGGAGACCGCGCGCTTTTCCTCGCGCGTGGGCGACTCCAGATCGACCCAGACCGGATTGAAGCGCGCCAGTTCGTCCAGCGACTCGAATTCTTCCTGCACCAGCCGGCCGTTGACCAGCGAAAAAATGTTGAGCATGGCTCCTGCTCTCCCTGAAGACGGTTGTTCTGCGGTAACGGTGGGGCGCTTTCAGCATCCCCGAACCGCCTAGGCAGATCGGGAGGCTGAAAGCCGACGACTGGGGCTGGCTTCCATGGAGGGGTCTCCTTTGTGGGTTACCTGAAATTATGGCATCGGGGGCGACAAGCCTGCCGCCAGCGCCATCGCGCGCCGCAGATCGGCCCAGGCCTCGCGCTTGGCCTTGGGCGTGCGCACCAGGTAGCTGGGCGCATAACTGACGATCACCGGCGTGCCGTCCGCCAGGCTGTGCTCGCATGCGCGCAACAGCTCCAGTGGCTCGCTGCCACCGAGCACGCAGCGGGCCGCGCTCAAGCCCAGGACCAGCACGATGGCCGGCCGCAGATCGTCCAGCATCCGCTGCAAGGCCTGCGGGTCCTCGGGCGCGCCCTGCAGCGCACGGCGCACCGTGCTGACGAAGACCGAAGGCTCCCCCTTGAGCCCCATGGCCTGCAGCATGTTGTGCAGCAGATCACCGGCCTCGCCGCGGCCCGGATCATCGGGGGTGGGGCTGTCGAGCGCGATGAGCCAGCGCGGCACCGACGCGCCTGCGCCCGACGCGCCGGCCACGGCTGAATACAAAGGTCGCGGCGCCTCCAGACGCCACGCGGTCCGAGCGGTGTGCGACGCGGGCAGTGCCGCGGCCGG